>JAGVJN010000023.1 GCA_020051095.1 Pseudomonadota bacterium | reverse complement strand
CTGAATATCAAAAAGCCAGAAAATATTGGAACAAACTGAAAGAACGATTAAACAAAGAAGGAAGTGAAGTGGTGACAAATTGTCACCGGTTGAAAATGAAAGCTGAAGACAACAAATTGAGACTTACAGATGCAGCAATATAAAAATGATTGTCGCATTTGGAGCTAGAATGCGCCGCTGTATCTTATTGAGTTATTGAAGATTTTATTGGTCGGGACGGAAGGATTTGAACCTTCGACCCCTAGCACCCCATGCTAGTGCGCTACCAGGCTGCGCTACGCCCCGACGTGGATGAGCATTTTACTGGGTTATGGGTTCGATGACAAGAATTTCGTTGCTTTTTAGGCATAAAATCGATGGGATGAGTGTAATCGAAACCAGGCTCCCTTAAATAGGCAAATACTTATATATTGGGGTTAAGTGTTTCTGCCGTTTGAGCGGGCTCTTCCGGTAAACAATAATTTTTTATTCCAACAAAAGCATCACCTACCGTTGCTACCACTGATGTTGTGCTTTTAGTAGCTAACGTTGCTGTAAACAACGCCGGCATAAGAAGAACATCCACCGCTGTTTCCAATAATGAGTTTGCTACCACTAAAGACCATTTGATTAGCGAGCCAATTAAACCTTTTGTGGCATTTTCCAAACTACTTCCCATGGCACTTAAAAAGCCCTCACCAGAACCCGAGAATAGTCCGCCAAACAATACTCTAAATGGTAAAGCAATTAACTTCGCCGCTAGAATTGCTAACCCTATCGCTGCATAACAAAACACCGAGAGAACACCTAGCATAAGATTAGGAATTGCCATTAGAAGGGAGGAAAATAGATTCGAAAAATGCCCTGCAAATTCTGAAAAAGAATGATATCGGGTAAGAGGAGTTGCTATCGATTGCTGATAAGACGATTGATAGGGATCGAAAACCCCCATCACCTGGTCAATCACTTTATGCTTAATCATATGTTCAAAATTATAATTCGCGTCTTGGCCAATGCTGGTAAAAAAGGTCTTAAGCGTCATAACAGGCTACTCTAAAAAAGAAGACATTATGTCAAAAATACCATCATTTAGCAAGGCGATTATCAATTGATCAATTAGAAAACCTAACGCTCGTCGTGGTTATAATCTTATCGAATTAGCGTTTGGAACTCGCAATATACTGCGAGACTAGCGAATATCAGTCTATCCTTGTATACTCTTTCATTTTCGACTTTGAAATCGATCGAATGAATGCGCTTGAAATCAGAAACCTTGTAAAAACTTACCAAAATGGCGTTCACGCCGTCAAAGGAATCAGTCTGTCTGTGAAGCAAGGCGATTTTTTTGCTCTTTTGGGTGCTAACGGGGCTGGGAAATCAACGACCATTGGTGCTATTACGACGCTATTATATAAAACCTCCGGGCAAATATTAATTGAAGGGTATGATTTAGATAAACAAACCAGTGAAGCAAAAGCTTGTTTAGGACTGGTCCCACAAGAATTTAATATCAATATTTTTGAAACATGCGAACAAATTCTAATTAACCAGGCCGGATTTTATGGGATTTCGCGTAAGATTGCCAAACAACGCGCCGATAAACTCCTCAAACAATTGGGTCTTTGGGAAAAGAGAAAAGGAATTGTTCGCCACTTATCCGGGGGCATGAAACGTCGATTGATGATTGCCCGGGCTTTGATCCATGAACCCAAAGTATTAATCCTGGACGAACCAACGGCAGGTGTAGATATTGAGATTCGACGAAGTATGTGGGATTTCCTAACCTTTATCAACCAACAAGGCACCACCATTATATTAACCACCCATTACTTAGAAGAAGCCGAGCAATTATGTAAAAACATCGCCATCATTCATCAAGGCGAGATTGTTGAAAATACAACGATGAAGAATTTATTACAAACGTTGCGATTTCAAACCTTTGTGTTTGATTTAGAACAACCGATTAACTTTCTCCCAGACTTGAGCCCGTTCACTCTGAACACGATTGATAGTTGCACCTTTGAAATCCGCGTTGACCAGCAATACAATTTGAATGATGTTTTTCGTAAACTCGATTCACTGGGGTTAGCGGTGAAATCGATGCGTAACAAATCAAACCGCTTAGAAGAACTGTTTTTGGATTTAATCAACCATGACTAACAAAGCGACGCTCATTGCGTTATATACCATTGTTCGCCGAGAAATACGACGAATGTTTCGAATTGCTAGTCAAGTTTTCTTGCCCCCAGTCATTACAACCGCCTTATATTTTTTGATCTTTGGCACGCTCATTGGCCAACGTATTGGGCTGATTCATGGGGTCAGTTATCCCTTATTCATTGCTCCAGGTCTTATTTTAATGTCGGTCATCACCAATGCGTATGGCAATGTGTCCACCTCTCTTTTTAGTGCACGTTTTCAAAAAAGTATCGAAGAAATGATTGTCAGTCCGATGCCGAATTATCTCCTATTGATTGGTTATGTGACCGGTGGTGTGATTCGTGGAGTCATTGTTGGTATTCTTGTATTTATCGTTTCAGCTTTTTTTGTTGACGTTGATCTGCATCATCTCGGGTTCACTTTTCTAATACTAATTGCCGTATCCGCGCTTTTCTCATTAGCAGGTTTTACCAATGCCGTGGTTGCTCGCTCTTTTGATGATGTTGCCATCATACCCACATTCTTGCTCACCCCATTAACTTATCTAGGTGGGGTGTTTTACGACGTGGATATGCTTCCGCCCTTCTGGCAAACGATATCGCACTTCAACCCGATTTTGTACATGGTGAATTTATTTCGCTATGCGATGTTGGGGCTAACCTCCATCCCGGTATCGGAAGCCATCCTGGTTATCACCTTAACAATTGTGTTTCTCATCTTCCTGAATATGTATTTACTATACCGTGGCGTTGGATTACGTGATTAGAAAGGCAGCATTGCAAACGACACTTAATTTATTGCTTCTTACGAACAAATCCGATGGCCGCCAATCGACTTTCAATGGAAGGGTGAGTAGAAAACGCACTCGTGATTGATTTAAAGGTATTAACTTTCGAGGGGTCGTATAAATAAGATGCTTGCCGGACTTGCTCATGGGCCGTTTGACCATACTCTTGCTGATAAGCTTGTGCATTCGCTTCATGATCTTGAGATATTTTAAGCAGGGCGCGTGCCATCGGTTCGTTGTCTCGCATTAATTCAACACAACCAGCATCGGCCATGTATTCTCGCGTACGACTCAAAAATAACGCTAACAAGACGGTGATAATTGGCAACACATAGCGCAAGATTAAAATAATGGCGAATAACCGATTATCGCCGCGCCTATCTCGCTTAAAAATAATCGTGTAAAAGAGTATATCTACCACCATCAACAAGATATTACTGAGAATAGCGACCATTAGCGTTAACTTGATATCATGGTGGCGAATGTGGCTTAACTCGTGGGCCATCACAGCGGATAATTCGGACCTGTCCAGTTTTTCCATGAGCCCGCGAGTAATCGCCACCATAGCGGATTTTTCACTATAGCCGCTGGCAAAGGCATTCATATAGTTTGCCTCAATGATGTAGACTTTTGGCATAAAGGGCATACCCGCAGCCACCTTCATTTCTTCAACGACGTTATAGAGCTGACGTTCTTGAGTGGACTGCGCTGTTTCCGGTGTTATTTGCCTCGATTGCGTGCCCAGTAACATCAATTTATCGTACATTGCAAACGTCACCATCAACGAAAGAGCCGCAATCGCAATTAAAAGTAACGTCGCATAGGGCGTGACCTTGAGCGTTAGCAGTGCAGCAAGACACTGTCCAAGAGAGGCTTGGGGATATTGTGACATCAATACCACGCAATCCACGACTAACCCAACAATGATATAGATAAGAAAAAACGCCACAATCACTTGTTTTGTCTTTTTCTCATTCCTTTTTAGTTGAGCGCGCCAATCCCCCGTGGTGGCATGATAATCTGATAAGGCCATAGGTTACCTAAAATTTGACCCGATAATCCTCAGCTTCTTGGACTTTTTCTTCCGTTAAGCTCCAATATTGAAATTCCTTATTCAATGCAGAAGAGAAAATGTTGACAACCATGGCTTCAAAAAACGATTTCTTGGTGGCATTATAGCGTTCAATACTATCATTGTAGGCCTGTTTGGCATAAGAAAGCTTATTCTCCGTATTAACAATTTCCTCTTGTAGCTGCAATGCATTTTGACTGGCTTTTAAATCAGGGTACTGCTCAAATACGAGATTGATATTAGAGGCAATTTTAGAAATTTCATTTTCTGCAGCGATCCGATCTTTCTCATTTCCTTCCGCTTTAGCTGCTTGGGCTTTGTTTCGTAACTCGACCACATCTTTTAAGGTGGTTTTTTCATAATCCATGTATTTTTTCACAGTTTCAATCAATGATTGAAACACTTTAAAACGGCGATCAAGCTGAATGTCTATTTGACGTTGATTATTATTCACCGCTTCTATCATGGCGATTAACTTGTTGTAGATACCAATCGCCCAAAGGAAGACCACCACAACGATTATCGCTAACACGATAAGAAATGTTTTCATGGTTATTCTCTGATTAAGTTACCTGTTATTATTTATAGCATTCTTCTCGCATTTTTGCGATTAAAACTTTAAAGTCCATTCCGCTGTTTTTTCCTTAAGACAGTTTGCAAATATTCGCCTATAATGATTATATTAGAGATTCTTTCATCCTAATAAAAAGAATTGACACTCGGCCTGGACTTACATTAATATTGGCCAAATATTTGACATAATAATATGAAAAAAGGACCATTCCATGCACGATCTCATGAAAGAATGGCAAAGCGAACATAAACATGAACTACAACCACCGGTGATCGCTTGGCCCACGCTATTACTCTTTTTCTTAGCACTTTCTATTTTTATCGGTTCTTTATATTGGTGTGTGACCGGTCATCTATCATTGTGGGCGGGTTTCTTTATCAACGCCATCTGCCAGTTTATCATGTTTACGGTTTTGCATGATGCGTCTCATCGTTCATTGTCCCAAATCCCTTGGATAAACGAAAGCATCGGGACCCTTGCTACAATTATATTAACGCCCATTGCTGGAATCAAAGTATTCCGTTTTATCCATATGCAACATCACCGATTCACTAATGCGGGTGTGGACCAGGACCCTGATCAATGGTCAGCAGTAGGTCCCAAATGGCTATTGGTTTTTAGGTGGATGTTTTTTGATATTCATTATGTTCATTGGTATTTAAGCCGTTGGCATGAACGCCCTAAGAGAGAACGTCTCGAATTGCTAATCATCTTACCAGGCGCAATTATATTGATGGTAACCCTGGCCCTGTTGGGTTATGGTTGGCAAATATTGTGGCTATGGCTGCTTTCAGGACGATTAGCAGCAACGCTACTCGTGGCCTCATTTGATTACTTACCTCACGTACCTCATGATACAACAGCACAAGAAAATGAGTATCGTGCAACCAATATCCGCCCGAATCAAAGCTGGCTAATGACGCCCTTACTATTAGGGCAAAATTATCACTTGATACACCATTTATATCCACGGCTACCATTTTATCAATACATTTGGGTCTGGCATCACGCTGAGAAACAACTAAGAGCATCCGGCGCAAGGATATTAAACTGGCGAGGGCAAGATATCAGTGACAAGACAAATCAAACCTCGTCAGGTGATACGACCGCCAAGGAAGCAAGCTAACGCTTGCCCAACAAAAATTAGAAATTGGCTAAGTTTCGCTGACATTTTTTTCATTCGGGTTTATACTTTTTCATATTAAGATACGATTGGCCAAAGAACATGAAACAAAAATCAAGCAAAATTGTAGAGCAAGTAGCACCCTTCTTCATCCTTGGAATCACCATTGCGTTTATGATCGCTTTATTAGTTTTTTTCTCCTATATATTGATCTGGGGCGTTATCATTGGTGCGATTTTAGCGTTAATTGCCTGGGTGAAACAAACCTTCTTCCCCACTGAACAAACTAAAAAATCAAAGCAAGGTCGAATCATAGAACACGATGATAAATAGCGATGCCTGAATTACCTGAAGTTGAAACCACGTGCCGCGGATTATCGCCCTTACTACACCAGAAAACGATCCAAACAATCCATGTTTACCAGCCCAAACTAAGGCAGCCTGTTCCCGAAAATTTAGCGAATCTTTGCCACAATCAAACCATTCAAGCGATTAACCGTCGCGGAAAATATATTATCTTACATCTCAAAGACGGGGCTATTTTAATCCACCTTGGCATGACAGGCCATTTACGCGTCCTGCCTGAGCAACAAATTCGACAAAAGCATGATCATATCGATGTGGTTTTTACCAATAAGCAAGTCCTTCGCTATCACGATCCTCGCCGGTTTGGTTGCTGGCAGTGGGTTGATGGACCCTTACATCAACACCCAAGCTTATCTCACTTGGGTATTGAGCCGCTCGATGATGGATTTGATGGTCAATATTTAATGAATGCTTGTCTGCATAAGAAGCAACCTATCAAATCCACTATCATGGATTGCCGTTTTGTTGTGGGAGTTGGTAATATTTATGCAACCGAAAGCTTATATCTAAGCCGCATCCATCCACTAGCCCCCGCGGGCAGTTTATCCAACATTCAGTATGAAGTCCTGGCAGAAAAAATCAAAGAAGTGCTCAACAAAGCCATCGAAGCAGGGGGGACAACATTGAAGGATTTTATCAATCCGGAAGGTAAACCCGGCTACTTTGCCCAATCTTTATTCGTTTATGGACGAAACCATAAACCCTGCCCAACCTGCGGGGATATTATAAAATCAATCAAAATCAATGGTAGAAGCACAGCCTTTTGCCCAACTTGCCAATCCGCCTAAGCCTAGGATTTAACACTGAGCGTTCCTCAACTTTTTGGGATATTATCGATATTAAGTCGTTGCGAGCGTATGCCAAGCAATCCAGATCAATCTCATGATATCGATCTATGCTAAATTGCTTCACTTCGCTCGCAAAGACGGCAACTTTTCCCTATTGAAACGCTAAGGTTTTAACGGGCGAATTGTGTGACCGATGCAATGGCCAAATCAATGATTTTCTTTGATTGGTCCTCATCTGCTTTGATTTGACTAATATCGTTAACTAATTCAACTAAAAAATGAGCAATTTCATCCGGTGATCGCCCAACGTGATATAAGGGGTGTGCACATTCAAATAGGTATTGGAGCAGATTTTTGCTAATAATAGCATTATCGTTGGAAAATCGTGTGTCCTTATCCGGATCACCAAACAACAACCAACCAGGAGACACGTTGAGTGCATCGGCAATCGCCATCAACTTGGTTGGTTCGGGGATAGCCTCCCCTTTGAGGTATTTACGACAGATGACGGACGAATAACCGGTAATTTCAGCTAATTTATACACATCAACGCCAACGGTAGATCGATTAGACGTAAAACCAGCCGCGTTCATAGATTGAATTAAACGCTGAGCAAACTGTTTTGAAAGATCCACTTTCCCCATCACTGATTCAATCGACGATTGTTTTTGGTACCCAAGAGTTTAGCAAGTTAACCACCTAACATCAATTAAGCCAATACGTCAAATGGCACGACTAACGCTTACTTTTTCGAAACCGGTGAATAAAGAACGTTCTATACCCGTGATCATTCAGAATTGTTTTAATACTTCTGTTAGTTGATTAATAAAAGCTTCTAATCGATTGGCAAACTCATCGAGCTCGGGTCCGTACTTTTGACGATATTCCTCAATGTTCGTATCAGGCGATAAATTTGTTTTAATAACTTCGGTCACATCCTCCAAGCATTTATTCGATTCAAAGTATAAAACTTTGAATCGATCAACGAGCTTGGGATCGTATAAGTTAGGATCCATGCTAGCTGAATTAATTTTGGAACCGACTTCCGCGCGAACCCCCTCGAGTTTTTGCATCACTTTGAAAAGTAAGTCATGGGTTTTGTTATCAACCGCATCAATCAGACGAACGGGTTCTTTTTCTTCTACCATTTTTATTCCTATAGTAGATTATCGTTTACTTACTATTTAGTGTAACACGTAATCGTTACTTTGTGGGATTTGCTGGGACAACTTCAAATTATATGACCTTTTTTTCTATCGAATTTCAACAGATTTTCATCAATTATTTGTTTTAGAAAAGAACAGATAATGATACAATTGCTTTTTTTGGGCACAGTGGGCTGCCATGTTATTACATTATTTATTTGTCCTAGGTATTTGTGTAGAAGCGATTACTGGCGCAATTGCTGCTGGTCGTAAACGCATGGACTTTTTTGGCGTTATTATTATCGCCTGTATCACGGCCCTTGGGGGTGGAACTGTCCGCGACCTCTTGTTTGACTCCCATCCAATGACTTGGGTCGCCCACCCTGAATATTTACTCTATACCGCTTTATCCGCTTTGTTGACTATCTTTATTGCCCATTCCTTAGTGCGCATCATGAAGATGTTTCTCATTTTAGATGCGCTAGGTCTTTCTGCATTTGTCATCATAGGTACCCAAAAAACATTGGCACATGGCTTTTCTCCAAGCGTTGCCGTTATTAGCGGCATGTTAACGGGGATTAGCGGTGGCATGCTCCGGGATATTCTTTGTAATGATATTCCCTTAGTTTTACGCAAAGAACTCTATGCGATTATTGCTCTGTTTGGCGCCATCCTTTTCATTACCTTAGGCTATTTTCATATTCCACATGATATCAATGTCATTGTTACCCTGCTAGCCATATTTAGTATCCGACTTTTGGCTATCTTTTTTCATATTGAAATGCCTAAGTTTGATTATGCATCCAGTATTAAACGTGGGCGATAGCAATTAATGCATAAAAAAAAGCCCAAGGTTATCTAACATACCTTGGGCTTTTTTGTCGGTGCGATATTACGCTACCGCATCCATTGCAAGCATCGTATTTTCGGACTGATTTTGCTCTAAGGTTTGCTTTAAACTCTGATGAAGCGTGACTATGGCATTCTTTACTTCAACCGTCTCTTTGGGTTGAGTCGCAAAAAAGTTTTTACACTGTCCAAGTGACAATAAGGCGATGACCATATTCGCCAATCCTTTTAACAAATTGATCAGTTTTTCCTTCGCAGGTTGGCTCAAATCGATTTCTTTTTCCTTATCTGCAATAAATTGACAGCATTCATTGAAAAATCCAAGAACATCTTCCTCATGCTTGATATCCTGGAGTAATTTAGGTTTATTATCTGTATAAAAATACTGCTTCTTTAGCCTCTTGATTTGTTCTTCAACAGCCTTTAAGCATTCTTTTTCCTTATCAGTTAAGGTGTTGTCGCCATTCCATTGACCGGCACAAGTGGACACCACCTTGAAGGAATCATGCGAATATTCCAATATCTCACACAGGGCTACCTGCTTTTTCACAAATGCTATAGCCGATTTCAGTTTCTGATTGATAGCTTCTAATGCATTCAGTGGATTGTCAGCGGGTTGAAACTCATATGCTATTTTCTTAAGCGCTTGCACACACAAGTCATAATGGTGAGCACCTTTACTTTCTTTATCATCCAAGCACCATTTATCCAGACATTGGTTGAATAGGGCTAATTGCCCCTGTGGTGAACAGAAGCTTTCGGCTGTTAATTCTGCCATCTTGGCAAAATCATCGGATGATATTTTATTTTTTATATGAAGCTTTAGCTGCTCAACTTGTTCAAGTGTATTAAGCGCACCGATTAATATTTCCAGCGAAGGCTCCTTATCCCAGCTAGTCGAAAGTACCTTATTAAGGTATTCAGCGGTTAAGCCATACTGACCCTTTAATGCTTCTATTTTTTCGTTGATTGTATGAATGTCACTTTGAAGTTTGTAATAGCTTTGGAAGAAGCGATCATCTAATTCTTTGGAAAATAAGTTACTAAATTTTTCATTCAAACTCTCATCGCTTAACTCAAATTGTATCTTGCTAAACTGCCATTGAATTAATTGATTGCGGATATTAGCTTGCTTGTAGTTTGCTAAGTTTTTCAGTGCTTGTGGGTATTGAGCCACAAAGGTTGAAAATAGCTCGACTTCCCTATCCGCTTTTGGCGAATACATTTGTTGGAAAGACTCCAACCGATTTAAAAGAACTTGTGACATTTTGTCTGAACCATCCCATCGAGCCACATATTCCATGTTTTCACTGCTCTGAGCTTTACTTGTCACCGGTGCATTTTGCACATGAGCGATGAGAATCGACAAATAGGCATTTAATAACTCTCTTTTCGGTGAAGCCCCAATGCCTTCTCCAAGATTTGTTGGGGTCTCATTTTCATTAATCCGGGAATCTAATTGACAGCTACCCTCAACCAGCTTGATAAATTGCCCAAATCGGTCTCTATCTTTTTGTGAAAAATGGCTAAAATGATTTTTATACAGATCCGCTAATTTGTCTTGCTGACCATCCATATTAAATATCACAAAGTAGTCTTTTAAATATTGAGTGTTCCAACTATGGTCAGCAATTTTTTGACTTTCGAAGGATAGTTTTTTATAAAAATCCCAAAGTTTCTCAATCGCATTCTCTTTATATAAGTCTGGATCAGATAATCCCAGCCGTTCTGGTGTCAAATGCAATGACTCCAAATTTCTGCGAATATTACTAACATTACTGACAAAATTCCAAAACGGATAAAAATCCGGATTGCTAGGATTGCCTGGAATTAGAGAATTATAACTCATAAGAAAAGCCTGTTAATGAATCAATGAAAATACCAATTGTAACACAATATTAGAGCATACCGAATAAATACAATCTATTTAGTCTTTTTTTAAGTCTTATTTTATGTAAGACGACCAACTAGAAACGATTATTGTAAATTTCAGTTACAGAATTGTAAAGTATAATTATTGTGTTAGTCAAGGAATCAATGATCTTTTAGTCAAAAATATATGCACAGTGCATTTATTGAGAGTTTTTATACAATTTGAATGAATCAGGACTTCTAAATAACTTGCTTCATGTTCCCTTCTCCCCATGTCTGGGGAGAAGGTGCCCAAAGGGCGGATGAGGGGTTGTTGAATCGAAGATATTATTTTGATGAATAGCGCATAGCGCGTGAAATGCTTACGAAAAAGCCCCCTCAGCCTGGGATAGATGAAAGGGCCGTCGATTCAGTGTAAACCCGGGTTGATTGATACACTCTTTTGGGCGCGGATAGATACCCGTGATAGATTAAGATTAACTCCTGCCAACATTAAAACGGGACATCATCATCCAAATCATCAAACGCTTGTGGTGCCGGGGATTGGTTAGGCGCTTTTGCGGCTGGCTGACTTGCGGGTGCAGCATCGGCATAAGCTGGTGGAGCCGATTGATAGGCATTATCGCCAGGAAATGTAGGCGATTGGCCAGCAGCTCCACGGCCATCTAGCATTTGCAAATCGTTTGCAATAATTTCCGTGGTGTAACGGTCTTGGCCTTGCTGATCTTGCCATTTCCGTGTTCTTAAACTGCCTTCGATGTATACCTTACTGCCCTTGCGCAAATATTCACCGGCAATTTCGCCCAAACGGTTAAAGCAAGAGACTCGATGCCATTCTGTACGTTCTTGTCGTTCTCCTGTTTGCTTGTCCTTCCAGCTCTCACTGGTAGCAATAGACAATGTGGCAACGGGGGCACCGCTAGGCATGTACCTGACTTCTGGATCGCTGCCTAAATTACCAATTAGGATAACTTTATTAATACCTCTGGCCATGAATTTTCTCCTTTGCGAAAGTTAAACGTTACATATTATCCATTTTATTTCGTACCTTAGGGGACGACCCAAAGCACGAGACAGACTATTGTAGCGCACTTTCATTAATTATAAATAGCTAGGTAACGTGACTAAATTTCTCAACAAGCGAACTTTAGTCACGTTACTTAATAAAAACCTTTACCCAAAAACGTTAACGCACCATTTTTAGTGTTGCCCTTGCTTACCCTATTTAAGCACAACTGATTTTAGATGTCAGCTGACTCGATGGTTTCAATAACAATCGTTTCTTTGGGGACATCAGCGTGCCCCATGTGGACGCCTGTTTTGACTTTAGCGATTTTATCAACCACATCCATCCCATCAACCACTTCGCCAAAAACGCAATATCCGTAGCCTTGCATATCTTCCGAGGTAAAGTTGAGAAAGTCATTATCCACTAAATTAATGAAAAATTGCGCTGTTGCGGAGTGAGGATTGCTAGTGCGCGCCATGGCAATGGTTCCACGCTTATTTGGCTTGGCTTGTTTTGCCTCATTCTCAACCGGTTGTTTGGTGGATTTTGTTTCCATCTCTTCCGTAAGGCCGCCACCTTGAATCATAAAGGAATCAATGACCCGGTGGAAAATGGTATTTTCATAAAATCCATCCGCCACATACTGCTTAAAGTTAGCACTGGTTTTGGGTGCATTTTCTTCATCTAATTTAATGGTGATATCACCAAGATTTGTTTTTATCGTATACATAAAACCCTCTTTATTGTTTTGAATCATTTGAAGCACAAGACAAGATATGTTCACGCATAGTAAAACAAACATCTTGTAACACATGGATATTATGAATGCATGCCAACGCCGTAAAAGATCCTGCCTTTTGCTTGATTAGCTTGTGCAAATCAGCTCGGGTGTAATGTCGACATGTCAAACACTGGCAATCAGCCATGATAGGGGCCTTATCATCCATATATTGGCCTTTTTTAATTTGCAAGCGATGGTTATCGAACTCACTTTCAAACTTTAACCAATGCCCGCATGGCACAACTTTGCCATGATAAAGCGCACCATGCCTTGCATTCCTCGTTGGTGCGACACAGTCAAACATATCCACCCCTTGCTCAACCACATCGAGCAAATCCTGAGGCGACATGCCTACTCCCATACTATATCGGGGTTTTTGCTCGGGCAAATAACGATGAATGCCTGACAAAATTTCCACCGTAGCAGGCATATTAAACCCGATGCTTTCACCACCAATCGCAATCCCATCCAACGGTAAGCTGGTAACATACTCCGCACTTTCTTGCCGTAAATCATCATACAGCCCACCTTGAATGATGCCAAATAAGGCTTGAAAATAGCCATAGTCTGACAACGGATTTACTTGATGATAAGCCAACGATTGCCCTAACCAACGATGCGTTCTTTCCATGATACACTGGACTTGGTCCTTGGTGGCGCTATCCGGTGTGCACTGGTCAAAAGCCATAATGATATCCGCACCAATTGTTTTTTGAGTGGCTAATGACATTTCTGGTGTCATATGAATCACTTTGTCACTTTGAGGCAAAGTAAAATGAGCGCCCGTTTCATCAATGCGGCATAACGTTTCATCTTTGGATAAGCTAAACACCTGAAACCCACCGCTATCGGTTAACATCGGGCCTGACCACCCCATAAATCGATGCATCCCCCCCGCGTTTCTAATAACGTCCATGCCGGGTGCACATAGCATATGATAGGTATTACCCCCTAAAATGATTTGACTGCCTGCCTGTTGCAACTCGGATATTGTCATGTTATTGACACCCGCTCGTGTACCAACAGGCATAAAGACTGGGGTTATGAAGCTTCCATGATACGTGTGCACTCGGCAAACCCGCGCTCGATTATGCGGGTGCTGAGCAACTAAATCCAAGGAAAACACATCATTCATAGGCTAATCAAAAAATGGGTAAGTATATACCCAATTAACTTCAAAATGCTAGTTTTATGCTATCCATTTTTTCGCCTTAAAATAATTAAGAGACTCGATACTAAGACTACCGCCACAAAATACAATAATCCCCATGCTGGGAGAGGCAATCCGAGAACATGATATTGTTCATGGGCGCAATCACCCGTTCCCATGAATACCGCCTCGATTACAGCTTGCCAAGGAAAATAATGAACCAGGGTATTAAGGCTAGGCATGCAAGCTGGTACAGCATCAGGCGGAAGGCTATGTAACCAAAGTTGTCGACCTGAGAAATAAACGCCTAACAAGGCAAAGCAAGTCATGATAATCATGACAGCTAACCAGCCGCTTTTCTCCACGCGACGTGACGCGAGAAATCCCAGCAAAGCAATCGATGCCGTGCAATATCGTTGCATGAGGCATAAAACGCAAGGAGTAAGGTTTAAGTGATGCTCTAGGTACAAGGAATAACCAACTACCAATGCGCTAATCAAACTTAATAACAACAGGCTAACGCGTACTTGGATTGCTGTCATTAACTTTTCCTAGGCAACATATACTCAATGGCTTCTTTGATATCCTTATCACTACAATCTAAGCAAGTTCCCTTGGCAGGCATCGCGTTTTTACCTTTAATCGCTGAGGCAACAAGCTCGTCCATTTTCATCTTTGCAAGACGAGGCTCCCATGCTGCTTTATCACGAAATATCGGGGCACCTGCAAGGCCAGACTTATGGCAAACTGCGCAGTATTGTTGGTAAATTTCTTCACCCGGTTCTTTTGCAACTTGCTCAGGTTGAGCAGGCTGCTTTTCAACTGGTGTTTGAGCATCTGCATTTTGTAGGCGAACACTGCCAACAGGGGCAATCCGCTCTTGTACCACTTGACGATCATAGTCATCAGCATGCACTGAGGTAAACATTACGGCCAATATTGTGAATATCGATGCTCTTAGCATAATCAAATTCTTAGGTAACCAAGATCTCAATATACCGCCAATCTATCAATTTTTCCAGTATCACTTGCTTTACAAAAAGGCGTTATCCCGCCATCAAAATTTCTTCTGCATCTAATTCTTCTAAATACTGGTGATATGACAAAATTTTATCTTTATCCAATTCAAACAAGACGTTGCCTTTGAGATGCGTATAATAATAAGTATGTTGAGAAACAAAGCGTTGCGCTGGGACAATCATTTTATCCCATTCCACATCTTTCTTTGCTAAAATATCGGTTTGCCAAAAACAGGGTAATACTTCGCGATTAACTAATTTTTCCAATATGTCATCACTGGCCCCCGCATCATAAGCCAGATCGCAGTAGTTACGCATGTCTTGTTCTGTTTTTACAATTAAAAAGCTAACATTGGCATCATCATCCAGCATTAATAAACTTCCCGAATAGTCGGCTAAATAGTACTCTTCAATACGTTGTTCAGCGCAATAATGTCGAAAAAATTCAGCAAATAATTTATCTTGTAAACAACTGGGAGATGAGACTGAGAGCATGCGAGTAATCATATCCGACATTGTCAGAAAATACTGATACTGTAGCTCGTAAATGCTTTTCGTAATTAATTCGGCTGCATGAGGATCGCTTTTTTTGATGTAGCGATCGATCAACCCTTCATTAAAGGCCTGTATCGCCAATGCCTCGTCTGCTTGACCAGTCAGCAGAATTTTTTTGATACTACTGTCTTCTATGCGCCGGCAAAACTCTAAACCATCAATACCAGGCATTGCATAATCAACAACAACAACCGAGATTTCTGAAAAGCGTCGAGGATTATAAACTTCCGCATGAATCGCAGCTAAATCAAGGTTGACGGTGTGGTTGGTTAAGGGGCAATTTTTTGCCTCCGTATACTCAGTAATGCAACGCTGACTCAATAAATCCAATTCACATCGCTTTTCGCGAATGCAATCTAGCGCATGGAATGGCGAATCAAACACACGATACGCTAATCCTTCATCAAGCTGCAAAACAAAGTTCAGTAGGAAATCGCGACTATCATCAACGAAAACAGCGGATGTAGGAAAATAGCAAGTAGGTATAGAAGAGTAATGCATAGCTCCTCCTGAGCAAGCGTTCCAGTCAATACATCATCTGAACACCGCATTGAACAAACCTCGTCCAAAGCCTGTTGTTAAATGCAGTTTATCATGAGCAAAGCGCAATTGCTATTGCAAGCAGGCCTGTAAAAATAAGTCCATCGACTCAAAAGCCCGTTTTGCCGCCGTCTGACTATACACGGTGCCTAATTTCGCATCCTGTGCAAGCGGATTTGTAAATGCATGGACAGTGCCGCCATACATATGCACTTGCCAATCAGCTTTCTTTTGAGTCATTTCATCACAAAAGGTTTGAACGGCCTGGGGGTCAACCATCGGATCATCATATCCATGCAAAACCAGCACGTTTGCTTTAATCGCTCTATCCGTAGCCTGCTCGGGGGCATTCAGTAAGCCATGCAGGCTGACAACACCCTTGACATCTTCCCCACTTCGCGCCAAATCCAAAACACATAGCCCGCCAAAGCAAAAACCAATCGCAGCAATTTTAGTAGCATCAACAGCAGGCATGCTTTTCGCCGCACTGAGGGCAGCCAACAAACGACCAAGTAAAAGGTTCCTATCATTAAGTAAAGGCATCATCAACGCCTGCTTTTCTTCATTTGTTTGGCCCGTTTTGCCATTCCCATACATATCAACAGCAATACCAACATACCCTTTTTTCGATAAGTCGATTGCATGCTGACAAGCAAATTCATTGCAACCCGACCAATCATGGACGACTAAGACAGCTGGACGAGGTTGATTAGGGTTACCCTCATGCGCAACAAACCCACAACATGTAACTCCTTGATGTTCATAGTTAAATTCTGTTTTTTTCATGCTTTTGCCTCTTAATTCTTATTAAATAAATGCCTTTAATCTGATATAGTCTAAAATTATACCCAAGACGCTTCAAAATACTAGGGACATTCCCAACGGAACCCCTCTCATTTTACAAAGGGATTTAATAGGAGAACTTTATGAGTCAATATTTGGATAAAATGTGCGTCGTGCTCGCAAATACTTATGCACTATATCTTAAAACACAAAATTACCATTGGCATGTGAAAGGCCCCAATTTCAAATCGTTGCATGAATTATTTGAGGGTCAATATATTGAATTAGCAGATGCCGTTGACAAAATAGCAGAGCGCATCTTAACCATGGGCCACAATGCACCGGCTACCTTCAAACAGTTTGAGAAACTAAAAACCATCAAAGATGGTGACAGCAATAAAGCTGCGAACGATATGGTTCTGGAA
Organism: Pseudomonadota bacterium; assembly: GCA_020051095.1. GTDB lineage: Bacteria > Pseudomonadota > Gammaproteobacteria > Legionellales > Legionellaceae > JAFIFT01. The sequence continues at coordinate 68,520 of JAGVJN010000023.1, read as the reverse complement.
TTAGCGAATGATAATACGCTTATGAGCGAGTTTCTCAATGAGGTTATTCAAATCGCCAGCAAACACCATGATGAAGGATCCGTTGCCTTATTGGGAGAACGGATTGCAGCACATGAAAAAGCCATGTGGATGCTTGGTGCTTCCAAGGAAAGATAAAAAATAGACGGCGCGCTCTGTGTTTAGTCTAACAAGTGAGGGTAAGGACAGAGCTTACAGTATCTGCAGCATGTCTTGTAGATGTTTTATCGGCTCTATTTTTAGATCCACCGATTGTTTTGGGGCATTGGCATAGGGAAGAATTGCTCGTTTAAAGCCATGTTTAGCGGCTTCTTTTAAACGCTCTTGACCGCTTTGGACTGGACGAATTTCACCTGCCAACCCAACTTCTCCGAAAATCACCGTTTCTCTATCTAATATGCGGTTGCGGAGACTGGAAACAATTGCTGCCATCAGTGCCAAATCACTGGCTGTTTCGGTGACTTTTACCCCACCAACCACATTGATAAATACATCCTGATCGTAGGTAGCAATACCACCATGCCGATGCAAAACCGCTAATAAAATTGCCAGTCGGCTATGATCGAGCCCCGCTGTCACACGTTTTGGTTGAGAACCATGGGATTCATCCACTAAGGCTTGTAATTCGACGAGTAAAGGACGAGATCCTTCCCAAGTTACCATGATGGCACTGCCTGGCGTGGGTTCAGGCTGTCGTGATAGAAAAATGGCAGACGGGTTGGTGACCTCTTTTAAACCGCGATCGGTCATGGCAAAGACACCTAACTCATTGACAGCACCGAAGCGGTTTTTAATGGCTCGAATGACTCGAAAGCGGCTATCGCTTTGTCCCTCAAAATATAAAACTGAATCAACCATATGCTCCAAAACTCTTGGCCCTGCTAGGGCGCCATCTTTGGTAACATGTCCCACTAAAAAGACTGCCGTTTGCGTCATTTTTGCATATCGAACAATCTGGGCGGTGGATTCTCTAACTTGACTCACCCCACCCGGTGCAGCGCTTATTGAGTCGGTAAATATCGTTTGCACTGAATCAATCACCATCACTCTTGGCTTTTCATTATTCGCGTGGTGCAATATGGTTTCAACGTTTGTTTCAGCTAATAATCGAAGGCCTTTAATAGGCAACTGCAACCGTCTTGCACGCATTGCAACTTGTTGCAGTGACTCCTCACCTGTCACATATAAAACAGCATCCTCTTGTGCTAAATTTGCTAGACACTGTAACAATAAGGTTGACTTCCCAATGCCAGGGTCACCCCCTAACAGCACAACCGAACCATCCACTAATCCACCACCTAAAACACGATTAAGCTCAGACAGTTTCGAGTCTAGCCTGGCTTGAGTATCCAGGGAAACTTCTTCAACGGAGGTAACGGATGAACGTTCATTAGCCCAGTTCTGATTTCTTGGATTTGACTTTGTCGATGCGACCGCCTCTTCTGCAAGCGTATTCCATTGCCCACATTGATTGCATTGCCCTGCCCATTGCCAATACGTGGCAGCGCATTGACTGCAAACATAACGCGTTTTGGTTTTCATGAAGAAGAACCCGCTTCAATCACCGATTGACCGCCCATATAGGATTGGAGTGCTTTGGGAATTTTGATACTACCATCTTGTTGCTGATAATTTTCCATGATAGCCACCAACGTCCTTCCTACCGCCAAACCAGAACCATTGAGCGTATGTACCAGCTCATTTTTCTTATGATCAGCTGATTTAAATCTTGCTTTCATTCGTCGCGCTTGGAATGCTTCCATATTTGAACACGATGATATCTCTCGATAGGTATTTTGACTTGGCAACCAAACTTCCAAATCATAGGTCTTTGCCGAGCTTGCACCCAAATCCCCCGTGCATAATGCCACAACACGGTAGGGGAGCTCTAACCGCTGCAAAATCACTTCAGCATGTTGGGTTAGTTTTTCGAGCGTTTCATAAGACTGATTGGGATGACAAACCCATACCAACTCAACTTTTTCAAATTGATGCTGTCGAATCATGCCTTTGGTATCACGGCCATACGATCCTGCCTCACTGCGAAAGCAAGGGGAATGACAAACATACTGAATCGGGAGGTTCTCTTCCGATAAAATCACATCTCGAACCGTATTGGTAACTGGAATTTCAGACGTTGATGTTAAATAATAGGGAGCATCCCCTTTCAACTTGAACAAGTCATCCTCAAATTTTGGTAGCTGGCCTGTACCCATCAAGCTATCGGCATTGACAATATAGGGGACATAAATTTCTTCATACCCATGTTCTTTGATGTGGATGTCCATCATAAATTGAATGAGGGCCCGGTGTAATTTCGCAATATCTCGGCGCATAACAACAAAACGGCTACCCGCAATTTTAGCCGCAAGGGCGAAGTCCATTTGTCCTAAGGATTCGCCAAGATCATCGTGAGCCTTCGGGGGGAATGAAAAGGAAGTTGGCTTTCCCCAATCTCGGACAAAGGCATTGTCTTCTTCGTCCTTACCAACGGGAACACTTTCGTGTGGCAAATTGGGTATGCTCATGAGCATTGTATCAAGTTGTTGAAGCACGTCATTTAAAGCATGCTTTTTTAACTCAAGTTTTTCCCCAAGTTTTGACACCTCTTCGCGCAACGGCTCAATATCTTCACCTGCTTGCTTAGCTTGCCCAATTGCCTTGGAACGAACATTTCGCTCATTTTGAAGGGATTGCGTATCGATTTGTAAATTTTTACGTTCGTCTTCTAAAGCCAAAAAATGATTCACATCAAAGTGAAACCCTCGCTTTTCTAACGCCTCCGCGACAGCGTGGGGATCATCACGCAAGCGTTGTATATCTAACATGCCTATCCTTTAATCAAAAACGATGCAATATAAGCGCCAGCAAGGACACCCGCCAAAGCACCTATATTATTAATGCCAATATTTGCCGTTAATTTTAGCCATTGATGGTGTTGCCAGTAAAGAAGATTTTCTGCTGAAAAGGCCGAGAATGTCGTAAAAGCACCTAAAAATCCGGTAAAAACAAATAGTCGCATTTCAGCTGATGGCACAATTCGCTCAGAAAATGCAATGAGTAGAAAGCCAGCAATGAACGAGCCTAGCAGGTTAACGATGATTGTTGCCCAAGGCAACTCATTGGCTCGATACAACAAGATAACCGTTATGGAATAACGGCAACAGGCGCCAATAGCGCCCCCAATTGCGACAACCAAAAATTGGTGCCAAAACATTACCGGACAATTCCTCTGGTTGATTGATTTATCGCATCGATCAATGGAATAACTTCCGGATGTTCAGACTGCATTGCCTCGAGTTCGCTGACGGCTTGCAGAGTGGTTAGGCTTTTGCGAAAGACAATTTTGTAAGCCTTTCTCAAAGCATCCACCGCTTCAACAGAAAATCCACGTCGTTTGATACCAACGGAATTGATGCCACAGGTCGTTGCTTCTGGCCCCACAACCATCACATAGGGGACGACATCTTTGGTCACATACGTTGCACGTGAGATAAAAGCATGCCGACCAACTTTGCAAAACTGATGAACGGCAGCATAAGGGCCTATATTAACGTAATCACCAATTTCAACATGACCAGCCAATGCAGCATAATTCACCATAATGATATGATCTCCAAGTTGGCAATCATGGCCAATATGGGCATAAGCCATTAAGAAATTGTGATTCCCAATCCTTGTGACACCGCCGCCTTTAACTGTGCCACGGTTGATCATGCAATACTCACGAATGGTATTGTAGTCACCAATTTCTAAACGCGTATCTTCCCCATCATAGTTTATGTCTTGTGGTTCATCGCCTATGGATGCAAATTGAAAAATTTTATTATGCTTTCCGATGACAGTCGGCCCTTTAATCACCGCATAAGGTCCAATAGTTGTCCCCTCACCTATCACGACTTTCGCGCCGATAATCGCGCCAGGTCCTACGGTTACCCCTTCGGCTATCTGAGCTGAGGGGTCAATAATCGCATTTTTATCAATCACTTTTCGATTTCCTTAGAGGCACTCATTAAATCTGCCGAACAGACCAGTTTATCATCAACAAACGCCTCACCATGCATTCGCCAGAAATTCCTTTTTTGGCCAATTAAAGTAACATGAAGACGTAACGTATCTCCTGGTTGCACTACCTGTTTGAACTTGGCATTATCAATGCCTGCAAAAAAGTGTAAATTCTCGAATCCAGGCTTAGTATCTACCGATAAGTTAAACAGCACCACACACGCCTGTGCCAATGCTTCTAGAATTAATACCCCTGGCATGACAGGATTACCAGGGAAATGGCCGTTGAAATAAGGTTCATTGATGGTGACATTTTTTGTTGCTGTTAGAAAATCTAACACTTTGTAATCTTCCACCCTGTCGATCAACAAAAAAGGATAACGATGTGGCAACAAGGCCAACATGTCATTGATTTCAATACGATTAGTCATCTATCTACTCACTCACATGATTTTGATTATTCAACCATAATTGGTTATGAATTTCCAAAGCTTTTATTCTGTCAACCCAATTTTCCAACTGTCGAAAACGAACCACATTCTTTCGCCAATGTTGATGCTCCGACACCATGGTGCCAGAGGAAAATATGCCTGCTTTTTTTAGCGATTTACTAACGGTTGACATACCCGTAACAACAACTTCATCAGCTAAATATACATTCGCTGCAATTGTACTTGCGCCTCCAATGATGCAGTGTGAACCAATCTCACAATTAGCACCGATCGCAGCACAGCCTGCAATTGCCGTATAGGGACCTATCACCGTATCATGGGCAATTTGTACCAAGTTATCAATAATGACGCCACGACTAATGATTGTATCCGTATAACCGCCCCGATCGATAACCGTATTGGCACCAACATGTACATTATCTTCGATGATAACCGACCCGTAAGAAGGACCTCGTTGCCAAATGCCGCCAGATTTTACACCATTAAATGGAAAAGCGCCAATGACCGTGCCACTGTCTATCTCAACTTGATCGCCGATTATCGTATGGTGATGCACCACGCTTGCATGATTAATGGATGAATTTGCACCAATGTAAGCATCCGCCTCAATCACACAACCCACACCAATAGTAACATTATCGCCGAGTACAACTCCCTCACCAATATAGGAATTGGCACCAATGCTAACATTTTGTCCAAGTTCACAGCTTAAGGAAATTAACGCATTTGGATGAATAAACCCTCGTTGAGAATTCGTAGACTCAAGACAATTTTGAATTTGAGTAATGGCAATCGCTGGATCGTTGACAATTAAAGCATTGGTTGGACACACATCCACATATTGCTGGGTCAGAACAACCGCACCCGCTTGTGTATCATGCAACCATTTTAACCTGACAGGGTTATCAAAAAAAGCGACATGAGAAGCATTTGCCGCCGCGAGGGATGCGACGGCTGATATTTTCTTTTGCGCGTCACCATGGACAATTGCATTGACATGGTTTGCTATTTGCTCAAGTGTTTTCACCTTACTTTAACGCTTTTAACACCTTGTCGGTAACATCCAATTTACTATTACTGTAAGGAACACTTTCTTTTTGCACAATCAAATCAAACTTATCTGCTTCCGCTACTTTGCTAACAGCTTGCTGAACTTCTTTACCTAATTTTTGCATTGCCTGGTTGTGAGCATTGCTTAGATCTTGTTGATAAGCTTGTCCTTCTTTATCAAATTTTTGCTGGGCTTCGATAAGTTTTTGCTGGGCTTCTTTCTTCTTAGCATCGCTCATCACTGCACTATCGCGCTTAAAGGCTTCAAAATCTTTTTTCAATTTTTCTTCCATTTTCACCAACTCATCGCGACGGCTTTTAAATTTCTTTTCCAGTTCATTGCGGATATTATCTAATTTGCCAGAAGACTGTGTTAATTTTTGGAAATCCACCACACCAATCTTATTATCCGCATAGGCGGTTGAGAAAGTAGCAACTAACAGCGCTGACATCAAAAGGGTTCGAACTCGGTTCATGTTTATCTCCAGGATTAAAATAGCTTATCGTAACATAAACCATACGATACACAACCCCCCGTCATTACAATTTTTAATCAGTTGGAGAGCACATTCTTTCGCCTAAGTATTTACTGCACTTTAATCGGCAAATCATCACCTAGGATTAAGTTGACTAAAACAGCGTATTCTGAGGCAACTTAGGCCTAAATGTTAGAACGTCGATGATAATGCGAATTGGAAATATTGATCTCGGTCGCCTGGCTGTTTGTTTAATGGGCTAGCTAAACTAAACGATAATGGACCAAACGGCGATCGCCAATCAAGTGATATACCGCCCGAATAACGAACAGGTCCCGACAAAGTACCAGTAAACACTACGGGAGTACCTTTAGCATAAACATTACCTGCATCAACAAACAAAGAAGTACGGAACGTATCTCGACTTAACGGATAAGGTAATATTAAGCCCAATGAGCCATTGACAAGGAAGTTTGCACCCAAAGAGTTGCCAAAGATATCCTTTGGTCCTAAGGAGAAACTATCATAGCCACGAACCATCCCTGGATTAGCAATACCCCCGGCGAAATAATTTTCAAAAAACGGTAATCCAACGCCTCGCTGGAAGGAATCACCAAAGGCCACATTACCCATGGCACTAAAAATAAACCCTTTGAATAAAGGCTGGAACCAATGAGCTTGGTAGCCTGATTTATAATAAGATAAAGAGCGGGAATTAGCAGGCAATGCAGCAAGACCCGATACCGCCTGATTAAACCCTTTCGTTGGGAAAGGCATTTGGTTATATGAATTGCTCACCCACCCAGCAGAGAATCGAATTTCGTCATAATTAGTTCCTTGCGTTGCAATAAAAGCCATAATTTGAGGAACCGCTCCTGCGGAACGAATATCTAAATCTTGATACCCCATTCCCAGCTGCACACTGCTGATATCACTTAAACGGATGTTATAATTTAAATCGACGCCATATCGATTTGAATTATAACTACTAATATCAAGTTTGCGTGGGTTTACTTTCGAAAAATACACGCTAACACCTCGGCCAATGCCGGTGTTGGTATAAAAAGGGTTAAAGTAATTCAGGGAATAATCTTGCCCCCATCGGCTCGCATTAAACGCAAAACCAAGCGAACGACCTGTTCCCATAAAGTTGTGTTGGTTTGCCGATACATTAAATTGCAGACCCGTCGTACCAATGCCTAATGAAGCACTCGCTTCAGCAGATGGTGCTTCTTCAACTTGCACATCCAAATCCACTTGATTGTTTGTGCCAGGCACTGGGTTGGTTTTTATATTCACGTTTTTTAAATACCCCAATATCCGCAGCTGTCTCTCACTCTCTTTGACATTATGTAACGTTAATAAAGCACCCTCATCTTGGGTAATAACACTCCGAAGGGCATAGTCAGCGGTCTTGGTATTACCATGGAAATTGATGCGGCGAACATAGACGTGGCGACCTGGCTCGATGGAAAAATGGATGAAGACTGTTTTGTTCTGCTCATCAATGCGAGGCTCGGCGTTGATAGCCGGAAACCCATAGCCCTTATCACCTAAGGCTTTGCCAATTTCAGAAATACTTTCCGTCAGTGCTTTGCGAGAAAAAACATCGCCCTTTTTCACCAAAACTAATTGCTCAACTCTATCCTTGGGTAGAATAGTTTTCCCAGAAATACTAAATCCTGAAAAATGGTATTGAGGTCCTTCCTCAATATGAATATTAATATAGACGTCTTTTTTGTCCGTCGATAACAAAACTTGCGAAGAAATGATCTGAAATTTTAAATACCCTCTGTCTAGATAGAAAGAACGGATTGCTTCCAGAGAAGCATCTAAACCTGGCTTATTGTATTGATCTTTCTTGGTAAAATAGGTGAACAGCCCCCTTTCTTGTAGCGTCATTTGCGACAACAATTCATGTTCAGGGAAGTCATGGTTGCCAATGATTTTTATCGCTCGAATGCGCGATACCCGACCTTCGGATATAGTAATTGATATCGCCACCCGATTGTCCGTCAACTCAGTGACCTTTGTCTCAATACGTGCATTATACTTTCCGCGAGCATAATAGGCTTGTTTGAGTTCCGCTGTCAGTCTTTCTAAAACAGATAACTGGAATACGCGGCCTTTGATCAACCCCATTTCTTTCAGAAAATCATTCATTTTATCTTTGGGGATCTGGGTATTCCCAGTGATATTAATCGAGCCGATAGTTGAACGCTCAACTACTTTCACGATTAAGGTATCGCCTTCCCGCTCAAGGCTCACAGATTGGAAAAATCCGGTATCGTATAAAGATTGGATAATCTTTGCAGTTGATTGAGCGCCAATGGATTCGCCAATACGAACCGGTAGATAGTTTAATACCGTTCCTTGACTGACTCGTTGTGCCCCGACCACTTTGATGTGTTTGACAACAAATCCGCTCGCATCAGCAATCTGCGAGCCACTCCACAAGGCTGAAGCATAGCAGATATTCAAAAGAAATTTTCGACTAATTGTTTTCATTATTATTTTTATTCCACAACTGCAAAAACACGCCTGATTGACAATTGATGATTGTAAAACAGAAGCTCCGTTTTATAGAATCACAGCCCGAATGTCAAGAAAAAGTCTATTAATTAGTCAAGTTATTTTTCTAGGAGGAATCCTATCTAGGAGAATATTCGTGCCAAATCGTTTGTAACAGCAAGACCCATTAACATAAACAATAGGCCAAGACCAACATAGGTCAGGGCAATTTGAAATGCTGGGGAAACCGGCCTCCCTCGAATGCCTTCAATCACATAAAAAAATAAATGGCCACCATCCAACATGGGAATGGGTAATAAATTCAACACACCCAGACTAACACTAACAACAGCTAAGAAAAAAAGATAATAGACAATACCACTTCTTCCTGAATTACCAGCACCTTGAGCGATGCCAACTGGTCCGCTAATCGTATCAAGTGACATTTTTCCGGTTATTAACCGACCAATAAAGAGGATGGTTGCTGAGCTAAGATCCCAGGTTTGTTCAAGGGCTTGCCCCATCGCAGCGATTGGTCCCTTTTTTTGGATACGGAGATATTTTGCAGGCCATTGATCGGTTTTAGCCTGAACCCCAAGCACCCCTATCAACTGACCATCTATCTCCTTGGATGTCGTTTTCACAGAATAGGTATAATGTTTCTCACCACGGCTCACTGTGACTTGGACAAGTTTATTCGGGTTATCTTTGACAAAATTAACCATGTCGTCCCATTGATGAATGGGCATGCCATTGATTGCAATAATAAGGTCTTTGGGTTTAATACCTGCTTTTGCAGCAGGCATATCCGCTGGAGCATGAGCAATAATCGGTAACACAGGTGGTATAAAGGGGCGAATGCCGAGACTTTTAATTAGATTAGGTCTTTTAGGGTCAATTTCCCATGCGGCTAAGGGTAGTTGATGGCTTGTCACCTGGTTGTTAGATAATGACTTGACTTGAATTGTCACCGAATCATCACTGCCAATGTGGGCCATCAGTGTATATTGAAAATCACGCCAAGAACGAATTTTCTCGCCGTCCAATTCAATGATTTCAGTATTAGGTGGAACCCCTGCTTTCGCAGCAACACCATTTGGCTCCACTTGTTTAATAATCGGTGCCAATGATTTTATTCCAATCATCCAAACAAGCCATAAGGCAAAAAAAGCGAAGATGAAATTAAAGAATGGGCCCGCTAATACAATGAGCGCCCGTTTCCAAATTGGTTGGTTATTAAAGGCATAGGGTTTATCTTCTGGCGCCACTTCCCCTTCATTCTCATCCAACATTTTAACATAGCCACCGAGTGGCCATAGAGACCAGGCATATTCAGTCCCTTTTTTAGACGTGTATTTAGCCAATATGTGACCAAACCCAAAAGAAAACCGAAGCACTTTTACTCCGCATAAACGGGCAACGAGAAAATGGCCAAATTCATGAAAAGTGACCAATAAGAGTAAGGCGAATAAAAAATATAACAATGTGCTTGTCATCAATGGATTCCAAGGTTTAACCAAATAAGTCCTGCATAAAAAATGGGTGCTGTGGATATCAAACTATCTAATCGATCTAGAATTCCGCCATGACCAGGTAGGATGTTCCCCGTATCTTTTAGCTTACACTTTCTTTTTAGCACACTTATAAACAAATCACCAAATATAGAAACAATAAAACAACTAAATAAGAGAAAATACCATTGTAAAACCGACACCGGTTGGAAATAAGCCGCTCCCAATAACGCAATACACGTGACAAAGAAAAATCCACCCAAAAATCCTTCCCAACTTTTTCCGGGACTCACCAAGGGGATTAACTTATGTTTACCCCATAGCTTACCAAACGTATAAGCCCCAATATCCGCCGCCCATACGATAAAGAAAAGATACAAAATTAGGGCCTTCCCATGCTTTAAGCAGAAAATACCTTGCATGGCGTAAGCAAATAAATTGGAAACGACAATAGCCAATACCAAAATAATAGATGGCCTTGCCCATATTGATGTTCCGCTTGGGTATAACACAATAAATACAATAATGGGAACCCAAATTAATGCAAGAAAAATTATCCAGTCTGAATGAATATAACTCACACTTAACAATGACAAGCTATAAATCAACACAAAAAACCCATTAGCTTGCATACTATGTAGTGGTATAAGCTTGTGCCATTCATATGCAGCAAGCATTAATACTGCAAAGAAAACCATATAAACTGTTTGTGAAGGTGCCCAAAACAATAGCGCTAATAGGCAAGGAATCAATACCAAGGATGTTATCAATCGCTGTATAAACATGCTTTTCTCAAGATGATGATTGCTCAATTAATCCAAAGCGTCGCTCCCTTTTTTCAAAATCCTGCAACGCACTCTCAAACGCCTTTTCGTTAAAGTCAGGCCACAAAGTTTCGGTAAAATATAACTCGGTATACGCTGCCTGCCAGAGAAAAAAATTACTTAGCCTGTGCTCACCGCTGGTACGAATGAACAAATCTGGCGGTGGCAGTGGGTAGGTGGCTAGATGCTCATTAATCGTGTTGATGTCAATATCCTTACTCGATAGTTGCTGAGCTTCTACTTTGTCAATCATCGCTTTAACGGCTTGTAAAATATCCCATTGCCCACCATAATTTATACAAATATTTAGGGTTAACTGCCTGCCACTTACTCTTCTTTCTTCGGCAATCTGCATTAACTGTTGCAACTCAGGTGGGAAGCGACTCTTATCTCCTGTAAACCGGATCTGCACGCCATTCTTAACCAGTTCATCCGCTTCACTTGTTAACGCTTCAAAAAAGAGCCCCATGAGTGCTGAAACTTCTTGTTGAGGGCGAGACCAGTTCTCACTGCTAAAGGCAAATAAACTCAAAAGAGGGATATGGTGTTTAAGGCAGCAACGGATCGAGGATTTTACCGAATCGATGCCCGCACGATGGCCTTCCTCTCGTAATAACCCACGTTGTTTTGCCCATCGTCCATTGCCATCCATCACGATGGCAACATGCTGAGGGATCCGTTTTACAACCAATGTCACACCTTCAAACAACCAAAATAGGCAGTAGTTTATACCGTTCGCAAAAAAAATCATAGTGTTAGAGAACATCGCTGGTATTTTTTATCCGAGTCACCTTATTTAGGAAACCTGTTGTTAACAGAACAAAGTAAACTCGTTATAATGAAATATATTTCTTCGTACATGACATCACAATGCTTAATAAAAAACCTGTCGTCTTATTAATCTTAGATGGTTGGGGATTTCGACAAGATCCGGACCATAATGCTATTGCACAAGCCCGCAAACCCCAATGGGACCAATGGTGGGCTACCTATCCACATATATTACTCTCCGCCTCAGGACACAGCGTCGGTTTGCCAGATGAGCAAATGGGCAATTCTGAAGTCGGTCATATGCATATCGGGGCGGGTAGGATTATCTACCAAGATCTAAGCCGAATTAATTTAGCCATTGAAGATCGTAGTTTTTTCAATCGACCTGCTTTGGTGAATACCATTAATACCCTCAAGGAAAATGGTGGTTCCTTGCATTTAGCGGGATTACTATCCCCAGGCGGTGTTCACAGCCATGAGCAACACTTGTTTGCCACCCTCAAACTTTGTCACCAAATGGAATTTAATCGAGTGCTGATTCATTGTTTTCTTGATGGTAGAGACACGCCCCCCCAAAGTGCCTTGGCAAGCATTGAAAAACTTAACAATCTACTAAAACAATTCCCTATTGGTCGCATTGCTTCCGTGTGCGGGCGGTATTATGCCATGGACCGAGATAAGCGGTGGGAAAGAGTCGCTCCCGCCGCAAAACTCATCTATTTGGGCGAAGCACTTTATCATGCGAATACGGCCAAACAGGCCATTGAAACCAATTATAACAACAAGGTGTATGACGAATTCATTCCACCCACTCAAATTGGTGAGCCAGCTCCTTTAAAAGACGGTGATGCTTTCTTCTTTTATAATTTCCGTGCTGACCGAGCCCGACAACTATGTCAATGCTTACTGAATCCCCACGAACATGATATCAGCAACAAACGGATTACATTATCGGCCTTTTTAACCATGACTCGTTATAGCACAGAAATTCCAAGCCTCGTGGTTTTCCCACCGCAACAACCGCAAAATACGCTTGGTGAATTGGTCGCCAAAGAAAACATGCAACAACTTCGGCTTGCCGAAACGGAAAAATATGCCCATGTCACTTTTTTCTTCAATGGCGGCACTGAAGCAATATTCCAGGGTGAAGATCGCATATTAATACCGTCCCCGAAAGTAGCTACCTATGACCTGCAACCTGAAATGAGTGCCTCATTAATCACGGAAACCTTAGTCGACGCCATCACGGGTAATGATTATGATTTGATAGTGTGCAATTATGCGAACGCTGATATGGTAGGGCATACAGGTAATATCGAGGCAACCATTCAAGCCATTGAAACACTGGACAACTGCTTTATCCAACTTGACCATGCCATAAATCAAACCAACGGATGTCTTTTAATAACAGCCGATCATGGCAATGCTGAACAGATGTACGATCTGGCTACACGGCAGGCCCACACGGCGCATACAAGCGAAAAAGTGCCTTTACTCTATATCGGAAAAGGGGCTCGTTTTAATTGTGATGGGGGTAGCTTAATTGATATTGCCCCAACAATTCTGTCATTATTAGACATTGAGCCGCCCACTGAAATGACTGGTAACATATTACTGGAAGCCACGCATGATGCTTAAATATCGCTTAACATGGACTGTTATATTTCTTTTATATGGGTCATTTGGTTCAATCCCTTGTTATGCAAATAAACTATCACAAACAAAACAACAACTCGCCCAATTAGACAAACAAATCCGTCATACTGAAAAAAGTTTAAATCAAGCTAAACAGAAACGTTCGTCATTGCAGACAGAACTATCCATTCAAGATAAAAAAATTGGCCAGCTTATTCTACAAAAAGGCCAATTAGATCATCATATTCGGCAAAATAATGAATCAATCATTCAGCTTAGTCAGCAAATTAAAAAACTCAATGAACAGATAGAAATAGAGCAAAAAGGATTGTCTCAACAAATTCGCTCACGCTATTTGGTTGATACTCACCAACCAATAAAATGGTTATTATCCCCGGGTAGCAAGCGCGAACTTAGTCAAATATTAACCTATTATCAATACCTCATTCATGCTCAACAAGCGAGCATACAATCAATCCACGATAAAAAGACGCAATTAAATAAAAAAAAGACAGAGTTTAACGATCGAATCGCTGAGGACAAACAACTGCAAGAAAATCTATCCAATAAGCAATCTATTCTCGAATCAACGCAAAAAAAGCAACATCACATTATTAATCAACTGACGCAAACAATCACCTCACAATCCCAACAATTGAAAGAATATAAAGACAACCAAGCTGGCCTAAGTCATGTGATCGACCAGCTTACGAAACAAGATAAAATTTCCCAGAGAAAGCCATTTGCCAGCAAACGCCATCACCTACCAAGACCTGTACCCGTGATGGTGAAAGCCATTAAACCCATAAACCAAGGATTGGCATTCTTTGCCCAAGAAGGAACCGCTGTGACTGCCATCCATCCCGGAAAAATTGTTTTTAGCGATTGGTTAAAAGGGTACGGATTATTATTAATTATTGATCATGGCCATGGTTATATGACTCTTTATGCCCACAACCAAGCCTTAACTAAGCGAAAGGGAGAATGGGTAGATAGTGGTGAAAAAATTGCAGAAGTTGGTCATAGCGGTGGACTTCGTGAAAACGGTCTATACTTTGAAATAAGGCACCATGGAAAAGCGATTTCTCCTATAAATTGGTTGAGTTAATGCTATCTTTCATAATGATGCTGATTAAAACAGGCACTGTTCATTTTTGACCAAGGGTCCTAATAAGAAGAACAAGCTGTACCACGCAGGGGGAACCAATATGAAGGCTAAACGACACGTAAACTATATGCTCGTGGGAGTGTTAACGTTTGGGCTGATGTTGCCCAGCACCGTTTTGCTCGCTGCTGAATCGGAAGCAGATCCGGAGCCTATTCAAATGGAAGATGTTCAACGCTTTTCCAACGCAATCAACCAAATTAAGCGATACTATGTTAAGCCAACGGATGATAAGGAGCTATTTGATAATGCCATTCGTGGTATGTTAAATGGGCTTGATCCTCATTCGGCCTACCTTGATGAAGCCGCTTATAATGATCTTCGTTCCTCAACCAGCGGTGAATTTGGTGGATTAGGCATTGAGGTCACCATGGAAAATGGTGCCGTTAGAGTGGTTACACCCCTTGTTGATAGCCCAGCCTATCGTGCTGGGATTAAAGCAGGTGACTATATCGTCAAACTTGGCAAAAAATCAGTTCAAGGCTTGAGCTTACAAGATGCTGTGCAAATTATGCGCGGAAAAAAGGGAACAGCCATTGATCTAACTATCCTGAGAAAAGGTGAGTCGGAGCCATTAAAGTTTTCGATTATCCGTGAAAATATCCTCATACAAAGTGTTAAAAGTAAATTATTGGAAAATAAATACGGCTACATTCAAATCACCCAGTTCCAAGCCAGTACAGGCCAAGATATGCTTGAGCATATTGAGAAATTAAAACAAGAAGCCAATGGACCGCTGACAGGTGTGATTCTTGATTTACGAAACAATCCTGGTGGATTACTCGATGCCGCCATTCAAGTTTCTGATGCTTTCATTAATAATGACAAGCAAGGTGAGGAAGAAATGATTGTGTACACGCAAGGCCGTCTTCCAGGCAGTAAATTTACCGCCTTAGCGAATCCCGGGGATGTATTAGACAAAGCACCGTTGATCGTTCTTATCAATAACGGCTCAGCCTCAGCGTCTGAAATTGTTGCTGGTGCATTAAAAGACAATAAACGTGCAATCATTCTTGGAACAAAGAGCTTTGGCAAAGGCTCTGTGCAAACAGTGCTACCGCTTGATAGTAAGCGAGCCATTAAATTAACTACGGCGCTGTATTTCACGCCATCAGGGGAATCCATTCAAGCCAAAGGCATTATCCCTGATATCTTGATTGAGCCATTAAAGGTTTCAAAAAATGAAGCCTCAAGTGAGAAATTTAATGAAGCATCCTTAAATGGTCACCTTCTCAATGGCAATGGTGAAGCGGAAGAAACGCAAAAATCATCTCCTTCCGCGGACGGCAAAAATTTGATGGAAGAAGACTATCAGCTTTATGCTGCATTAACCATTTTGAAAGGCCTGTCTGTGGCAAAACGGTAAAATATACCCGTGATCATTCAAAATGCGAGGATTTATGCACTTTAATTTTTTGATCCTGCAAAAAGGGCCCATGAGGGCCCTTTGCATTTCTAGTACTAATTAATTTCCTACATTTTACTCTTCTGATTCAGGCGGTAAATCGAACGTTTCTTCCATGTCACTTTCGATGGCCTCAGACGCTTCAGTCGCTGGATTTGATTTTGGCTTTTCCGGCCATTCCAATTTCACACGTCCTTGACGGTCCATTCCAGCCACAAACACCGTGATCTTTTGACCTTCGGATAAAACTGAATCCACCTTCTTATTTCGATCTTCACAGATTTGTGAAATATGTAATAAACCATCTTTGCCAGGCAGTAAGTTAATAAATGCACCAAAATCAACAATTTTACTAACTGTTCCATGGTAGGTTTGGCCCACTTCAACTTCAGCAATCAGTTCTTTTATCTGCTTTTGAGCCTCTTCCATTGCATCCGAATCCGATGAGAACAATTGAACGGTGCCTTTATCATCGATATCAATGCTAACCCCAGTGCTGTCAATCAACCCTTTAATGGTGGCACCACCCTTACCGATAATCGTACGCACTTTATCTTCAGGGACTTTCATTGTGATAATACGCGGCGCATGTTTGGATAATTCGTCACGGTGAGCAGGCAATGCATTCGACATGACGCCTAAGATATGCAACCGACCTGCTTTTGCCTGATCTAATGCTTTTGACATAATTTCTTGCGTAATGCCAGTGATCTTGATATCCATTTGCAAAGCCGTTACGCCAGACTCCGTACCTGCCACTTTAAAATCCATATCACCGAGGTGATCTTCATCACCAAGAATGTCTGTTAACACGGCGAATCGATCGCCTTCTTTGATTAATCCCATTGCAACCCCAGCAACCGGTGCTTTTAATGGAACGCCGGCATCCATTAATGCCAAACTTGTACCACACACAGTCGCCATTGAGCTTGAGCCATTAGACTCTGTAATATCAGATACCACACGCAATACGTAGGGGAACTCTTCTGCATTTGGGACAACTGCCACTAAAGACCGTTTCGCCAATCGACCATGGCCAATTTCACGACGCTTTGGACTGCCAACCATGCCTGTTTCTCCCACACAAAATGGGGGAAAATTATAATGGAGCATAAAGCGATCTTTACTTTCGCCACTAATGCTATCAAGTATTTGAGCATCTCGCTCATTACCAAGTGTTGCCGCTACAATTGCTTGGGTTTCTCCTCGGGTAAACACGGCAGAACCATGCGCTCTTTCCAGGAATTTTGTTTTGATCTGAATGGGTCGAACGCTCACCGTGTCCCGCCCATCGATTCGGGGCTCACCGGCCAATATTTGTTCCCGCACATGTTGCTTTTCAAGTGTCATCATCGCTTCAGCAACATCTTGCTCAGCCACTTCCGATGTTTCTGGCTGACAAAGCTGTTCAATCATTTTTTGGCGAATTTCACCTAATTTTTGATAACGCGATTGCTTATCACGGATTTCGTAGGCGGCAACAATATCCGCCATTGCATGCGATTTGACAGACTCAAGAACGGTATTATCTTTCTCTAATGGCTTCCAATCCCAACGAGGTTTGCCAACCTCTTTGGCCAACTCATTAATCATTTGAATAACCGATTTCATCATTTCATGGCCATACATAACTGCGCCGAGCATGACTTCTTCACTGAGCTCTTTAGCTTCTGACTCAACCATTAATATGGCATCGTCTGTTCCAGCAACAACCAAATCTAGCTCAGAGCTTTCTATATCCTTAAAGCCAGGGTTCAGCGTATAAACACCGTCACGATAACCAACGCGAGCTGCGCCAATTGGTCCATCAAAGGGGATACCGGAAATGGCCAGAGCAGCTGATGCGCCAATCATGGCAACAACATCTGCTTGCACATCTGGATTTAATGACATGACTGTGGCAATGACTTGCACTTCATTCATAAATCCTTCCGGAAATAAGGGTCGTAATGGCCTATCAATCAAACGTGATGTTAATGTTTCATGTTCGCTTGGTCGGCCTTCTCGTTTATTAAAACCACCTGGGATTTTACCAGCAGCATAGGACTTTTCTTGGTAGTTAATGGTCAAGGGGAAAAAATCATTTTTCTCAGCACCCTCTTTTCTGCCTACGACGGTTACTAAAACCTGCGTGCCACCCATATTGATAAAAACAGCACCGTCAGCCTGCCTTGCAATTTCGCCCGTTTCAATGACCAACTCATGATCACCATAGGACATTTTTTTAATAATTTTACTCACAAATTATTCCTCTTTCTCTATTATTCAATTCAGTATATGCAAAAAAAAAAAGGCGCAACTAGGCGCCTTTTTTTGGTGTATCGGTTGATTTATATTAATAAGCCTAAACAAAGTGCCTGCCTCATTGTCATCGAATTCATATCAATAAATTGTTACAATTATTAATATGAATCACGCAAGCCAAGTTTTTTAATTAAGTCTTGATAACGAGCACTGTCTACTCGCTTCAAATATTTCAATAACTTTCTACGCTTACTGACTAAATCCTGTAATCCACGGCGCGAATGAAAATCTTTTTTGTGTTCTTTAAAATGTTCTGTTAAGTATTTTATGCGTGCAGTCATTAAAGAAACCTGTACTTCAGGTGTACCCGTATCTTTATCATGTTTTTGGGCTTCTTTAAGAATTTCTGCTTTCTGTGCGCTATTGAGCGACATGCTTTACTCCTAATATCATACAAATAATTTTAAGAGCAGCATTCTACCAATTAGATAGCAAAATAACAAGTAGCTCTATCAAATAATTCGACATACGGGACTAGCACCTCAGTGCCCGCTGTTAAAATCGATAGGCAAGTAGTCGATGGGCAGCTAATAAGCCTGTTGAGATGCCAATGACCAAACCATAGAACTGTTCATCGCATATCAATCGATAAATACAATTAGCATTCGCCAAGGCATGTTCAATTTGCTGCCCCTTTTGCAAACGAACGAGATCGCTCTTATCAACAAGAATAGAGGACAAATGACTAACAGCCTTGTCAATGGGTAATAAGCACACCTGACGTTCACTGTCAGTCATTTCAGTTAACTGAGAAAGCTCATACATTGGCATGGATTCAAAGCCTGCAGTTGCAATACGATGCAACTCAGTCATATGGGCATAATACCCTAGCTTGGCGGCAATATCCTCGATCAAGGTACGGATATAAGTCCCTTTTGAACAACGAACGGAAAATGAAAACGTTTCTGATTGTACTTCGGTTATTTTAATCTGATTTATTCTGATTTTCCTTGGCTTGCGTTCAACACTGACACCTTGGCGAGCCAACTTATATAATGGTTGACCTTTGAATTTTAATGCCGAGTACATGGGGGGTACTTGCTCACTCGTTCCTATCATCTGCTCGCAGGCTAATTCCAATGCCTTGGCGTCAAGATTGACATGCTCATTGGTCGCTATTATTTTCCCCGTTGCATCGCCTGTATCCATTGCCTCGCCAACTTTTGCCGTTGCCAAGTATATTTTGTCCGCATCTAATAGATAACCAGAAAATTTGCTGGCCTCACCAAAACAAATAGGCAACATACCCGTTGCCATGGGGTCAAGACTTCCGGTATGGCCTGCTTTTTGGGCTTGGTATAGATGTTTAACTTTCTGCAAAGCGTGGTTTGAGGTGATTCCCTGCGGCTTATTGAGTAATAAAATGCCAGAAATGGGTTGCTTATCGTGTCTCTTGGTCATCATCAGGATTCACATCATCGATTAATTTACTTAATTTTTTGCCATACTCAATCGATGTGTCATAAACAAAGGTTAATTCAGGTACTTTTCTCGTTGTCATAGATTTCGCTAGCACTGAACGTAAATAGGGTGCCGCTTGATTTAAGATTTGTTTTGTCTCATGCTCATCACCGTTTAATACCGTGAAATAAACCTTGGCATAACTTAAATCCGACGTGACGTGCACCCCGGATAACGTGATCATCGCCGTCAACCTCGGATCTTTTATCTCTTGCTGAATTAACGTTGATAACTTTCTTAACATCAACTCAGCAATGCGATCGGTTCTTTTAAATGATGCGCTCATATTGTACGTTTCACTTCAACGGTTTCATAGACTTCTATTTGGTCGCCTGGCTTCACATCATTATAATTTTTCACACCGATACCACACTCGGTTCCTTGACGAACTTCAAGTACATCATCTTTAAAGCGTCTTAGAGATTCAAGTGTGCCTTCATAAATCACGACATTATCACGCAATACGCGAATTGGATTATTTCGCTTAACCACGCCTTCAACCACCATACAACCTGCGATAGCGCCTAATTTAGGTGAGCGGAAAACATCTCGAACTTCGGCAATTCCAACAATTTCTTCTATAAATTGTGGGGAAAGCATACCACTCATAGCTGCTTTAATTTGATCAACAATGTCATATATGACGCTGTAGTAATGTAATGGAACTTCCTCTGCCTCTGCTAATTTTTTAGCGCCCCCATCTGCACGCACGTTGAACCCGATCAAAATAGCTTCCGATGCTAATGCTAAATTCACATCGGATTCCGTAATTCCGCCCACACCGTTGGAAACAACTTCCACCTTGATTTCATCCGTTGACAGTTTCACCAATGCATCAGAAATCGCTTCAACCGATCCTTGAACATCGGCCTTTAATACAATGTTGAGGGTCTTCACATCTGCATCGGCCATATTTTCGAAAATACCTTCTAGCGTATTCTTTTGACGGCGAGCTAGCTTCACATCGCGGAATTTTCCTTGCCGGAACAAAGCGACTTCGCGTGCCTTTTTCTCGTCTGAAACAACGATTGCCTCATCACCAGCATGGGGCACTGATGATAATCCCAAGACTTCAACTGGAATGGAAGGCCCCGCCTCATCGACTAGCGATCCGTTATCACTAACTAAAGCCCGTACGCGACCATACTGGAACCCAGCTAATAAAATATCTCCCTTATGAAGCGTGCCACTCTGCACCAACACAGTAGCCACTGGACCTCGGCCTTTGTCTAATCGTGACTCAATAACAACGCCTTTTGCAGAACCGTCTGTGGACGCTGTCAACTCCAATACCTCGGACTGTAGTAAAACGGCATCTAATAACTCATCAATCCCTAATCCTGATTTAGCTGATATTTTGACAAACATGGTGTCTCCACCCCAAGCTTCAGGAATAACTTCATGAGCCGATAATTCATTCATAACTCTGTCTGGATCCGCTTCTGGCTTATCCATTTTATTAACTGCGACAATTATTGGCACCTCTGCGGCCTTAGCATGTTTAATTGCTTCAATGGTTTGAGGTTTAACACCATCATCGGCAGCCACAATGAGAATAACAATATCTGTGGCTTGGGCACCGCGTGCACGCATGGCGGTAAATGCTGCGTGACCGGGTGTGTCTAGGAATGTAATTTCGCCTTTTGGTGTGGTCACATGGTAAGCACCGATATGTTGCGTAATACCGCCAGCTTCACCAGATGCCACTTTGGTTCGTCGAATATAATCAAGCAAGGATGTTTTGCCATGATCAACGTGTCCCATGATTGTTACAACGGGCGCTCTTTCAACAACATTGCTTCCTAGATTGATTGAATCGCCTAGCCTATCTTCAATGGCATCTGCTTTTAATACGACGGGTTTATGCCCCATTTCCTCGACTAAAATAATTGCCGTGTCCTGATCAATGACCTGGTTAATAGTAGCCATTGCACCTAATCCCATGAGTGCTTTAATTAATTCAGCCGCTTTGACTGACATTCGCTTGGCAAGCTCTGCAACCGTGATGGTTTCAGGGACATGCACTTCTCGAACCATTGGCGCTGTCGGCATTGCAAAACCTTGAGTCAGTGACTCTTCTGCCTGGCGTAGTTTTTCAGATTTTTCATTGTCTAAATGCTTTCGCTTTTTGCCTTTATGGCGTTTGCCTTTAAACGGAATTTCAAAATCATCATCATCTTCATCTCGACCATGATGTTTGGCTTTTTTGCGCGATTTTTTATGGTCCGCTCTGCTTTTATCGCCCTCTTTTCGATGCGATTTATCGGTTTCAGCTGGCTCAGACGCTTCAACCACAGGCTCCCCAATGCTTGGCTCTTCCGCTTGTGGAGCTTCCTCATAAGCAACTGCTCCAGGCGTCTCAGAATCACTGGCTTCTGCTTCGACTACCTCTTGCCCCGATGCATCTTCAACAGCTGTTTCTTTGGATTCCTCGCTTACCTCAAGCAATGTCTCCTCTTTATCCTTTGCCTGATCGGCAACAACCGTTTCCGTTGCCATTTCTTCTTGAGCTAGTTCGGCATGCTCATTCGCACTCCCTTCAATAATATCTTCAACTTGCTTAATTTCTTCTGGCTCATCTATCTCAGTTGGTCGTTGAACGTAGGTACGTTTTTTGCGTACTTCAACGTTGATTGTTTTACCAGGTGAGTGGGTTTTTGCGCCTGTGGTATGGGTTTGTCCCAGCGTAACCGTGCTCACGCTCTTACGCCGTAATGTGATTTTGCTGGGCGCTTTACCTGCACCAGCAACGCCCCCTGACTTGATATAGTTCAATAATGTCTTTTTTTGATCTTCAGTGACCGAAGCATTTTCTGAGTCAATGCTCACACCCGCTTCATTCAGTTGCATCAATAGACGTTCAACGGGGATCCCCACTTGTTGTGCTAATTGTCTAACTGTTACATCTGCCATATTTTTAATCCCCTAAACGCTTAACTGGTTATTCCGGTCAGTAAAGATAGTCTTATATCATTCCTCAACCGCCGGTCTAAATCTATTTTCGGGTAGTTTACAAATCCCACTTTCCTATTGTTATTAATTGTTGTATTCACCACAACTCTCTATCTTAACAGGTGCAGGTTAGCAGATGCCAGCCTAGGGTTTCTTATCGAATTTTTTTCATGGCTGCAAATGCGGTTACCCTAAATCATATATTGTTTCATCTTGGTTATCCTACTTGAACCAAGGCTCACGAGCTTTCATAATTAATGCCGCCGCTTTTTCTGAACCGATATCTTCAATTTCGAGAACTTCGTCGACAGACTGTTCAGCTAAATCCTCCATGGTCGTTATACCCTTAGACGCTAACTTCATCGCAAGCTCATTGGTCATGCCTTCCATCGTTAATAGCGAATCGTCGGGCGTTCCTGATAATTCACCACCCGAAGTTAAAGCTTTAGTCAACAGTGTATCATTGGCGCGATTGCGCAGTTCATCAATGATTTCATCATCGAATTCTTCAATGCCAGCTAATTCTTCGCGCGGGACGTAGGCTAATTCTTCCAAAGTCGAAAACCCATAAGCCACTAAAACCGCAGCAATTTCTGCATCAACATCCAATGATTCAACGAACATCTCAACCACTTTATCGGTTTCTTCTTTGTTTTTCTTCTCGAAATCTTCCGTGGTCATTACATTCAGCGTCCAACCAGTCAACTGGCTGGCTAATCGCACATTTTGGCCACTTCGACCAATTGCTTGCGATAATTGCTCAGGCTCAACAGCTAAATCCATTGTTTTACTATCTTCATCGATGATAATGGATGCAATTTCAGCTGGTGCCATCGCATTAATGACGAATTGTGCGGGGTTATCATCCCATAAAACAATATCGACTCGCTCACCTGCTAGCTCATTCGACACAGCTTGGACCCGAGCTCCACGCATACCAACGCATGCCCCAACGGGATCGATTCGACCATCATTGGTTTTAACTGCAATTTTGGCACGAACACCAGGCTCTCTAGCCGCAGCTTTTAGATCAATGATGTTTTCGCCAATTTCTGGCACCTCAATTCGAAATAGTTCCATCAACATTTCCTTCCTATTTCGGCTAAGATATATTTGTGGTCCTCGTGGTTGCTCCACAATATCATAGAGATAGGCGCGAACGCGATCATTGATTCGAAATATTTCATTTGGCAATATTTCAGATCTTGGCATAATTGCCTCAGCTTTGCTCCCCAGATCAACGATAATGCTATCTCGTGTTACTTTTTTCACTGTCCCATGAACCAATTGACCGATTTTGGAACGATACTGGTCGATGATCTGTTGCCTTTCTGCATTACGCACTGTATTGATAATTACCTGGCGTGCTGACTGGGCAGCAATTCGGCCAAACTCAATGGATGCCATTGGCTCTTCAATTCTTTCACCAACTTTAAGGTTAGGGTCTCGCTTAACCGCTTCGTCTAATGGGATTTCCCTGTCGGGTGAAACCAACTCGTCATTTTCCACTACGTCCCAATAGCGATACGTTTCATAGTCACCCGTTTTATGATCCAATTTAACCCTGACGGCGATATCTTCAACACTTAGTTTTTTTGTGGCTGACTCAAGGGCGGCTTGTATTGCTTCCAATACAACCTCTTTGCTGACGCCTTTTTCGTTTGAAAGTGCTTCAGCGACCAATAACAATTCTTTACTCATAGTTGCCTCTTTAGTCAGTCAATTGCGCTTTTACAATGTTAGAAAGTGCGATGGAGAGTATACCATTATCTAATTTCAATATTAGATTAGCGTTCTCATCCAATGCCTCAATAATCCCATTAAATTTTCTTGTTTTATCAATTGGTTGCATCACCTTCACGTCGACTGTTCTGCCAATAAACTGACGATAATGCGCCGCTTTATATAATGGCTTTGGCCATCCTGGTGAAGATACCTCAAGACTATAAGAGCCTGAGATGGGGTCCTCCACATCCAAATAAGCGCTTATTTGCCTTGATACCTGCTCACATGCGCCCAGGCCAACACCATTAGCGTGGTCGATAAAAACCCTCAATATCGAGTGTTTCCCTTGTGGTAAATAATCACAATGCCAAAGTTGGTATCCACAATGTTCGACGATTGAGGCTATTTGCTCTTCAAGCTTTTTATCGATCATCCCAATTTCCATCAAATCCACAGAACATCATAGTGTTCTGCATAAAATTTAGGGTAATAAAAAACCCCATAAAGGGGTTTGATATGTGGTAGCGGGGGCAGGATTTGAACCTACGACCTTCGGGTTATGAGCCCGACGAGCTACCTGGCTGCTCCACCCCGCATCAATTGCACGAATTATACGATTTCATCGAGGCAAAATCAAGTAAATACTCGGTTTAATTTAAAATTAAAACTAGATTGGGCTTTGATCAAGTGTACCTTGTGGCATTTACAGTTTGATTCACTGTATAAAAAAATTAGTCTAGATTCTATTTTTAGGTCACGTCTCTCATGCTAAACAGCATATATACCCGTGATCGTTCAAATAGCGAGTTTTCTGCTTTTTGAACGATCACGGGTATAGACTATGCATTAAAATCCTTGGAAGGCACGCACACACATGTTGATTAGTCCAGAAGGAAATAAGCCAAAATACAAAAGTGACAGGCAATTAATCGAATACAAAACCATCATCCCTTTATTGATGGAAATTGCCTTCTCAGTGCTGGGCACATCAAAATACATCACTTTGACGACTCGAAGATAGTAAAAGGCACCGATTACTGCGAATAACAAACCGACAACAGCTATCCATGTTAATTGAACATCAATCAGTGCTTTAAGGACTAGCATCTTTGTAAAGAACCCGACTAAAGGGGGAACGCCTGCCATGGAAAACATCACAAGTAACATCAAAAAAGCAAGCCAAGGACTTCGTTTATTCAACCCTTTTAAATCATCAATTAAATGAACATTAACACCTTGATTCGACATCAGGACGAGTATGCCAAATGCGGCAGCAGACATCAGTGCATAGGTAACAATATAGTATAATGATGCGGCATAACCAGCAGCCGTTGCAGCAATTATCCCAAATAGGGCATAGCCAATATGGGAAATAGCAGAATAAGCTAACATACGTTTAATATTGACCTGCGCTATCGCAAGTAAATTACCAATCCCTGTGGACAAGATTGCCATGACGATTAACAATTGCTGCCATTGGGGCGTGATATTGGGCAATGCGATGGTTAAAATTCGAAATGTAATCCCCATCGCCGCGATTTTCGGGCCAGCACTGATAAAAAGTGTGACAGCAGTTGGCGCACCATCATACACATCAGGGGCCCACATGTGAAAAGGAACGGCTGCTAATTTAAAGCCTAATCCCGCGATAATAAATACCAATGCAAACGATAACAGCCCCGCTTGACTCTGATAGTTATTATTGATTGCCATCGATAATTGATCGAACTGCAAAAAGCCCGTTGCACCATATAACAACGACATGCCGTATAGCATCATGCCTGAGGCTATTGCACCCATGACAAAATACTTCAAAGCCGACTCTGAGGCATCATCATTCGTCCGTTGTATCGCCGTCATTGCATAGAGTGGTAGCGATAATAATTCTAATCCCATGTAAACCGTTATCAAAGAATAGGCCGACACCATGACCATCATGCCAATCGTTGCGAATAGTGCCAATACCGTATAGTCCCCAATCTGAATTTTATTATCTTGCATAAAACGAGTGGAGTAGAGGAGGGAGAGCAACACACTAATTTGGATAAATACTTTCATCACATTAGCCAAATCATCGGACACAAATAAATTATAAAAGACCAGATATTTGTAGTCCCCTATAAAAAGGATATTGATTGCAGTTGAAACAATAAGCCCTATTGCGGCGATGACGATTGTTCCGATTTGTTTACTGTCACTCGAAAATAATGAGTACACAAGTGCAATACATGCTGTGATTAATAATACAATTTCAGGTAATGCGAGATGAAAGTTGCCAAGTATGTTTGCCATTGAACAGTCTCACTATTTATGATTTTGATTTATCAGCTTCAGCTAACGTATGGCTGACCGTCTGATGCACATAATTTAACATTGGTTTTGGATAGACGCCCATTGCGATCACCATTACCGCCAGAAGGATAAAAGCTGCGCTTTCAAACCCGTTGAGATCTTTTAATTTTTTAACTTTTTCGTTTGTTACGGGGCCAAAAATCACTCGTTTATACATCCATAATGTGTATGCTGCCCCCAATATCAATGTCATTGCAGCCCAAAATGCTACCCAAAACCCAATTTTCATACTGCCGAGGATTACCATGAACTCCCCAACAAATCCGGATGTGCCTGGTAAACCGGCATTGGCCATGGCAAATAGCATCATAAAGGTGGCAAATATCGGCATGGTTGTAATCACGCCACCAAACTGTTGAATATCCCGAGTATGCATCCTGTCATAGATATAGCCTACGCCCGCAAATAATCCGCTTGAGACAAACGCATGTGAAATCATGACCATGATAGCACCTTCGAGCAATAACCCGGCTTGACTTAAACCCGAATGAGAGGCCACAGCAAAGATTCCAAAACAGCCTAGCGTGACAAATCCCATATGGGAAATTGACGAATAGGCAATCAATTTCTTCATATCACGTTGAACGATGGCAACGAGTCCAATGTAGACGATGGCAATCAAGGAAAGCGCTATCATAAACCAAGCAAAATGTTTGCATGCATCGGGTACGATTGGTAAAGCAAAACGGATAAAACCATAGGCGCCGAGTTTTAATAAAATCGCCGCCAGAACAATAGAACCACCCGCCGGCGCTTCCGTGTGAGCATCCGGCAACCAGGTGTGCACTGGAAACATCGGGATTTTAATTGCAAAACCAAAGAAAAAGGCAATGAAAATGAGTGTTTGGACCGATAGGCTTAACTTAATTGCATAAAGCGACTCGATTTTGAAGGAACCTGCGTTATAACCCAAATACAAAAATGCAGCAAGCAATAATACAGAGCCAATAAACGTGAATAAGAAAAACTTGATTGCTGCATACACGCGATTATCAGAACCCCATATTCCAATGATTAAATACATTGGAATTAAGGTTGCCTCGAAGAAAATATAGAAGACAATGGCATCCAATGCAGAGAAAATTCCAACGAGTAAGCCCTGCATAATTAAAAATGCAGCCATATATTGTGATACCCGTTTATCAATTCCCGTCCATGTGGCTAAGACCACAATCAAATTGGTAAAAATTGAAAGCACAATCATGAGCAGCGATAAACCGTCAACACCTAAACTATAGTTAATACCCAGCATAGGAAGCCATGGAATTTCATCAATGTACTGCATACTATATGTATTCAGATCAAACCCTATCATTAAGGGCACACAGATAAGCAGCGTCAAAATAATTGTAAATAACGTTAGATAACGTGAAATATTTGGATTCTTATCATCGCCAGTTAAGGCAACAAAAACACCACCGATTATCGGTAACCAAATTAGTAGATTGAGCAAATGATGCATAACCTCACCTTAGAATTAGCCCAGGAGGAGCCAAATTAAGAAAACGATTAATCCCAAAACCATAAAAGTCGCATAATGATAAAGATACCCAGTTTGTAATAACCGTCCTTTATCTGCAAACCAACGGATTGTTTTCCCCGTACCATTGACAACAACACCATCTATCATGATTTTATCGCCAATTTTATAAAATATTTGTCCAATTGCACGGCCACCCCTGACAAAAAATAAGTCATTAAATGCATCGAACCCATATTTATTAACAAGCACTCGATAAATTACCGAAAAATAGTGCGACAATCTTCCAGGGATTGACGGATAAACAATATACAATAGCCACGTTATGACAATGCCACTGACTGTTAACCAGAATATTTCGCTGCTAAACGCATGGATGGCGGATGAAAGTGGGGAGTGAAACTCTTCTTTTAGCGTTGTAAGTACATTATGCTCCGGCAGAACGAAAATGGATTTTGACAGTAGAGTCGGTGAGTTATAAAGCATCGGTCCAATTAGAATATATCCCAGAATGACGGAAGGGATTGCCAATAGCACCAATGGCAACCACACTACCCAAGGGGATTCATGAACATGATCAAATGTTTTTTCATCCATCCTCGGTTTGCCATGAAATGTTAAAAAGAACGCTCTAAAGGTATACAAGGCAGTCACCATTGCACCAATGGCAACACAGAAATAAGCATAGCCGCTGCCTGGTATGGTACTTAAATGGGTGGCCTCAATAATTGTGTCTTTTGAATAAAAACCTGCAAATGGTGGGATAGCACATAAAGCCAGACTTCCTATCAAAAAGGTAACATAAGTAATTGGCATTTTCTTCCATAAACCACCCATCTTCTGCATATCCTGTTCATGGTGCATGCCAATGATCACTGAGCCCGCTGCTAAAAACAGCAAGGCCTTAAAGCAAGCGTGTGTTAATAAATGAAAAATACCAGCGCTGTATGCCGAAATACCCATCGCAACCATCATGTAACCCAACTGTGATAGAGTTGAGTAAGCAATCACACGCTTTATATCGTTCATGACAATACCAAGAATCCCAGTAAATAAAGCGCCTGTTGCGCCAATCACCAGCACAAAGGTCAGCGCCGTTGTGGATAATTCGATTAGAGGCGATATTCTAGCTACCATGAACACACCCGCGGTAACCATTGTAGCCGCATGGATTAGAGCTGAAATTGGTGTTGGACCTTCCATTGACTCAGGCAGCCAAACATGAAGTGGAATTTGTGCTGATTTTCCCATAGCTCCGATAAATAAGCATATACAAATCACCGTGATAAGAGACCAGCTATGATCATTGAATAATGAGATTGTCTGTCCAGCCAAGGATTGAGCATGGTTGAATACTATTTTGTAGTCGAGGGTGCCGGTGTAGGCGAGAATTAATCCCAAACCCAGAATAAACCCAAAATCACCAACCCTATTCACCAAGAATGCTTTTAAACCACCTGCAATCGCTGATTCTTTGGTATACCAAAAGCTGATCAGTAAATAAGAAACTAGACCAACCCCTTCCCAACCAAAAAACAATTGCAAAAAGTTATTTGCCGACACCAACATCAACATCATAAAGGTGAACAAGGATATGTAGCTAAAAAAGCGCTGATAGCCATCATCATCCGCCATATAGCCGATGCTATAGATATGAACTAAAAAAGAGACAAACGTTACTATGGTTAGCATGACCACGGTTAAGGGATCAATTAAAAAGCCAATGTGGAAATGGTAAGGAAACAACTGTCCACCGCTTGCCCAGGCATACAGATTACCATTATAAATATCAATGTTACCCGTTAGCACTTGATAGGCAACATAACATGACAAAACAAATGAAATGAAAACCAACCCAATAGTCACTGAGTGGGCTCCAACCCGGCCTATTTGATTGCGGAAGAATCCAGCACAAATCGCTCCAACAAGTGGGAGCAATACGATGATCAATGTAATATGTTCAATATTCACGTTGCTTAACCTTTTAGATGGTTGAGTTTATCAACGTCAATGTTGCCTCGATTTCGATAGAGTAACATGACAATGGCTAGTCCAATCGCTGCTTCAGCGGCAGCAACGGTCAAAATAAAGAAAACAAACGCTTCTCCGGCAACCGAATTATAATAATGGGCAAAAGCAACAAAATTCGTATTGACGGCTAAGAGCATCAATTCAACGCAAACTAACAACAAAATGATGTTTTTACGATTTAGCATGATGCCAACCAAGCTAAATCCAAACAGTATTGAAGATAGAATCACATAGTGACTGACAGGTATCATCTCATTGATCCTTATTTATTATCATTTTTTATTTGCATTAACCGCACCCTATCCTCTCGCCTTGTCATCAGCTGTTGGCGAATATCCTGCCGCTTCGAGCGAACACGGTTAGTGTGGGCTAAGGTGATGGCTGCAACAATAGCGACGAGTAATAACATTGCCGCCATTTCAAAAGGGAGCAAATATTCGGTGTAAAGTACCATGCCTAACCGCTTGGTGTTGGACAACGCTTCTTGGGTTCCCCCTTCATTCGACGGCTCAAGGTAGGTCACAGCTTGGCTTGTTTCAACAATACTATTGTCAAAGGTGTTTGAAGGTAGTGCTATCATCAATAATCCAGCCAGCAGGGCTACTAGGATGAGTCCGAAAGGTAGGTAGCGCGCAAAATGACCTCGGAGGGATTCTACCTCGATGTCTAACATCATCACAACGAATAAGAATAATGTCATGACTGCACCCACATAGACGAGCACCAAAATCAGCGCTAAAAATTCTGCTTGGGCAATGATCCACAAACCAGCACTAGCAAAAAACGTCAACACTAAGAACAGCACACACCGAACTGGGTTGTTTTGGGTAATGACCATCAAAGCAGATAATACTGCCAGTGCTGCAAAACCGTAGAATACGACCTGAATGAATAATTCGTGCATTATTTCCCCATTAACGATATTTTTTATCTTGCATACGATCTTCTGCTAAACGGGCTTCCATCATATCACCGACCGCTAGCAACTTTTCTTTTGTCATAATGTTTTGCCCACGCTCATTGATATGGTAATGATGGATGGGTGTAACAACGATGGAGTCCACCGGACAAGATTCTTCACATAACCCGCAGTTGATGCATTTAAATACATCAATATCATACCGTGTTGTTCTCCGAGAGCCATCTTCTCTAGGTTCTGATTCTATTGTAATTGCTAATGCAGGGCATATTGCTTCGCATAATTTGCACGCAATACATCGCTCTTCACCATTTGGGTAACGTCGTAAAGCGAGCATCCCTCTAAATCGAGGGGAAATGGGTGTTTGCTCTTCTGGAAACTGAACTGTTGTTTTTTTCTTAAAGAAATACTTCACTGTCAGCATCAAACCAACTAGCAGTTCTGTTAAGAAGAAGCTGCGCAAATAGTGCTTTATGTATCGATACGATTTCTTCATTCGAACACTCTTATTCTATATCGTTATCATGCGAACCACGGATTAACGTGCAATTCAACCATTAAAGCTGTCACAACTACCCAAACGATAGTTGTTGGAATTAATACTTTCCAACCTAATCGCATCAATTGATCATAGCGATACCTTGGGAAGGTTGCCCGCATCCATAAATAAATAAATAAAAATAATGATACTTTAATAAAAAACCACACAAACCCTGGCACCACAAAAAAGATGCTTTCTAAGAGAGGCATCCCTTCGAATGGAGACAACCATCCACCTAAAAATAATAAGGTGATAGCGGCTGAAATTAAAATCATGCTGGCATATTCAGATAAGAAAAATAAGGCAAAACCAATCCCCGAATACTCAACATGGAAACCAGCAACAATCTCAGACTCGCCTTCAGCCAAGTCAAAAGGTGCACGGTTTGTTTCTGCAACCCCCGATATCCAAAATATTAGAAACAGTGGTAACAGGGGAATAAAAAACCAATGGCTTAGACCACCTTTTTGCGCTAATACAATCTCGGATATGTTCATATGCCCGGCAGCAAGAATAACACCCACCAAACAAAACCCCATAGCAATTTCATACGAAATTGTCTGTGCCGTGCTTCGTAGTGCGCCAAACATGGCGTATTTAGAATTGGATGCCCAACCGGCAATCAAAACGCCATACACCCCCAGGGAACTCATCGCAAACAAATACAGCA
This sequence comes from Pseudomonadota bacterium, assembly GCA_020051095.1. GTDB lineage: Bacteria > Pseudomonadota > Gammaproteobacteria > Legionellales > Legionellaceae > JAFIFT01. The sequence goes on along the minus strand of JAGVJN010000023.1, from coordinate 36,262 downwards.
CGCCCGCGTTAATGTTTGATAAAACCACACCTTCTGAGAATGGGATGACCGCCCAACCCGCAAGAGCGGGGGCAAGCGCGAAAAGTGGGGCAATGATAAATAAATACTTGTTTGACTTAGCCGGGACAACAATTTCTTTGGTGATTAACTTCAGCAAATCAGCAAACGGTTGCAGTAACCCTTTATAACCAACTCGATTTGGACCAATTCGAGTTTGGATATAACCGATAACTTTTCGTTCTGCGTAAGTCAAATACGCAACCGCAATCAACAACGGAATCAGGATTACAACGATTTTGATAATAATCCAAATTAAAATACCAATGTCTTGAAACATATGTTGCATATTTATTTACCTGTTTCTCGCTTAATATTAATCTCAGCAAACGAATGGCCTAGATCCGCTGTCTCTTGCATCGCATTGGGTAACCATACCACATCCAATGCGATTCGGTGATCGCGCTTTAGTGGTAATGTTATCTCAATATCGCCTTGAGATACAGTTGCAGATTCGCCTAAATGTAATCTGTCCGCTGTTTTGGGATTGATACGGATGCAGCTGCTCTCTGCAGCGGCACATCGTTGAAGCGCTTCAGCTCGACGAACAATGGCATCCCCTCGATACAAGGGCCACTCGCCCACTCGTTGTATCGCCGCATTGGGCTCAAGAATGGCGTTAGGCAGATACAGAGGATATTCTTCTATCGCCATCAGCTGAGTGTGCGATTTTAGTTCCTGAAGTATCTCATCACTTGATACAAAATCAAACCCGGGGCATTGCAAAAGATTGCCCATAACACGCAATATTTTCCAAGCAGGTCGTGCTTCTTCATAGGGTTGTAATGCGCCTTTAAAAGATTGCCAGCTATTGTCAATATTGATGTATGTTCCTGACGTCTCCGCATAAGGAGCCATGGGTAGAATGACGTCTGCGTAATCTTTCATCGACTCTTCACTATAGGCCGACAATAACACCACAAATTGTGCACCAAGGACCGCTTTTCTTGCTAAACCTGGATTTTCAAAATCAAACCCAGGCTCTGTATTCATTAAAAAATAACCAGCCAAATTCGCTGAGAGAGCAGCTTGAACATCAAGCCCAACTGACTCTTCACGTTTTCCTGCTGGCCCACGATGCGGCAACATACCTGCCAGCGAAAGACCGGTTGAATTAGCACCCGTTGAGAAGTGTAGGTACTTTGCACCGCTGTGTTTTTGTATTAAGGTTGATAACGTTCTTAACAAACTAGCCTGAGGATGGTTTTCAAAGAGCGCGCCCGTAAGCATCACCGCCTTTTCAGCAGATAACATCGCTGCTATCTTCCGGTGATTATCATCTGGTGTTAAGCCAATCAATAATGGTTTCATTGCTTCTGGCAATTTCTCTATTTCGCCATCGACGCAACCAATCAATATCTTTGCTAAATCAAAAGGTAACTCCTGAGGAGCAGACACCATTGAGACGCTAGTAGTGAAATGAAAATCATAATCCACGGGGTTAAGGTGAGCAACCTTTGCCCCTGATTGGACCGCTTTTCTGACTCTTACACCAGCTAACGGCACTTCGCGCGTAATATTGCAACCAATCATTACAATGTTTTCTTGCTCTTCGATAGCTTGATAAGCAAGATTATTACCCGCCAAAACTGGTCGGTGTTCTTGGTCTGCAAAATCAGTTTGGTGAAGTCGATAATCGATATTGGTCACGCCGAGTGAGCGCATCAACTTCTGCAATAAATACCCTTCTTCAACCGTGGAAGATGGGCTTGCAAATGCTGCAAACTGCTCTGGACCATGCTTTTTGATAATATGGGAAATCCCTTCCGCTGCAAATTTCAAGGCGGTTTCCCAATCAGTGGTTTGCCATTCACCCCCTTTTTTAATTTGGGGTTTTGATGCTCTTGTCGGCGCCGTCAGACCTAGATAACTAAATCGATCCCTATCGGACAACCAAGTCTCATTAATCGGTTCATATTCTCGTGGCACCGCCCGCATTAACCGTCCTCGGCGAACATGAAGGTGTATATGAGAACCGATACAATCATGAGGAGCAATGCTATCATGCTGTGTCATCTCCCATGCCCTACCTGTGAATCGATAAGGTTTTGATGTCAAAGCACCAACAGGGCACAAATCAATGACATTACCCGATACTTCAGACTCCATGCTGTGCTTTATATAGGTACCAATGTGTGTCGTTTCTCCCCGACCGGTGGCACCCAATTCTCGCAGACCACCAACTTCATCACCAAAGCGCACGCAGCGTGTACAGTGGATGCACCGTGTCATTTCAGTCGAGATCAAGGGGCCGATATTATCATCGTCAAATGAGCGTTTGCTTTCTTCATATTCAGAAGCATCATAGCCAAATCCCATTGAAATATCTTGTAATTCACACTCACCACCTTGGTCGCATATGGGGCAATCAAGCGGGTGATTAATTAGCAAGAACTCCATCACTGCTTTTTGCGAGCGAATGGCCTCTTCAGATTTTGTGAAGACTTTCATGCCATCTGTTATTGGCGTTGCGCAAGCGGGGACCGGTTTCCGGCCATTTTCAACTTCAACTAAGCACATACGGCAGTTAGCTGCAACCGATAACTTCTTATGGTAACAAAAGCGGGGGATGTAAATACCTGCTTCATCAGCCACTTCAATAATCATTTTGCCATTATCAACGTCTATCTTTTTGCCATCTATTTCTATCGTTGCCATGGAATTAACCTTCTCGATTATGCCGCTACCAGCGATCGCTTGTGCTTCACAAAATATTCAAATTCATGATAAAAATGCTTGACGAAACTTTGTACTGGCCAAGCAGCTGCTTCACCAAATGCACAAATGGTTCGACCTTCAATGCTATCAGCGACATGGACTAACTTCTCAATGTCACTCTGTTCCGCATGTCCTGATTTGATCCGATGTAATAAACGAACTAACCACCCCGTACCTTCTCGGCAAGGGGTGCACTGACCGCAAGACTCTTCATCGTAAAATTCCGCGATCCGGTAAAGAACGTCCACCATACAAGTTGTTTCATCCATAATGATGACTGCCCCAGAACCAAGCCCTGATCCAGCTTTTTGAATACTGTCGTAATCCATATCCAATTGCATCATCACATCACCTGGTAGAACTTTCATGGATGAACCGCCCGGGATCACCGCTTTGATTTTACGCCCTTCTCTCACACCGCCAGCTAATTCTAAAAGATCTTTGAATGGCGTACCAAGTGGAATTTCATAATTCCCTGGTTTATTGACATGTCCGCTAACTGAAAAACATTTTGTTCCGCCATTATTGGGTTTACCCATATCTAAGAACCACTTAGCCCCTTTTTCCAGGATAACAGGGACAGATGCCAGTGTTTCGGTATTATTGATGGTGGTAGGTTTGCCATATAAACCATAATTTGCGGGAAAAGGTGGCTTGAAGCGTGGCTGTCCTTTTTTGCCTTCCAAGGAGTTTAATAAGGCCGTTTCCTCACCACAAATATAAGCACCGGCTCCTAAATGGTTATATAAATCAAAATCAACCCCACTTCCCAGGATATTTTTACCGAGTAGGCCTGCTTCATAAGCTTCTGCAATTGCTTGTTCCATGCGTTCAAATGGCAACCAAAATTCACCACGGATATAGTTATACCCTACTGTTGCGCCAATTGCGTATCCACAAATCGCCATCCCTTCTACCAGCTGATGAGGATTATAATTCATAATGTCTCTATCTTTGCAGGTGCCTGGCTCGCCCTCATCAGAGTTACAAACAAGATAGCTTTGTATGTCTTTATTTTTAGGCATAAAGCTCCACTTTAGCCCTGTTGGGAAGCCAGCTCCCCCACGACCACGTAATGCCGATGTTTTAACTTCTTCAATAATATCATGGGGAGGGATTTTTTCTGTTAATATCTTTCGCCATGCGCTATACCCACCAACGCTTTGGTAAGTTGACATGGCATGAGGATTGGGTAAATGTCTTGTGCGGTAGCAGACCTGATTCAAACAATCAGTCATATCAGCCTCCTTCCTTGATCAAATCTCGTTGAAAGCGTTTCATTTATACTCCTCAATGGCTTGATCAATTTTTTCGTGGGTTAAATTTTCATGATAATCTTTATCAATTTGCATCATTGGCGCATTAACACACGCGCCTAAGCACTCAACAGAACGTAAAGCAAACCGACCATCATTGGTGTTACCGCCGAGCGAGACATCCAATTTATTTTCCAAGTATTTAACGACATCGTTAGAACCGCTTAACATACACGAGATGTTTGTGCAGACATTGATAGTATGCCTTGGATGAGGTTTGTGCTCATACATTGAATAGAATGTAGCAACCTCATAAACAGCAATCGGCGGCATATCTAAATAGGAGGCTAGCGCATCCATCAATGGAGGGGTTAAGTGATTTTTTTCTTCCTGGATAATCATCAAGCCTCTCATAACAGCAGATTGCTTTTGATCGGCTGGATATTTTGCAATCCACTGATCAATTTCTTCTATGGCCTTGCTGGATATCAGTTCTTTAAGTAATTTGGCTGAATTATCAGACATATTTTTAACCTTGCATCTATTTATATAACCTATCGTTCATTTTAACGGTCAATCTCACCAAACACGATATCTTGGCTAGCTAGAATAGCCACACCATCGGCGAGCATATGCCCTTTAACCATATCATTGTAGCTGGATAAATGTGAAAATCCTGGGGCTCTTATCTTGAGACGATACGGCTTATTAGCGCCATCGGATACCAGATAAATGCCAAATTCGCCTTTTGGAGCCTCTACGGCCGAATAGACTTCCCCTCTAGGCAAGCAAAAACCTTCTGTAAATAGCTTGAAATGGTGAATTAGCGCTTCCATATCATGCTTCATCTCTTCTCGTGTTGGCGGTGTAATTTTATGGTCATCTATTTTAATTGGGCCGGGATTACTCCTAAGCCATTCAATACATTGACGAATGATACGGTTTGACTGCCGTAATTCTTCAACACGAACAAGGTATCTGTCGTAGCAATCGCCTGTCTGACCCACTGGAATATCAAATTCTATTTCATCATAGGCGGCATAGGGCTGTTTTTTTCGCAAATCCCAAGCAATATTGCTGCCTCTTAACATCGGGCCGGAAAATCCCCATTGCAATGCTTCTTCTGGAGAAACAACGCCAATATCAACTGTACGCTGTTTCCAAATGCGATTGTCAGTCAATAGCGTTTCATATTCATCAACACAGTTTGGGAAACGCTCCGTAAATGCCCAAAGAAAGTCCAGTAAATTACCCTGGCGATTTTGGTTTAATTTGTCCACTTCCTTTTCACTATGCCAGCGAGAGGGTTTATATTGCGGCATGCTATCGGGTAAATCCCTCGCAACGCCTCCTGGACGGTAGTATGTGGCATGCATACGCGCACCAGAAACCGCTTCGTAACAATCAAATAAATCTTCTCGTTCGCGAAAGCAGTATAGAAAAACTGACATGGCGCCAATATCGAGCGCTGTCGCTCCTAGCCACAGTAAATGATTGAGGATACGAGTGACCTCATCAAACATCGTTCTTATATATAAAGCACGCTTCGGAGGGGTAACACCTAATAGCTTTTCAATTGCCATCACATAGGCATGTTCATTACACATCATGGAGACGTAATCCAATCTGTCCATATACCCGATATTGTGAATAAACGGTTTGGTCTCAGCTAATTTTTCAGTGGCACGATGCAATAAGCCAATATGGGGATCTGCACGGACAATCGTCTCCCCCTCTAACTCCATGACAAGCCGCAAAACTCCATGTGCAGCAGGATGTTGTGGGCCAAAATTCAGGGTGTAATTTTTTAATTCAATCATGATTCGCTCCCATTTTGCAGATCATAGTAACGATTATCGTTACGGATCACTTTGGGCACCGTTATTCTAGGTTCAATGTCAACGGGTTCATAAACTACCTTTTGCAGCTTAGCATCATATCGCATTTCAACATGGCCACTTAACGGGAAATCCTTTCTAAATGGATATCCGATGAACCCATAATCGGTCAATATTCTTCTCAAATCAGGGTGATTGGCAAATAAAATACCATATAAATCATAGGCTTCCCGCTCAAACCAGTTAGCGGATTTCCATACATCATGGACAGATTCGATCATCAATTTATCTTCTGAAAGAAATGCCCTGACACGAATGCGGGTATTATGAACAGTCGATAATAAATGATAGACAACGGCAAACCGTGGCTTTTCCATCGCATAAGCTTTCGCTTCTTGACGCTCCACGCCTCGTGAAAACCCAGATTCAGTGGCTGCTTCCGTTTCCCAGTCATACTCACCATACAATAAGTAGTCAACGCCACAGACATCCATTAATTGATTAAACTGAAGGGATTTATCATCTCGGAGCGTCATCATCACATCACGGACATTGTTTGCATCGACTTCAATTGTCAGCTCATTGGTATGAATCATTGTATTCTGAATTAACTGACCTAACACTTGTTGTACTTGGGTCGATAAACTGTCAATTTTTTGCATAGGTATTCTGCTCTTAAATTGTCTAGGCTTCAATGATAGGTTTTTTACGGATCTTGTTTTGTAATTGGATAATGCCATACAGCAATGCTTCCGCTGTTGGCGGACAGCCAGGGACATAAACATCCACTGGAACGATGCGATCACACCCTCGCACAACTGAATAAGAATAATGGTAGTAGCCACCACCGTTAGCGCAAGACCCCATGGATATAACCCATCGTGGTTCGGGCATTTGATCGTATACCTTTCTCAAAGCTGGCGCCATTTTATTGCACAAGGTTCCTGCGACAATCATGACATCCGACTGTCTCGGACTGGGTCTAAAGATGATACCAAATCGATCTAAATCATAACGAGCAGCGCCCACATGCATCATTTCGACAGCACAACAGGCCAAGCCAAATGTCATCGGCCACATTGAGCCTGTTCGAGCCCAGCCAACTAGCTTATCGATGGAAGTTGTTAAAAAACCACTTTTTTCTAATGCTGAGACCGCCATTGTCGCCTCTGTAATTTTTGTGAATACAATTAAAATAAATAGTTAGCCAAATGGATTATTCCCAATCCAGTGCTCCCTTTTTCCATTCGTATATAAAACCAATAACTAGGAGACCCAAGAATAACATCATCGCATTGAAACCAAACCAACCTAGCTCTCTTAAAACTGCAGCCCATGGAACAAAGAAGGCCGTTTCAAGATCAAAAATGATAAATAGGATTGCCACTAAATAGAAGCGAACGTCAAAGGGAATGCGGGTATTTTCGAAGACGCCAAACCCACACTCATAGGGCGAAACTTTTGCTGCATCAGGATTGTGCTTTGACAGCAAACTACCTGCGCCCATCATCGCTACGCCTAAGGCGAGGCCTATGACAATAAAAACCAATATAGGTAAATACTCTGCTAACATAAAATGCTTCCTAAGTATTAAGTATTGGTGCCGAAGGCCGGACTCGAACCGGCACGGCTTTCGCCACCGCCCCCTCAAGACGGCGTGTCTACCAATTCCACCACTTCGGCAATATATTGCAACCTTATTTCATCGGTATTTTGACAACCCGTTGAGACAATTGTTACTAATTTTCTAAAAATTACGCACGATGACTTCTCATTCAAGAAGGAAGCCTTTTCGGCCTTATACTCACTCCGCAGGAGCGGGCAAAGACTGATCTACTTGGCTGTTTTGAGCCGGCAACGCCTGTTTTTTACCTTGGTTATAATCGCTAGATACCAAGTATGACAACGTTAAGCTGGTCACAAAAAATCCAATCGCCAAGGAACCGGTTAACTTGAATAAAAATCCTCCGGACCCTTGACTACCAAAAACCGTATTTGAAGCTCCTGAACCGAAAGCGGCGCCGATGTCAGCACCCTTACCGTGTTGAATGAGAACCAATCCGATTAATACGACAGCAATAAAAACATGGGTTATTAGCACTAACTGATACATTTCACTATATCCAAAAACTGATTGATTTCACGTGACGCCCCCCCAATTAGCCCACCATCGATATCTGGCATGGCAAATAAGGCTTCTGCATTACTTGGTTTAACACTTCCCCCATATAATACAGGGATGCGTCGCGCACTTGTTTCGTCAAATTGACTGATAATTTGGCGAATGAGTGCGTGAGCTTGTTGCGCTAATTCAGGTGTTGCTGTTTTTCCAGTACCGATTGCCCACACAGGTTCATAGGCAATGACAACATCCTCAAACGCACGCACGTTATTTCGGGCAACTGCTTCTATTTGGCGCACAAGAACGGCTTCTGTTTGACCATTGGCACGCTCTTCGTCAGTTTCACCCACACACAAAACCGGTACTATATCATGTTCTTTTGCATGGTGGAATTTTTCTGCAATAAATTTTTCACTTTCATGCAGAATATGCCTGCGCTCAGAGTGACCAACCAGGGCATACCGGCATAAGGAAGGCGGAAACATCGACAGCGACACTTCGCCAGTGTATGCGCCCGATTGAGCAGGATAAAAATTTTGCGGTCCAACAAAAAAGTGCTGACGCTTTTGAAATGCGGGTTGTAGCATAAAAGGAAAGGGTGGGAAAATAATCACAGTAGCCGAACCAGCGTTCGTCGCTAGTGCATTGGATAACTGGTTGCAATAGCGCTCAGCCCATTCTGGATCACCATGCATTTTCCAGTTAGCTGCAACGATTTTTTCTCTCATAACCCATGCCTTTCATTTTCAACGCCGAGACTATAACCGAACTCATGAGAAAATAAAAGTACTTCCCAAATATTCCCATCCTTTCTATGCTTCGAGCCATCACCTGACTAATTCGATAATTGGAAGGAAATTGGAGACGCTTTAATCGCTCCAAACTTAACCATACAAACCCACCCGTCTAATCTATCTTTGTTATTAGAGTCTATGTAATATGAAAAATCCCCCCCTGCTTTTTTTGGGTTGGGTGTTGTAGAAATTCACAACAAGAATAGGAATAAAATATGGATATTTTTGAGCTTTCAAAACAAGCAACGGATGCTGAATTTGATGGGTTGGTCAATGAAGAAATGCTTGAGTCACACGATATCAATGCAATTGACAATCACCAACATACACCTCTGTTTTATGCCATCCGTCATGGTAATTTGAAAATGACGCAATTTTTACTGAGCCATGGCGCTACCTTACAAACAAATCATTATACTGCCTTTCAGGTGGCTTGCTATTTTGGCCATTTACAACTAGCAAATGCCTTATATAAACCCACATCTTTACAAGATCGCGACAAATTTGGCAATACGCCGCTGATTCTTGCTTCTATGAAGGGACACATGCAAGTGTGCGAATGGTTATTGGAGCAAGGCGCAGATATTAATGACGAAGATATTCATTGTCAAAGCGCATTCTATGTTGCTCTTCGATACAATCATCCAGACACAGCCAAATTGTTGCTGAAAAATGACACCCTTATAACCACCCGAGCATGTGGATTGGGTTATTATCCTATCACAGTTGCGCTTGTTGAAGGCTATTTAGATATTGCTGAAGAACTATTTACGGATAATTTTGATGTTAATCAACCCTACACGGAAAACAACACGCTTTTGCATATGTGTGCGATGACTGGCAATGTGGAAGTGACCAAATGGTTACTTGATAAACATGCAAACCCTTTTCTCAAAAATAACTCTCACTTCCGACCCATCGATATTGCCGCTGCCCGAGGCCATACCGTGGTTTTTCAGGCGATGCTGGCTTCCCTAAAAAGTCGTGTTAAAAAAGTGAGGAACCTGGATCTGGACCTTATGCTCTGTTTAGCTGCCAGTCAAGGCCATCATCAGATCATAGAAATCATCGGCGGTCATCAGCGGCATTTTTCCAACATCTGTATTCAGGCCAGTTTAATGTTTGCCACAATAAAAGGACACGAAAAGGCAATTGATGCATTATTACTGCTCGAACCGAAAAAAATGTCTAACCTGATTAACAAACACTATCGATATGGAAAATTTCCATACAATGGTGGCGGGACACTCCTCCACGCAGCGGCAGACATCGGTCATTTATCCACCGTAATTCATCTGGTAGCGCATGGTGCAAAACTCAATGCCCTCAATGACAATAAAGATAGTGTTTTGCATTCTGCTGTCAAAAGTGGCAACGTAGACTTAGTCCGATGGTTGTGTAACCAACGCGTTTATCCTAATCAAACAAACAAACAAGGAGACACACCTTTACACATCGCTACCACTTTAAAAAACGAAGCAATGATTCGTTGTTTACTCCTCCATGGCGCTGACTCAACAATCGAAAATAAACATCGACAAACTGCCATGACCTTAGCCCAACATCATGCTACTTTGCCTTTGCTATTTGAACAGTTCAACAATAATAATTTTGAACAATTTAAATTACCGCCGCTGCATATCATGGCGACGCTTAAAGAAGAGAAAGGAATCATGGAGATGCTTCCAGAAATGGATAATATCCATATCCAATCGGAAGATGGCCTAACACCCATCCAATTGGCAGCCTGCTTAGGCAGAAACAATCCTTTGTCGATGCTACTTCTATGGAATGCAAAAGGAGACGTATCCCTAGCTCAAAATCTAGCCTTGCATATGGCTTCACAGTACCATCCAAAATCAACCGCCCATAAAACCTTACAAAAATCGGCTCATGAACTTGGTTTACTGACCTCACAGCGTATGGATAGCTTCAAAAGAATGATCGAAATGCAAAACACGCTGGACGATCAGCCCAGTCAGTCATCCAGCCATAAGATATCTACTTCTAGTGTGGCAACGCTTGGCATGTTTAGTACAAAAGGCATGGACTCATTACCGCTCGATAGGGATGACACCTTAAGATTAAGTCAGCGATCACCAAGCACATCGGGGTAAAATGAATATTTGAACTTTCTTTATCCACTGGTTGATATAATGGATGCCCATCGCGCTGGTTAGATTAAATTGCCCCCCTTATCCATGGGGGGCTACTTACCCTAAACCTAGCAATGGCAACGTTTACTCCATATCATTTTTGGTATTGCTGAACTGGATTTGTAGAGAGCATTTTTTCAGTATTGATCTCATCACAAAGAACAATAAAATCGCCCTTTCCATGATTTTTAACATGATTTGACACGCCATTATTGCATGTTGATTATTGTCCGCATCTAACCTATTTAGCATGGGGAATCTTTCTGTTATTGTTATTGAGATTTTATCCAAATCATACTCTGGATTGATTGCTTTTATTTGTTTGGCATAATGATTCATTGCCATTCTTATCTGAATCAGCTCGGCCAAAGTAGGATCTGAAAATGGAGAGCTTTGGGAGAGGACTCGGGTTCAAAACTATAAATCAGTGCGGGATTAAAGAGTTTCAGTTCTTTATAGCTACGCATGCTAAGCTCCAACTTCAAAAGCAAAATATCCTATGCTAAGCACTCTAATTTGCAATGGAGACCGCACCCATTCTTTATTCTTGCGTCGGAATACACAAATACCAGGGATCATTGACAATGCCAATTTTATGCTATTCTAAATTTATAAGACTAAATAATCCGAGTGACTAGGGATCCTCCCTAGGGTTCTTAAAAGAACTTGAATGGCATTCGCAAATTCCTTCATTTCAGCTCATTGCCAATGCCTCTAGAGTAGCTGCAAAATTTATGACATAATCTTATTTTTTTATTAACCATCGAGGCTTCTATGTGCGGAATTGTTGGTGCGATTACCGATGCAGACGTTCAAAGTTTTCTGCTAGAAGGCCTGCAGCGCTTAGAATATAGGGGCTACGACTCGGCTGGCATCGCTATATTATCAAATGAAGGGATGCTAAACCGTTGTCGCATTTCAGGTAAAGTTAACGTCCTTACGGAAACAGTTAAGGGTCGTCAATTAGCAGGCTTCTTGGGGATCGGTCATACGCGCTGGGCCACACACGGAAAACCCTGCGAAACCAACGCACACCCTCATGTTTCAGCAGAAGAGCTAGCGCTTGTCCATAATGGAATTATTGAAAATCATCTCAATTTAAGGGATTTTCTCCAAGGAAAAGGCTATGAGTTCTACTCAGAAACTGACTCAGAAGTGATTGCCCATCTCGTTCATTATTATTATCAGGATCATAAAAATCTGCATAAAGCAGTATCCAGTGCAGTTCAAGAATTACAAGGTGCTTTTGCACTGGCCATCATTCATAAGGACCAGCCCGATGAGTTAGTCGTTGTTCGTCAAGGTAGTCCTCTTATTATTGGCACCAGTAAACATGGCCATTTTATAGCCTCGGATACGCTCGCTTTACGTGGATTTGCGGATAAAGTTTGCTATTTGGAAGAAGGCGACAGTGCTATCCTGACACAGTCTTCCTTTAAAATAGTTAATAAGGCCGGTAAGACTTGCACTCGAACCATGCACAAATTAGAAGCCGAGCAAGCAGTGATTGGCAAAGAAAATTACCGTCACTTCATGCAAAAAGAAATCTATGAGCAACCCCGCGTCCTACTCGACACCTTAGAGGGAAGAATTGTCAGTCCCAAGGTGGTCAAAGCCAGTTTCGGCGACCATGCAACCGATATATTTCAACGAACAAAGCACATCCATATTGTTGCCTGTGGCACAAGCTATCATGCAGGCCTCGTCGCAAAATATTGGCTAGAATCCTTAGCAGGATTACCCACTCAAGTTGAAATCGCCAGTGAGTATCGCTATCGAAATGTGGTTGTTCCAGACAATTCTTTGTTTATTGCCGTATCTCAATCAGGTGAAACGGCTGATACCTTGGCCGCACTTCAAAAAGCAAAAACCCTGAATTACTTAGCCACCATGGCAATATGCAACGTTCCAAGCAGCTCGTTAGTTCGCGAAACGGAGCTAACTTTTTTAACAAGGGCGGGTATTGAAATTGGCGTTGCCTCAACCAAAGCATTCACAACCCAGTTGTTGGCCTTCCTCATGTTAGGCATTGCTCTCAACCAGGATGGTCGAGGAAACGAAGTTATCGCCCAATTACAAACGCTTCCGCAACTCGTCGAACAAGTTCTAAAAATGGACCCGCTGATTGAGGAATTAGCCGCTTCGTTTGTGAATAAAGAACATACCCTGTTCCTAGGTCGAGGGGTCCAATACCCTGTTGCCTTAGAAGGTGCTCTTAAACTGAAAGAACTCTCATATATCCATGCTGAAGCCTATCCTGCGGGAGAATTAAAACATGGCCCACTGGCATTAGTTGATGATAAAATGCCCGTTGTGGCAGTTGCACCGAATAATGAACTGTTAAACAAATTAAAATCCAATTTACATGAGGTTAGCGCGCGTGGTGGGCAGTTATTCGTATTTGTGGATGACCAGCATGATTGGCAGGCTAATGGAGCCATATTAATCCCCGTGCCCACCTGTGGTGAGTGGGTAGCACCCATTATATATACGATTCCATTACAGCTTCTGTCATACCATGTTGCCGTTGCCAAAGGCACTGATGTCGATCAACCTCGAAATCTGGCAAAATCGGTGACAGTTGAGTAAAATCACTGCTGTTAGAAGTACATTTTACCTATAAAACAACGAGGTAAAATACTAATGCATTGGAAATTTGATCATTTTCAATCGCTTATCTTGGATTATAATGTATTAAGAAAGGATTCGTCAGGGCATGCGTCATGGATGTCCTACGAAATTTTTTTTAATTAGGGGTATACCCTTGGGAACGTCCCTAAGTAATTGTGATTTGTAATTTAGGACAGAAGGTACAATCAATGAATAAAAAGAGACCCGTCAATTTAGATTTGGCAACGATGCGTTTTCCAGTCATGGCTATCGCATCAATCTTCCACCGACTATCTGGCATAGGTATTTTTGTCCTATTGCCGTTTATGATGTGGTACTTACATGCTTCTCTTCAATCGGAGAAGTCCTTTATTGCCACAAAATCATTACTAGGATCACCCGTCCATTTAATTATAATTTGGGCTTTTTTGGTGTCCTTGGGCTACCACATCCTAGCCGGTCTAAGGCATATTTTCATGGATTTAGGATGGGGTGAGGATTTATCGTCAGGACGTAAGAGTGCTGCAACCGTTATTGTTATAGCAATCATTTTGGCAATTTTAGCAGGAATCTGGATATGGTAACGAATGTCACTAGTTTAACGGGGAATGGATTAAAAGATTGGTTAATACAACGTGTCACAGCGGTTTTTTTAGCCATTTATGCTTTATTCTTATTGGGCTTTATTTTAAGTCATCCACAACTTACGTATCAGCAATGGCTAACCTTGTTTTCTAACCCCATCATGAAGCTGGGGAGCATTCTATCTTTATTGGCGGTGTTATTGCATGCCTGGGTAGGATTATGGACAGTAACCACTGACTATATTAAACCAACGAGTTTAAGAATTATGGTACAGATGGTTATCCTTGGCGTTTTATTGCTCCTATTCACCTGGGGCATCATGATCTTATGGGGGCTATAATATGACAATTGCTCGAAACAAATTTGATGCGGTTATTGTAGGCGCTGGCGGCGCTGGCATGCGTGCGGCCTTACAACTGGCCCAGTCAGGAATGAAAGTCGCCCTCTTGTCAAAAGTTTTCCCAACGCGCTCTCACACTGTTTCCGCTCAAGGAGGAATCACAGCTGCGTTAGGAAATGCGGACGAAGATAATTGGCATTGGCACATGTACGACACTGTAAAAGGGGCGGATTATATTGGTGACCAAGAAGCCATTGAATATTTGTGTAAATCGGGTCCCGAAGTCGTCTATGAATTAGAGCATATGGGGCTACCCTTTTCGCGCATGGACAACGGTAAAATTTATCAACGCCAATTCGGTGGGCAGTCCAAAAATTTTGGCGGGGATCAAGCTGCCAGAACATGTGCCGCCGCCGATAGGACCGGGCATGCCTTACTGCATACCTTATACCAGCAAAACATCAAAGCGAATGCTCATATTTTCAGCGAATGGTATGCCCTGGATATTGTCCAAACCAGCACAGGCCGCATTGCTGGTGTCACTGCGATGAACATCGAAACAGGCGAAGTCGTTTTTTACCAAACGCGCGTATGTGTGTTTGCAACCGGTGGGGCCGGCCGAATTTATCAATCTACCACCAATGCCCATATTAATACCGGAGATGGCTTTGGCATGGCTTTACGTGCCGGTCTACCGCTTCAAGATATGGAAATGTGGCAATTCCATCCTACCGGGATTGCCGGAGCTGGAACACTAGTGACTGAAGGATGCCGGGGAGAAGGTGGTTACCTTATCAATAAAGACGGCGAACGCTTCATGGAGCGCTATGCTCCTCGGGTTAAGGATCTTGCATCTCGGGATGTGGTTGCCCGGTCAATGGCGTTAGAAATTCGCAACGGTCATGGTTTTGATCCGGACGGTGAAGATTATGTTAAATTGAAATTAGATCACTTGGGATCTGATTTGATTAAGTCCCGTTTACCCGGTATTCGTGAACTATCCCTTAAATTTGCTGGCGTTGATCCCATCATAGAACCAATTCCAGTTGTACCTACCTGTCACTATTCGATGGGTGGCATTCCAACCAACATTCATGGGCAAGTAATCTCCCATAAAAAAGGTAAAGATCACGTGATTGAGGGACTGTATGCTGTCGGTGAATGCGCTTGTGTTTCGGTTCATGGGGCGAATAGGTTAGGCGGTAACTCCTTACTTGACTTAGTGGTGTTTGGCAGAGCAGCTGGCATGCACATTGAAGAGCTATGGTTATCGAATCAATTGCCTGAAATGCCTTATGTTTCCGATGATGATATCGATGCTGGTTTAGCCCGCTACCAACGATGGGAAACCAATAAAGATGGTGAAAACCCAGCTGACATTCGCAAAGAGATGCAGCGCGTCATGCAAGAGGATTTTGGCGTATTCCGTACAGGGGAAGTTATGTCAAAAGGCCTACACCGGCTGGAAGAATTAAGAAGCAGGCTGCTCACTGCTTCCATTAGCGATAAGAGCCACATTTTTAATACCGAGCGTCTCGTGGCTTTAGAGTTGGATAACCTGATGGCAACTGCCTGCGCAACTGCCCAATCGGCGTTAGCAAGAACGGAGAGTCGTGGCGCCCATAGCCGAGAAGATTATCCGGACCGAAATGACGAAGAATGGATAAAACATACGCTCTACTTTGAAGAAAACCATAAAATTGATTATCGCCCCGTCAATGTCACACCAAAGTATGTTAAACCGTTCGAGCCCAAAGTACGGGTTTATTAAAGAGGAAAGATAATGGCAGATAAAAGAACGATTTACTTTTCGATTTATCGATACAATCCTGAAACAGATGATGCACCTTATATGCAGGAATATACCATCGAAATTCCTCAAAAAGGGGATCCGATGGTTTTAACCTTATTAGAAAGGCTCAAAGCAGAGCAAGACCAAAGCCTATCGTTCCGACGCTCATGTCGTGAAGGTGTATGCGGCTCTGATGGGATGAATATTAATGGCAAAAACGGCTTAGCTTGCATCACCTCTTTATCGCAACTAAAAGCGGCAAAAATCGTCATTCGCCCCTTACCCGGCTTTCCAGTCGTCCGAGATCTGGTGGTCGATATGACCCAATTTTACCAACAATATGAAAGAATTGAGCCTTATTTGCAAAACAATCAAGTTGCGCCTGCCCAAGAGCGATTACAATCGCCAGAAGATAGAGCAAAACTGGATGGTTTATATGAATGTATTTTATGTGCCTGTTGCACAAGCTCCTGCCCCTCTTTCTGGTGGAATCCTGACAAATTTGTTGGTCCCGCTGGTCTGCTTCAAGCGAGACGTTTTTTAGCCGATAGTCGGGATACAGCAACGCAACATCGTTTAGATAAGTTACAGGACCCGTTCAGCGTTTTTCGCTGCCGTTCGATTATGAACTGCGTGAACGTTTGCCCCAAAGGACTGAATCCAACAAAAGCAATTGCGGAAATAAGAACGCAAATGCTTCGTGAGGAAACTTAATTTAGCCTCACCAGTCACTTCCTCCCCATTCATTTTCTCCCTAGACAGGGTGAGAAGAAGCCCAACGGGCGAATAAGGGGGTGTTGATTTGAGGTTATTTTTTTATGTGTAGCATAATGTGTTTGAAGTGCTTATATAATCAGTGCTGTCTTTGAGATAAGTCAAAGGCAGTTTATTTGGAGAAGTCAATGAGCGAAGGTGATCTTGAAAAACAGTGGGCAGAAGCTTACCTGTCTGGTGGAAACATGGCATACGTGGATGGGTTATATGAAGATTATCTTGCCGATCCAAACAGTGTTTCGGAAGCATGGCGAGATACCTTTGACCGTCTACCCAAGCGTGATGGCATTGCCCAAGACACAGCGCATAGACCCATACGAGATCAGTTTCTTAAACAAGCGCAAATGCCCAAATATTTTGCAGCGCCTGCCGGTGACGGTGTTAAACAGTATCGTGTCACCCAGCTGTTAAATGCTTACCGCGCCCATGGACATCACAAAGCAACCTTAGATCCCCTTGGGACAGCCAAACGCCACGATATTCCCAGTCTCGAGTTAGCTTATCATGACTTGAGTGACGCAGACCTATCCGCCCCTTTTATTGGGGGACGTAACTTTTCTAGCAGCCCAATGCCTTTAAAGGACATTATCCAAGCATTGAAAGAAACCTATTGCGGCAGTATTGGTATCGAGTATATGCATATTGCCAATATCGAAGAGCGCGATTGGCTGCAAACCAAAATGGAAGGTGTTCGTGGTAAGCCAACCTTTACCAATGAAGAAAAAGTAAGCATTCTCAAATCACTCATCGAAGCCGATGGCTTAGAACGTTATCTTGGCACGCGTTACGTTGGCCAAAAGCGCTTCTCCCTTGAAGGAGGCGATGCGTTGATCCCCATGCTCAAACAAATGATTGAGCAAGCAGGTCAAGATAAGGTGAATGAAGTGGTTATGGGGATGGCTCATCGCGGTCGTTTAAATGTTTTAGTGAATGTTCTTGGTAAAGAGCCCAACGCCCTTTTTGAAGAATTCGAAGGCAAAGTGCATACAGATATTAGTGGTGATGTGAAATACCATAAGGGTTACTCCTCGGATATCAAAACAAAATCAGGACAAATCCTTCATATTGCTTTAGCGTTTAACCCTTCCCACCTTGAGATCATAGGCCCAGTCATTGAAGGATCAACTCGGTCTAGACAAAGACGGCGAAACGACCTCATCGAAAAGAGAAAAGTTGTTCCAATCATCATCCATGGCGATGCTGCATTTTCTGGGCAAGGGGTTGTCATGGAAACATTCAACTTCTCACAAGCAAGAGGCTATTGCACGGGGGGTACGGTTCATATTGTCATTAATAACCAAATTGGCTTCACCACCAGCAATCCGTTAGATTCCCGCTCCACATTATATTGCACCGATGTGGCTAAAATGGTCCAAGCCCCCGTGATTCATGTCAACGGTGAAGATCCTGAAGCGGCCGTTTTTGCAATTCGGTTAGCGTTTGAATATCGCATGAAATTTAAGAAAGACGTGGTGTTAGATTTAGTATGCTATCGCCGTCATGGCCATAACGAGGCCGATGAGCCGTTCGTGACGCAACCGGTCATGTATGCCAAAATAAAACAAATGAAGCCGCTCAAAGATTACTACTCGACAAAATTAATCGAGCAATCCGTGATTGATAAAAAAACCTATGATGGCATGAATGATTATTATCGCGATTGCCTTGATACGGGCAAAGCCGTTGTTGAATTGGTCACAGAGCCTTATAAGGATCAAATTTCTATCGATTGGGAACCCTATTTTAAAGGCAAATGGACGGATAAAGCAGATACGGCCATTTCCAAAGAAAAAGTGGCTGCCCTATCCAAAACACTCATGAATTTGCCTGATGATTTTACGCTTCATCCTGTGGTTAAAAAAATACTCGATGACCGTCAGCAAATGTCTGCCGGCAAACTCGATATGAACTGGGGATTCGCTGAAATCATGGCCTATGCCTCCTTGCTTGACGAAGGTTTCGGCGTAAGACTATCTGGCCAAGATAGTGGACGGGGCACTTTTGCCCACCGGCATGCGGTTTTACATGACCAGAAAACCGGCGAAGACTTTATTCCGCTTAGTGCTTGCGCTACGAACCCTGTGAGGCCGTTTCTTGTCATCGATTCTGTTTTATCCGAAGAAGCCGTGCTCGCTTTTGAGTATGGGTATGCTTCTTCTGAGCCTCATTCCCTCGTGATATGGGAAGCACAGTTTGGTGATTTTGCCAATGGCGCTCAAGTGGTGATTGACCAATTTATCAGTTCGGGTGAGCAGAAATGGAATCGCCTTTGTGGCTTAGTCATGTTGCTACCTCATGGTTACGAAGGTCAAGGCCCTGAGCACTCTTCGGCGCGTCTTGAGCGATATATGCAACTATGTGCACAGCAAAACATGCAAGTATGCACACCCACTACACCCGCACAGATTTTCCACCTGTTAAGACGCCAAATTATTCGTGACTACCGCAAGCCCTTGATTATCATGTCCCCCAAAAGCTTGCTTAGACACAAATTAGCCACCTCCCCAATCAGTGAATTAACCAACGGTGAATTCCACAATGTTATACCAGAAATTGACAAACTAGAGGTGAAAAAAGTACGAACTGTGGTATTATGTTGCGGCAAGGTCTATTATGACTTATTGCAAAAACGAAGAGATGAGTCGCTTGAGCATGTTGCCATCATTCGTATTGAGCAACTCTATCCCTTCCCGAAAGCGGATTTAAAGAAGGAGCTCGCAAAGTACGAGCATGCAAGCGATATTGTGTGGTGTCAAGAAGAACCTAAAAATCAAGGGGTTTGGTTCTCATCACAGCATAATATAATAGATTGCCTTAGCGAAACACAAACCTTGCGTTATGCAGGCAGAGGATTTGCGGCAGCACCAGCAGTTGGTAGCCCAATTTTGCATGCCAAACAACAGCAAGCGCTAGTTCATGAAGCGTTGACGGGCAAAAAGAATAATGTTTAACATCCTATTTTAACAACACAAGGTATCGACATGTCCACAGTAGTCAAAGTACCCACCCTACCCGAATCTGTTGCAGATGCGACGATTGCAGCCTGGCATAAAAAGGTTGGAGATGCGGTCACACGTGATGAAAATATTCTCGACCTAGAAACAGATAAAGTTGTGTTAGAGGTTCCAGCACCGGTTGATGGCATCATTAAACAACTCCATTTTGTCGAAGGGGATACCGTTGAAGCCGGTCAGATCTTAGCAGATATCGAAGAAGGCGCAGTTCAAGCAGCCCCTGAAACCAAAGCTGAGCCTGCTGCGGCTGAAACAGCGAAAGCAGAGACAGTTAAGGAATCGACGACTGGCGACGACAAGACAACTGGCCCTGCTGTTCGACGGTTACTTGCAGAACACGACCTAAATGCCAATCAAATTAAAGGCACCGGTAAAGATGGCCGTGTCACTAAAGAAGACGTGCAAAATTACCTCGATGTGAAGAAACAAACACCTTCCATCGAAAGGCCAACCGCACCGCTTGCGGGTGCGCGGGAAGAAAAACGTGTACCCATGTCTCGATTGCGAGCAAAAGTAGCTGAACGCCTGCTAGCTGCGCAACATAACGCGGCCATGTTAACCACATTTAACGAAGTGAACTTGCAGAGTGTGATGGATTTACGCTCAAAATACAAAGACCTATTTGAGAAAAAGCACGGTGTTAAAATAGGGTTTATGTCCTTTTTCACCAAAGCAGTGGTTGAGTCATTGAAGCGATTCCCCGCTGTTAACGCATCAATCGATGATCAAGACATTGTCTACCATGGCTACTTCGATATTGGTATTGCCGTTTCAACCGATAGAGGTCTGGTCGTTCCGGTGGTTCGCGATGCCGACCAAAAAAGTTTGGCTGATATTGAAATTGACATCGCTGATTATGCGAATCGCGCACGCTCTGGTAAATTAACAATGGAAGAAATGCAAGGAGGAACCTTCACCATCACCAATGGTGGTGTGTTTGGATCCTTATTAGCAACACCCATTATTAACCCACCCCAGACCGGTATCCTAGGGATGCATAAAATAGAACAACGCCCCGTTGTTGAGAATGGCGAGATCGTCATTCGTCCAATGATGTATGTGGCGTTATCTTACGATCACCGTTTGATCGACGGCAAGGAGTCCGTACAGTTTTTGGTTAGCGTGAAAGAACTACTCGAAGATCCTTCACGACTCTTGCTCAATGTGTAACGATAAATTTTCCATATGCCCCGAATGGGGCATTTGTTTTTTATAAGGTAACATCATGAATTTACATGAATATCAAGCAAAAGAACTATTCGCAAGTTATGGCTTGCCAACGCCTCTTGGCGAAGTGGCTTACAACGCTGAAGATGCGTTACAAGTTGTTAATAAATTAAGCACGGCCAAATGGGTTGTCAAAGCACAAGTCCATGCAGGTGGTCGAGGGAAAGCTGGCGGCGTCAAAATTGTTAACAATAAAGAGGAACTCGCCAATGCTGTGCGGTCATTGATTGGCACTCGGCTTGTCACCTATCAAACAGACGAACATGGTCAACCCGTGAATGCTGTCTTAATTGAAGAAACATGCGATATCGAGCGTGAATTATACCTCGGTGCCGTCATCGACCGCGCTAGCCAGCGTGTCGTTATCATGGCATCCACGGAAGGTGGGGTTGAAATTGAAAAAGTGGCTGAAGAAACCCCTGAAAAAATCATCCGCATCATCGTGGATCCCTTAGTCGGTGTCATGCCTTATCAATGCCGTGATACCGCATTTCAATTAGGGTTAAGTGGCGAGCAAATCAAACAATTTACAAAGTTGATGATAGGCCTTGGCAAAATGTTTAAAGAGTGTGACTTAAGCTTGCTTGAAGTCAATCCGCTAGTTGTCACTAAAAAGGGCGACCTATTATGTCTGGATGGCAAAGTGAACATTGATTCGAATGCCTTATATCGCCAATCAAAATTAAAAGAGAAACGTGACGTCACCCAGGAAGATGAAAGAGAGCATCGAGCCAGTGAATGGGATTTAAACTACATTCCCTTAGATGGCACCATCGGCTGCATGGTCAATGGCGCTGGGTTAGCGATGGCTACCATGGACGTGATTAAATTACACGGTGGCGAGCCAGCAAACTTTTTAGATGTGGGTGGTGGCGCGACCAAAGAACGGGTTAGTGAAGCGTTAAAAATCATCCTCTCCGATGAAAATGTTAAAGGCATTTTGGTTAACATTTTCGGCGGGATTGTTCGCTGTGATTTGATTGCAGAAGGGATTCTCTCAGCGGTTGAAGAAGTCCATGTCAAGGTGCCTGTGGTTGTTCGCTTAGAAGGGAATAATGCCCAAAAGGGTGCTGACATGCTAAATGCTAGCAGCTTAAATGTAATCGCAGCAACCAGTTTAACGGACGCAGCAAAGAAAATCGTTGCCGAAGTTGCTGCTTGATTGAGCGAATAATTTGATCCGCATTAACCTAATTGAGGTTTTAAACGATGAGTGTATTAGTCAATAAAGAAACAAAAGTCCTATGCCAAGGTTTTACGGGAAAGCAAGGGACATTTCATTCAGAACAAGCTATCGAATATGGTACCAAGATGGTCGGTGGAGTTACACCCGGCAAAGGTGGGCAAAAACACCTAGGGCTTCCTGTTTTTAATACAATGAGAGAAGCTGTTGAAGCAACTGGCGCCACAGCCTCTGTCATCTATGTGCCTGCTGCGTTTTGCAAGGACTCAATTTTAGAAGCAGCCGATGCAGGCATTGAGTTGATCGTGTGTATCACTGAAGGTGTTCCAGTATTAGATATGCTCGATGTCAAAGTCTATCTCGATAATAACTGCGACGCCCGCTTAATCGGGCCCAATTGCCCGGGTGTTATCACCCCTGGTGAATGTAAAATTGGCATCATGCCGGGTTCTATTCATTTACCTGGTAAAGTCGGGATTGTATCTCGTTCCGGCACACTAACTTATGAAGCAGTGAAACAAACCACCGATGCAGGCTTTGGCCAAAGTACGTGTATCGGAATTGGTGGTGATCCCATTCCTGGGACAAGCTTCATTGATGCGTTAGCGCTATTTCAACAAGATGAGCAAACTGAAGCAATTATTATGGTGGGTGAAATCGGTGGTACGGCAGAAGAAGAAGCCGCTGAATTCATTGCGCATCATGTCTCGAAACCTGTGGTTTCCTATATTGCAGGGGTCACAGCACCCGCTGGTAAGCGAATGGGCCATGCAGGGGCGATTATTTCTGGCGGAAAAGGAACAGCTAAAGAAAAATTTGCAGCCCTGGAAAAAGCGGGTGTAAGAACAGTGCGTTCGCCTGCTGATTTAGGTAGTGCAATCCAAGAAGTAACGGGTTGGTAACCAGACATTGACTCGATGATTTCCCCGTATTACGGCTGCGCCTAATACGGGCTACCTTCCCTGCCTTCGCCTTATTTCTGAGATTTACAGAATTTTTACTTTTTCATGATGTTTTTTTTATATCGCATATGGCTATTTTTGGTACAATAAAAATTGTAGCATTGATTGATCACAGCGATTTTTCCTAAATCCTTTTGTATCACATTAATTCAGCCCTGGGAGGGAACGCCCCTATTTGATAACAACGATGTCTCGGAGATGTATCATGACTTCTAAAGAAGAAATAGAAACACACAAACTGGTTGAAGCCCAATTGGTAGAAGAACAAATCCAACCATTGCAGTTAGCAAAAATGGTAAAGCAAACAGGGCAAAACAAGCAGGCAAGAGACAAGAACACTCCGTCAAATTTTGAGCTCGCCACCAACCAAGTCAATCCAAAGGATATTAAATTACTCAATGATGAATTTGAAGAAATCTATGGCTCAGATATGCAAGATGAGGGAATATATACCTTTACCAGTGACGCAGAAGCGACTTGCTTTTTTAAACATCAAGCAGAAATGGGCCGTAGCTTCCTTATTAAAAAAGCAGGTGAGGATGATTTCCTATTTTCTGATGGCAATGACAATTTCTTTCAAGGAACGCAAGACGAACTGCAAGATTTCTTTAGCACGTTACAAGAGGTACCCAATCCCAAAGCAGCAAATGCCACTTCATCGAACCTAAAAATTGAGGCAGATTCCTCAAATAGCCCGCTTGATTTTGATAAAAAGGGACCATTGGCTTTTGGTGTTTAGCCTCTGAAGCACACTATGCTACCCATCAACCTAGTAATAGGAAGAAAAAGTGAAAGAAGTTATTCAGGCGCCTCGAAGCTCAGCGAAATCAAAGACCTTCCCACATGTTTTCGTATTATTGCTATCGACATGAATAATTTGCCTTGGCATTAAGCGATATTGCAATGGCAACAACACCTGATAGTCCGGGGAGGGCAGATGGGTTATGCAAATGGCTTTTGATTGATTCAAGTTTTGCGTTTGTGACTGAATTTTCTCAGCCAAATTGGTAAAATCAAATGGATGATAATATTTTTTAGTTCGTTCAATCTTTCCACCCACAATAAAAACCAAAGCAATCATCGATAATGCAGTGGCTAATCGTTTCACCTTCTCAGGATTTCGGAACGGCTTCGTCTCTAAAGAGACAAATAAAACACTAAGTAGGAAAGGTACAAACGCCATATTAAAATATCGTGGAAAATCAAGTAAATGGGATTGTAGGTAGCCAACTCGAAAAACGATCGCTTGCAACCAATACAGATTGAGAATATAAAAGGGTAACAATATATAAAAGGCCTTTATTACGACAAGGTGATTCGATTGTAAACGCCCTAAACGATAAAGACGGTGAATTTGCCATCCAGCAAGTATAAAGAGTGCAGCAAATGGGAGCTTGATTGTATGATCAAAGTTGCTTGATAATAGCGCCTTTACAAACATGATCTGAGATTTTACATAGTCTGGATTCCCTGGAATCATGGATGAAATGGCATTTGATACGCTAATTTTGGCTGCAAAACTAGTAAAACCAAACTGATGCACATGACTAAGCCAAGCTAATTTCATGAGCAATAACGCAGATGACAGTATAAACAGCCTTGGTAGTTGGCCAGGTTGCTTTCGATAACACACATAATGTACACCGAGGACAAAGAAGGAAAATAATAACCCAATTTCCTTGATTATCGAGAGAAAAACTAGGCCTACGATCATAACCCATATCGATATTTGGTTAGGTCTAGAAGCAACCCATATCATTGGAAAAAACCATAGAGCGACTGCTGCATCGACTTCCAGCTTCGCGAGAATATTTCCATAAGCAAGGTAGAGGGTGATAATGACTAACATCATATAGCTTATTGACCGCCAGCGATATTTTTCATCAAAAAGTAATAATAATGGCGCAAGTAAAATCAAGTCTTGTGCGAGATAATTCAACATGGGACTGTATTGCCCAGCCATCTGATAAAATAGATAATGAAAACACGCAAGCCCCGGGGTATATTGCAAAAATGATGCTTTAATTAACGATGCGTTTTCTGGTAAGTGATTAAAAACAAACAAAAACCGACTGATGGTTCCCCAAAAAGAATAATCGTCTATACTGCCAAATTGTATCCCACTGACTAATAGGCTAAGGCCGCCTATTAAACCCGCCATGATAAAGAATACTCGCAGATATCGATTGATAGTCGCCATAAAGCCATTTGAGTGTTTCCTAAAAATGAGTGCGCAAGGAAACGCAAATAACCCACCATCAATAAATACACGCGCTGCATAGTTAGGAATTTGTGCTAAAAACGCCATCATCATGAAGCATCCCATACCAGCCATCACAGTGAAAGCAGCTTGCGGTAAGGTTAATTTACCTGTGTCCGCAATGAGGGATGACCAACCAATTATCGATATTAATAAGAGAAAAGTTGCAATCACAGTCATAAATTAATAGGATTATCTATCTAAGTTTGTTACGATGATAACCGTTTTTACTAAATAAGCAACTCACTATGACGTCTGTTTTAGTTATTCCAGCCTACAATCCGGATGAAAAGCTAATCCAACTGGTTAAGCAACATCAGCAGTTAATGCCACAACAACCGATTATCGTTGTAAATGATGGTTCCAGTATACAGTGCAAACCCCTATTTGATCACATTGCAAGTCATGGCATTACAGTGCTTCATCACCCAACTAATCTCGGGAAGGGTGCTGCATTAAAAACAGCGTTTCGATATTATTTAATCCATTATGTACGTAACCATGTTGGTGTTATTACAGCCGATGCGGATGGACAACACCATATTGATGATATTGCTAAACTAAAAGAAGCTCTCGCAAACGAACCAGATAAACTGCATCTGGGTGCGCGTAATTTTTCCGGCAAAAACATCCCATTGCGTAGCCGTTTTGGCAATTTATTAACTAAATTTATTGTCAATTGTTTTTATAAAACACCGTTACATGATACGCAGTCGGGGCTTAGGGCAATACCCAATTTGTTGGTGCAAGCGCTATTAGATTGCAAAAAAAATAGGTATGAATTTGAGTTAGAAATGTTCTTTATCGCTCAAGGTTTATCCATCAATATTAAGCAAATTCCCATTAAGACTATCTATATGCAAAACAATCAATCTTCTCATTTCCACCCTATTCTCGATTCAATGCGTATTTATGCAATTTTTTTTAGATATGGGACCATGGCAGCCGCTTCGTTTCTGTTAGACTTTACCCTTTTCTGTCTATTGATTAATCTGAGTGGCCAGCTCGCCATTTCTGTTCTTGGGGCTCGATTTTGTTCGGCAACCTTTAATTTCTTTGCCAACAAAAAGCTCACTTTTAAAAGTCAAAAATCAATGACGAAAGCGGCCACAAAATACACCTTGCTTGCCGCTTTTTCAGGGATCATGGTTTGGCAATTGACGTCCTTTTTTCACTACTTACAACTAAATGTCTACCTCAGCAAAATCAGCGCTGATATCATCTTCTTTTTTGCCAACTTCTTAATACAACGCTACTGGGTGTTTCGAGAGAGGGTAGTTGAAAGGATTGTGACTTAATACGGAATGTTACTAGCCTATCGACCTCGTACTAAATTGGTAAATGCCCGAAAACCAAAGTGCATTTTTTGAGATAATTTGAACGGATGCGCTTGCCGTGGCCAATAATTGTCCGCATTAATCCGATAGATTAATTGCTGGGAATGACACCAATTAAAATTGATAGCGCTACCAATCCGCATGGCAAATTTGTAGTGTTGACAAACAAACGCATGCGTTTGTTTGTCAAACCGGCCATAAGGGTAAACAAACAACGAAGTAGGATGTCTTGTTTTTTGTTCAATAATTCGCTTTGGTTGAACTATTTCTTGCTGCCAATCTGACTGTGAAGTCAATGCCACATGATTGGCGCCATGCGCAGCTGGCACCACCCAACCGCTGTCTAGCATTTCTTTAATTTCAGACCAAGTACATAAACTTGGATTCTGATGAATCGCATTGTCTAGCGGATGCTTATATTGTAATGCCAACCGCTCAGAGATTGGCTTATCCGTGTGATCGGCTATCAATGCGGTTGGGATCGCTAAGACGGCTGGCAGTTGATATTGTTTCAGCAACGGGAAAACATAATGATAAAAATCAACATAGGCATCATCAAACGTTAGGCAAATCCCATGGCTTTGTGTAGGCAATGATTGACCCGGCAAACAAGGTGTTCCCCAGGATTTAACTTTTTGCAAAAATTGGCTAAAAATGTTCAGGCCTGGTAAACCTTCGGCATAGACTCTATGAAACATCAAGGTTGTTATCATATGGCATGCCAAGGTTGCAATGATATTGGCTTATTAACCGGCGATTCTGAAAAGCATCGCTCGATATATTCGCCCAAAGCCATTGCAGAGACTACCATCAATAAATACCCCGTCGCAGAATATAACAACATGGAATCAGAAAAGTTAGACGCACTGATGGCAACAAACGTAAATAATAACATCGCTCGGCTTTGCTTCACCTTGACCATCAGCCAAATCAACGAAGCCATCCATGCCAATAGCAACAACATGCCCACCAGGCCCTGCTCGACTAAGATCAACCAATATTGGCTGTGCGGTTCAAACAAACGGCTAGAATAAAATGGCATGGGTTGAAGTTTATTGTAGTACCATGAAAAACTGCCTGCACCCGTACCAAAAATAGGGTGTTGGACAAATAATTTCTTGGCAAATTGATGAAACCCCACGCGATACCCAATCGATGATGAATTGGCTACTTGTTGAAAATTAACCACATTATCAATCGTGGTATCCACATTTTTCGCTAACGTTGGACTGAGCCGATAGGCAGCAAATGTGAGCAAGGAAAATGCGATTAAGAAGAGAACGGTTTGGCGGAAGCTCAGATGCATTAAGCTAAAACAGATGGCTAAGAGGGCATAAACCACATATCCTGTTCTACCCGTGTTAGCAAACACCACCTGTGCGGTGCAAATGACAAACACGGCCCAAAACCACCATTTCTTAGAATCATCCGCTTGCATTGCAAGATGCGCAGCAAGCCATGCACCCATACTAACAAATAACCCCGTCATGATTCGATCATTAAAAACCGTCCCTGCGTCAGCCCCGCCCATAAAAATATTGCCCGATAATGCCATGGCTAATGAAATCAAGGCCGTCACAGTCATCGCGATTAAAAAAGCAATCTGCGCATAAGCTCTCGTTGTTTTGTGCAAAAATCCTATGGCAAATAAAGGCAGTGAAAGTAATTTTAGCATCTTGCTCACAACCGCTTTCGTTTCTGGCCAATTTGCTGGAGCCCATAGAGACGATAGGAGGCACCAGCCAAGCAATAACAAGGCTGAAATTACAACGGGATTTTTGAAGGTATCGAATATAATTCGCCAATGTTTGACTGCTAATAAATTAACAATAATACATAATGGTAATAAAATACTTTTCAAAGAGACAGACATGGGGATTGCAAAAACACAGGCGGCTAGCAAATAGGGTTGAGCAATTCTAAGTTGATTCCACATAATTTTCTTGTCGTTAAAACATCCATACCAATGATTCTATGGGATATTAATAACCGAGTCAAAGGGGCTAGAGAAGGTCTCTATTGAAAGTCTCTCAATGGGTCGGATTGAGGCTGCAAATTAGACTCTTTTAATTTCCATCGCTTATGAAGCCAAAGCCATTGTTCGGGATGATCATTGATAAACTGTTCTAATACTTGGTTATATTTTAAGGTATTGTAATAGATGCTCTCTTGAGTCGAGCCTTTCTCTTCCCATGGGATGGGTGGATGAAAATGAAGAACATGACGGTTATCTTGGGTACGATAGGCTGACGCAGGAACAACAGGGACATCAGCATACCTTGAAAAACTGGCTAAACTGCGATAAGTGCCTGCTTTTTTTCCAAAAAACTCAACGGCAATGCCATCTCGATTACTCACAATGGCATGTTGATCCATGACAAAGACAATAGCATGATTTGCCTCTAGCGCATCTCGCACCTGGTTTAACGAGTTTTTTTTAGGTATGACATGCAAACCCGCTTTGAAATAGTTGCGGAATACAATCTTCTCAAGCCATTTGGCACCCAACGTCTTGCGAATAAAATGGAATTGCCCCTGGAACTGTTTGAAATTGAGAATGCCGCCAATCGGTGCAAACTCCCAACTGCCAAAATGGCCAGTTAACACCAGCATTCCTTTCCCATTAGCAGCAACATCAGCTAAATGCTCCCATCCGATAACATCCACTTTTGATTTTAATTTTGCCTCATTCATGAACCGCATTTGAACCATTTCTTTCAATGATCGGGCGAGATGGCCGTAAAACGCTTGGGCCAATTTTCGCCTTTGCTGATCGCTCAGTTGATTGCCAAAGGCTTGCTTCATGTTACTCAAGACTAGCTGCTTGCGCCATGGCATACAATAATAGATAAATTGTCCTACTAAACTAACGGATAATTGATCGACATAATTCGCAACTTTATTCACAGTGCTTCACCAACAAGCACGCATCCATGCTGGCAAAACCCCGGTTAATAATTATCGCATATGCACCCGATGGTATTGCTTGTGATTGATGGCTGATAGCTAAGTTGGCGGCAGAAGGAATTGCTTCTTGCCAATTGGCAATGCCTGGTAACGTCTGATGATGGAGGGCTTGGCAAGCTAAAACGGTGTCCATCAGGCCAGATGCGGTGAGTGTATGACCAATAGCCCATTTGAAGCCTGTTAGTTTTGCCTGAGGACAAATTGCGGTTAAAGCGGCTGCTTCTGTTTTGTCTGAGACAGGATTGCCATTCCCATGCGCAACCACGCAATTGAGTTGATCCCCACGTATTGAGGCTTTATCCAATGTTTGACTGATTAACGATTGCAAACATTGATCGTCTTTTTGGATAGAAAATAACCCAGCATTTTCGCTAAACGCCTGCCCAGCCAGCAATTCTGCATAACGAGTTGCACCTCTGGCTTTCGCACTGGCTTCACTTTCTAGCACAATCGCGGCAGCACCATCGCCTAATATCGTCCCATCCTGACGCTTATCGAAGGGCTTTAGGCCTGTGGAAGAAACCAACCCCAATTTTTGGTAGTAATAAAGCGCTTGTGGATCTGTGCCATAATCATAAGCAACGACGACTGCTCTATCCGCTTGTCCAAAACGAATGGCATGCATCGCTTCAATTATCGCTTGAAGGCCACTGGTCGCATGATTGGTAATGTTGTGGTTAACCCCTTTGAATTGATAGGTTATCCCCGTATAAGCAAGAACATTGTTTGGCAAAATTCGCAACAACCACATCGGGTGGACAGTTTCAAATAACATCTGCGCGAACGCTTTCATATCGCCCTGACTTTTTTCAAGTAACGGTAAAAAATCGTATTGCTGAAAAAATTTATTCCCAGGTGAACCAACAAAAACGGCTGTTCTATCATTGAAATTCGCAACGTCTTCAACTTCTGAGTCGCGCCAAGGGATCATTTGACTGTGTTCAACGGCTTGCACGGCTGCATTGATCCCCATGATATCTTGTTTAGAAACAACTTTCGCTAATTTTCGATCGGGTAATAATTTTGCTGGTTGAAATTGCTTAAGTTCCCCACCCAACTGGTTAGACCAACCGGATAGATCATGATGGTTTATTGGCGCTATGCCAGATTTACCTTCGCAAACAGCCTGCCACGTCTCATCCACTGTTTCACCCACCGCAGTGAGGGCACCTAATCCTGTGACAAAAACACGTGATAATGGTTTCAGCATCTTAAGCCCCTTTCAATTCTGGATGAGTAAACAACAAGCAGCTATTGGATCCACCAAAACCAAAGGAGTTCGATAAGACGGCACCCACCGATTTTTCTCTTGGTCCTTCAACAACATAATCCAGATCACAGTCAGGATCGGCCGTGGTTAAATTGGCTGTAGGTGGCAAAAGGTTTGTTGCGATCGTTTTCACTGAAATGACGGCTTCCAACGCACCTGCAGCTGCAATCAAATGACCAGTTTGACCCTTTGTTGAGCTAACGGGTGGCGCAGCCCGCTCATGAAAAACTGCCTTAATGGCATTGGTTTCACTCAGATCATTCATCTTGGTAGAGGTCCCGTGTGCATTGATATAATCAATTTCATTGGCTTTTAACCCGCCATCTTTTAAAGCACCCGTAATCGCTTGGATTGCACCATCCCCATTGGGGTGGGAGTCGGTGATACGATAGGAACTCAGCGAATTGCCTTCCCCTCTCAACTCGGCATAAATTCGAGCGCCCCGTTTCTTAGCATGCCCCCATTCCTCGAGGATTAGGAATGCCGCACCTTCCCCTAAAACAAAACCATTTCGGGTTAAATCAAAGGGTCTACTCGCTGTGTGCGGTGTTTCGTTATAGGTTGATAAGGCCCCGAGCAAACAAAAACTTGATAGTCCCAGCGGATTAATCATTGAGTCAAAGCCACCAGCAAGGATACAATCGGCATCGCCTCGTCGAATGACTTGCAATGCCAACCCCAAAGCTTGTCCTCCTGAAGCACAAGCTGTATGCACGGAATTAGCATACCCGTTAATGCCAAATTCTTTAATTAACAATGACAATCCACTATTGGATTGCGTTTTACCAAAATCAACGAGATTAAAAAAACCATGTTCATCATCGCCAAGAAGAGACCAATCAGGTTCTCCCGTAGGTGCAATGGCTTTTTGGAATCGGCTCAAGTAGTCAAATTCTGCTGTCATCATACCACTACCGGCAACGATCCCCCAGCGATCTGCATTGGTCTGTGTTGGCCTTAAACCGGCGTCATCAAATGCCTCCGTTGCTGCCATCAAAGCAAATTGGGTAAACGACATTGCAAAACGATGATGTCGCTTTTTAAAAGCGGCGGGAAGTTTAAATTGCTTTACTTCTGCGGCAAAACGAGTCGGAAAATGGGAAGCATCAAACTGCTGAATCATATCCATCCCCGACTTTCCTGAAATTAGGTTGTGCCAGGTCTCATCGACCGAATGCCCCAAAGGTGAAACAGCACCAATTCCTGTAATCGCAACTCGTCTTGATTGCATTCTATTAACCTCTTGCGGTCAAAATCATTTCCAAAACGCAAACGCGTTTACCTGCAACATCACTGCGGATGGCTAATATCATTGATTCATTGTCACATGATTTGACTGTTAAATGGGTGTTTACTACCTCACCGGGTTGCACAAATGCGCTCATTTTAATTTTATTCATTTTTTCAAACCGATAAGATTTCATAAATTGACTATGAGCCAAAAATGTACGTGCTAGATTGATGTTACTTTCAAGTAAGACTGTTAAAGGTAAAACTGGCTTTAACGGGAAGTGATCGGCAAAATAGGGCGCAGAAACCGTGATTTTTTTTATTGCTTGAATGGATTCATTCGGCTGAAATGCAACCACATGATCATACTGAAAAGCAATTGGTGTCACGGTGGGATTTAAGAAATCATAACAAGTGTCTTTTGCACTAACCAAATCATTGTCGGGATGATCGTCACCTTTTGGGGCAATTTCTGCATATTGCTGAATAACGACATCTCTATCAATAAAGTCTGACATCGGCTGCATCGGGCCCAGTGCCCCTTCAATGCTAAAGACCACATCGTTTCCAACCGTCGCAACACTGTGATATTGCACCGCAGATTCATCACATGATTCAATAACTGACTCAAGTTGAAGTGTGCTACCAATGGGAACTGAACGATGACTCGTAGCCGAAGAAACGACGCCTGCGACAGGTCTTAGCTTGAAATCCAATTCTTTCATGACATGCCAAGCGGCTAATTGTCCAAGCGTTTCTCCAATCAAACTTGGCATAAAGACAATTTGTCTGTCTTCATCAAACGTCAAATAGTAATCATCTGCGGTGACATGTTTCACACCACGAATAACTCGGCTTTCGTCTGTTGACAGTATTTTATCAACGAATAAAAATCGCATTAGGCAATAGACTCTGCAACTTTTTGTTCATTTTTAGCAGATACAACGAGCTTGCAAAAAGTTTCCACTGTAAATAGTGTTGGGATGTCGGACGTTTTCATACTCGGCGTGAACGCATCCCTTGGAACTTCTGACAAATGATTTATTAATGCTTCCAAGCCTTTTTCAGTGATAACCCCACCCTGCTCAAATTCTTCTTGGGACAATTCACCACGTGCATTTTTTTCAAGTTGTCCCCGAGGGATCTTAATAGAAAATTCCTTTTCCAATTGGAATACCAAATCCAAAAAGTCAATTGATTCCGCACCCAAATCAGCAATCAAACGGCTTTCCTTTGAGACTTCATCTTGTTCAATGACTAAGACATCTGCAATTATTTCACGTACCTTTGGATATACACTTTCCACATTCATGGCCTATCTCACTTTTGATCGTCGATTAAAAATAGTACGAGTATATCATATACTCAAAAATATAGAAATTTCACTGTTTGATTTTTTCGACCGTTGTCAATAAAAACTAATAAGCAAAAAGTAACTTAGCCCACCTTGTTGTAGCCCGCATCCACAAATAAGGTGTGAGCATTGATCATGGCAGCCTCAGGTAAACACAAGAGAAATATCGCATTGGCAACATCCGTTGTTTGCAACGGTCTTTCTGATAAAGAATGCGCTTGGTATTCATCCAGCAGCTGCTCTCTGTTTGGGAAATGAGATAACGCATCCGTATCCACAACACCTGCTGAAATCGTATTAGCCGTGATCCCATAAGGCGCTAATTCCAGACTTAATGAGCGGACCAAGGCTTCCAATGCGGCTTTCGACGCACCAATGAAGGCATAATTTGGGATTGCCCGTTCAGCTCCTAAACTCGATAACGCAATGACTCGACTTCCCTTCGGCATCATTGGTTGGAATTCTCGAACGAGATGATTTAACGCCAACGCGTTTGTTTCAAGACACCATCGCCAGTGCTTAGTAGTCATCTGCATAGCAGGCTTCAATACGCCACTGGCTGCATTACTTATCAAAAAGTCGACCTGGTTCACCCGTTGCTTCACTTGCGCAGCTAAGTTTTTGACAGAGTCATGGTCAGCGACATTTGCTTGTAATGCATAGGCTTTGCGACCCATCGACTCAATATGTTTGACTAAGACCGCTGCCTCATCGGAACTATTGAAGTACACAGCGATGACATCACATCCTTCTTCTGCCAATTTCAGAGCGGTTGCCCAGCCAATTCCTTTTTCTCTAGCCGCACCTGTAATAAGGGCCACTTTATTTTGTAAACGCAACTTGGTTTCCTCTCAACTAAATTTAGGAAAATTAACTTGAATTGCCAGGCTTGTCAACGCCTAAGCAATGATGGCTTTAAATGACTCTAAATCAAATTGATTTTGATTCACTTTCAAATAGATAGCATCTTCTTCTTTTGAGAAAACCATCTCCTGCACACCAGGGAATGATTGCAGTTTCGCTTTGATGCTATCATTGATGACGTCAAGTTCACAACTTATCATCACACTCGTTAAATTCGTGGCTAAATCTATCCGTGTTGAGATCAAAAACCAAATTATCGTTAATACTGTATTGACTAGATAAATGCCTGTGAATGAAAAATAACGAAACAGAAAGCCGGCTAATGCGCCACCGACAAAGATTCCTAAAAACTGACTAGTCGAATAAACCCCCATGGCCGTTCCCTTGCTATGAATGGGGGCTTTTCGTGAGATAAGTGAAGGTAGTAAGGCTTCCAATACGTTGAAAGCAACAAAGTATATCAAAACGCAGGCTGTCAATAGATGAAAATTTTGATATTCAAAACTAAGACATAATTGGGACAGGGCGATTACAACAATCGCTCCGATAAATACCATAGGCATTCGCTGATACTTTTCTGCTAAAACGATGAAGGGCACCATTAATACAAATGCGCTAATCATAATCGGCAAATAAAAATACAAGGATTTATCAGCAAGCGACATGGCAAGCTCATTCTTCAAAATTAGGGGCAATGCAAAAAACGTCGCAGTCAAGATAAGGTGTTGAAAAAATATGCCAAAATCAAGTGCTAACAATTGCCTATTTTTAATAACTACAGCAATCAACGTCGCATTCGTTTCACTGTCAAGGTGAAAACGCTGTTGTGCTGGCGTCGGAATGACTAAATACAAGATAGCTAAACCAATGAATCCGAATATAGCGGTTAAATAGAAGATGCCTGCTAGGCCAAAGGCGTGACTAATAGCCGGACTGATCACCATCGCTAGACTAAACGATACACCAATTGTTAGTCCAATAACTGCCATGGCCTTTGTTCTGTCGTTGTCTTTGGTTAAATCTGCCGTTAAAGCAATTAAGACACTGCCTATTGCGCCCATTCCTTGCATCAATCTTGCTAGAATCATTGAATAAATCGTATCGCTGCAGGCACCAATTAAGCTGCCGATGATAAATAAGACTAAACCAACTGCTATCAGCGGTTTACGTCCAAATTTATCGGATAATAATCCAAACGGTATTTGCAACAATCCTTGTGATAGACCATACGCACCAAACGCTATACCCACTAAAATAGGGGTGGCACCAGACAATTTATTAGCATAGAGAGTAAATATAGGAATTAACATGAACAACCCTAGCATACGGGATGCAAAGATTGTTGCTATGGGGATTATCGTTTTGAACCAAGATTGTGTTTGAACCATCGAAGCCCTTAAAGCAGCATTTCAACTATTGAAAAAAAAAGGCAGCTTGAGGGCTGCCTTTAGACAATAAAACCCTGGCAATGACCTACTTTCACATGGGGAAACCCCACACTATCATCGGCGCTGGCTCGTTTCACTTCTGAGTTCGGTATGGGATCAGGTGG
>JAGVJN010000025.1 GCA_020051095.1 Pseudomonadota bacterium | reverse complement strand
TGGTCGGGGTGGAGGGATTCGAACCCCCGACATTCTGCTCCCAAAGCAGACGCGCTACCAGACTGCGCTACACCCCGCATACCCGTCCCTAAGACAGAGGCCAAATGATAAGCTTTCCGCTATTTAACGTCAAGAATATTTAAAAAAAAAATTTATTTCCACTTAAAAACGAGTAATAATTGAGTTAACTATTGACGGCAAATACGTACCCTATTCCGTCGTCAACAAACCCTCTAAGGGAAATCACTAACATAGGCCCCAAAAAACCCATGAAAAAAATTCTACCTTTGTTCGATAACATCAATCATCTAAACAAAAATGATCAACATGTTATCTTGCCTTCTCCTAATTGCTATGATGATTTTCGATATACGCTGAATTTTTTGCGAAGTTATACAGGGTCACTGGGAACATTCAATAGTTATCGCCGAGAATCAGAACGTCTATTGCAATGGACATGGCATATTGCCAATAAGCGTCTCAACGATTTAAAAAAGGAAGACATTGAGGCCTTCATCCGGTTTTGCCAGTCTCCGCCAAAACCCTGGATCAATACTAAAAAGGTTCCTCGCTATAAAAATAAGGGCGGGCTACGGGTACCTAATGAAGATTGGCGTCCTTACACCGTTACGATTAGCAAATCAGCAAGAAAACAAGGTGCGCAACCTTCCATAGAAGCCTATCAGTTATCTCAAGGCGCTGTTCAAGAAATACTTGCCATTTTAAGCACTTTTTTTAATTTTTTGATTGCGGAAGAGTATTTAGCCACCAATCCCGTATCATTAATCCGCCAGAAGAGTAAATTTATTCGCAAACAACAGCACAATGCGCCTGTGAGACGGCTATCAGATAATCAATGGCGTTCTGTATGGCAAGCAGCCGAGAACCTTGCTAGTGAAAATCCAGAATTGCATGAACGTACCCGCTTTATTATCAACCTTTTGTTTGGCTTGTATTTGCGTATATCAGAGCTCACAGCGACCGATCGCTGGGTTCCAACAATGAATGATTTCTCTAAAGATAGTAACGGTTTTTGGTGGTTTACAACTGTCGGGAAAGGTAATAAGCAGCGACAAATTGCGGTTAGCGACGATGTTATGTCCGCGCTTGCGCGATGGCGTATTTTTCTAGGTCTGCCCCCCCTCCCTTCAGCTGCAGATAATAGTCCTTTGATACCAAGAGTGCGAGGACACGGTCCAATGTCAGATACAGCCCCCATACGTCGGTTAGTGCAACAATGCTTTGATTTAGCAGCCATGCAATTAAGACAACATGGCGACGCTGAAGAAGCAGACAGCCTGCAGGCTGCAACGGTTCACTGGCTTCGCCATACCGGAATCTCGGAAGATGTCAAACACCGCCCTCGCGAGCATGTGCGTGATGACGCTGGACATAGCTCAAGTGCGACAACGGATCGCTATATCGATATTGAGCATAAAGAGAGATATCAATCAGCGAAACGGAAAAAGATTATTACTTTCTAAGCACCGTTTGCTTCTTCCAACAACTAGAGCAAGCAGCGAAAGTCCAGACTTTAGTCACGAGTGTGAAATGCCTGGCTTAAACCTAAAGCCATTTCCAGAGATTGTTCATAATTCAGACGAGGATCCACCAAGGTCCGATACGCATGCTTCAAGTCAGAAGAGCTTAATCCGCGCGCGCCACCAATACATTCAGTCACATTATCTCCCGTTAATTCAAAGTGTACCCCGCCTAGATTGGAATGATGTGCACGATGAATTTCTACCGCTTTATATAACTCTCCCTGAATTTTATCAAAATGCCGTGTTTTAATGCCATCTTCTGTTTGTTCTGTGTTCCCATGCATTGGATCGCAAGACCAGGTAACCGGTGTTTTCTGCTGGTTGATCGCTTCAATAAAGGGAGGTAAGCACTCTTTAATCTTGCTATTCCCCATTCTCGAAATTAACAAAACGCGTCCTTCCTCATTTCTTGGATTAATATACTGTACCAATTCAACGACCTCTTTGGGGTCAGCGCTTGGACCAATCTTTATGCCAATAGGATTATCAATTCCGCGTATAAATTCAACGTGAGCGCCATTCATTTTTGCTGTGCGCATACCTATCCAGGGTAGATGCGTGGATAAGTCATACCAACGGCCATCTTTTAGTTTTCTCGTTAAACCTTGTTCATAATGAAGATGCAAGGCTTCGTGCGATGTATAAAAATCAACCTTATGAAGGTTACTGCTACGCAGTCCGTCAATGGCTTCTAAAAACTCAAGTGAATCAGTAATAGACTTTACAATTTGAAAATAGCGATCCGCTTGTTTTGAATGATTGACAAAGCTCAAATCCCATTTGTGGGGATCATGCAGATCTGCAAATCCACCATCTAACAAACTGCGGATAAAATTAAGGGTCATTGCACTACAGCTGTAGCCTTGTAAAAGTAGCTTTGGATTAGGTCGGCGTGCTTCGGCTGTAAATTCAGGAGAATTAACTAGGTCGCCACGATAGCTAGGCAGTGTGACGCCATCCACCGTTTCAAAATCAGAAGAACGCGGCTTAGCGTATTGACCTGCTATTCGACCCACTCGAATGATTGGTTTTCGCAGTCCATGCAATAACACCAAACTCATCTGCAACAATATTTTCAATTTATTACTAATAATATCCGAGCGGCATTCATTAAATTGCTCTGCACAATCGCCGCCTTGTAAAATAAACGCTTTCCCCTTTCCAGCCATAGCTATTTCTGTTTTTAATCGCTTTACCTCACCACTAGTCACCAGGGGTGGCAGCTGACTTAGTTTATTAACAACAATGTCTAACTGTTGCTCATCAGGATAACTCGCAGATTGTTCGTAGGGCTTTGATTGCCAGCTTGTCGGAGTCCACTCTTTCATTTTTTATTTATCTATCTAAATTAAGATATCAGAATTTTAGGTCAAAAAAAGGCAAAACACCACTTGAAAATCAAAATATTACCCCCAAATGCATATTATTTAAGTCTGATATGGAGTAGAAAAAGATGACCAATGAGCCAAAAGACTGGGCAAAATTTAAAGCTGAAAATGAAGAAAATGAGCAAACCATCGATGCGAATAAGGAAGATGACTCCACCCAACACGATCCAAATTCTAAAGAACGTGAACCAACAATTCGTGGTGCCCTTGAACACCCTGACTATGAAGCGCTTGAAGAAAAACTATTCGAAACCGAACAAAGAGTTCAAGAAAACTGGGACGCAGCCATTCGTGCTAAAGCGGAATTAGAAAATGTGCGTCGACAAGCTGAAAGAGATGTTGAACGAGCGCATAAATTTGGAACATCTAAACTGATTGAATCCTTACTCCCCGTGATAGATAGCCTTGAACAAGCGCTACAGCTCGCCATTGAAAATGAAGATACCGCCATGCAAGAAGGACTTGAGTTAACAATGAAAGTATTCCTTGATGCCTTGGAAAAACAGGGGGTAGTTCAAATAGACCCAGTTGGTGAGGTTTTCAATCCTGAGCGACACGAAGCAATATCGATGCAACCAAGTAAGGACGCTGAACCCAATACCGTTTTAAATGTGTTCCAAAAAGGATATGAATTAAATGGACGAGTTATTCGGGCTGCTAGAGTAATCGTCTCTTCCAAATAACTTCCTTACTTTTCCCTTCTCCCCAGACATGGGGAGAAGGTGCCCAATGGGCGGATGAGGGGTTTGTGAATCGAAGGTATAAATTGCATGTGTTGCTTAATATGTTTGAGATGCTAAAAAATAAATAAAATTTAAGTTGAATTTATTAATTCAATCCCCATATGACTGTCATTAGGTAACAATTTTTAAGTACGGAGCATATCAACAATGGCTAAAATAATCGGAATTGACTTAGGTACGACTAATTCTTGCGTTGCTATCTTGGAAGGTGACAAACCAAAAGTAATTGAAAACGCAGAGGGTCATCGAACAACTCCTTCGATTGTCGCATTTACTGACGATGGCGAGACGTTAGTTGGTCAGTCAGCCAAACGCCAAGCTGTGACAAATCCAAGCAATACACTATTCGCCGTCAAACGGTTAATTGGTCGACGCTACGATGATCCTGTCGTACAAAAAGACATCAAAATGGTTCCCTACAAGATCATTAAAGCAGATAACGGTGACGCTTGGGTTAGTGTTAAAAATGACAAAAAAGCCCCGCCACAAATTTCTGCGGAAGTTTTGCGAAAAATGAAGAAAACCGCTGAAGATTATTTAGGCGAAGAAGTCACACAAGCTGTTATCACAGTACCTGCATACTTCAATGATTCTCAGCGTCAAGCCACAAAAGATGCCGGAAAAATTGCTGGTCTTGAGGTAAAACGAATCATAAATGAACCCACCGCTGCCGCCCTTGCCTATGGCATGGATAAAAAACGGGGTGACTCTGTTATTGCAGTCTACGACCTCGGTGGTGGTACTTTCGATATCTCTATTATTGAAATAGCCGAAGTGGATGGCGAACATCAATTTGAAGTATTGGCCACAAATGGTGATACTTTCTTAGGTGGTGAAGACTTTGACTTGGCATTAATTAATTACTTAGCGGATGAATTTAAAAAAGATGCAGGCATTGATCTTCATAATGATCCACTTGCCTTACAACGTCTGAAAGAAGCCGCAGAAAAAGCGAAAATTGAACTATCCTCTTCTCAGCAAACAGACGTTAATTTACCTTACATTACCGCAGATGCCAGCGGACCAAAGCACATGAATATCAAACTCACTCGAGCTAAACTTGAGTCATTGGTTGAAGACTTGGTCAAACGCTCCATCGAACCTTGCAAAATAGCCCTAAAAGACGCCGGTAAATCCATATCAGAAATTAACGATGTCATTCTTGTGGGTGGTCAAACAAGGATGCCTTTGGTACAAAAAACAGTGGAAGAGTTCTTTGCAAAAGAGCCAAGAAAAGATGTTAACCCGGATGAAGCGGTCGCTTTAGGGGCAGCAATACAAGCCGGTGTATTGTCAGGCGAAGTGAAAGATATCCTTTTGTTAGATGTCACGCCGTTATCATTGGGGATAGAAACAATGGGCGGTGTGATGACGAAATTAATCGAAAAAAACACCACGATTCCTACCAAGGCGAGCCAAGTTTTCTCAACAGCAGAAGACAACCAAACCGCTGTTACTGTCCATGTGCTTCAAGGTGAACGTGAGCAAGCATCAGCCAATAAATCACTCGGTCGATTTGACTTATCTGACATTCCACCTGCACCACGGGGTGTGCCACAAATTGAAGTGATATTTGATATCGATGCAAACGGTATCATGAACGTTTCTGCTAAAGACAAAGCGACTGGAAAAGCACAATCCATTGTCATTAAAGCGTCGAGCGGTCTGTCAGACCAAGAAATTGATGCCATGGTTAAAGATGCAGAAGCCCATGCAGATGAAGATCGTAAGTTTAAAGAATTGGCAGAGGTTCGTAATCAAGCGGATGCAATGATACACAGTTCCCAAAAATCGCTGAAAGACTTAGAAGCTGAATTATCCAGTGATGAAAAATCCAATATCGAAAATGCGATAAGCGAACTGAAAGAGGCCATTAAAGGCAATGACAAAGCGTTAATTGAAAGCAAGCTCAAAGCATTAACTGACGCTAGCTCGAACATGGCTGAGAGAGTTTATGCTAAAAAAGCATCCGAGTCAGAAGCGCAAGCAGGCGGGGCTGCAGGCGGAAAACCAGACAATAAGTCATCGGGAGCCGATGATTCAGTGGTTGATGCAGAGTTCGAAGAAGTAAAAGACGACGATAAGCAATCCCAATAGCCTATGCTACTGGATTATACATCGTTAAAGGCATCTCTTGATTAATATTTATTGGTCAGAGGTGCTTTTAATTGATGCATTTTGACCATATATTGATTTATTATGGTATAATTGGTTATTTTTAAGAGCGCCTGGAATCAATTGGGCGCAAGACAACATCCTACCGTGACATATGACTGGTTGAATTGAGCGTATTCGCGGATTAAGTTTTTATGTGTGAGAAACAATGAGTCAACAGGATTATTATGAAATATTAGGTGTCAGTCGAAGTGCCGACGATGCTGAGATCAAAAAGGCGTATCGAAAACTAGCGATGAAACATCATCCTGATAGAAATGCAGGAGATCAAGCCGCTGAAGAGAAATTCAAAGAAATCCAGCGTGCCTATGATATCTTGTCTGACTCGCAAAAGCGTGCTGCTTATGATCAATTTGGTCATGCAGGCGTTGATCCATCCATGGGTGGTGGCGCTGGTCCAGGTGGCTTCTCTGATTTTGGCGATATTTTCGGCGACATTTTTGACAGTATGTTTTCTGGTGGCAGAGGGGGGGCTGGCCGGACGAGAGCTCAGCGTGGCTCCGATCTTCAATACAATATGACCATTACGCTCGAAGAAGCCGCATCGGGAAAACAAGTTGAAATTAATGTACCCAGGCAGGCTGCCTGCAACAGTTGTCAAGGAAGTGGCGCTAAAAAGGGTTCCACTCCCAAAAAATGTGGGACATGTGATGGTGTAGGCCAAGTTAGAATCCA
This sequence comes from Pseudomonadota bacterium, assembly GCA_020051095.1. GTDB lineage: Bacteria > Pseudomonadota > Gammaproteobacteria > Legionellales > Legionellaceae > JAFIFT01. Next base: position 111,036 of record JAGVJN010000025.1, on the reverse strand, counting down.
ACAAGGCTTTTTCTCTATTCAACAAACGTGTCCCAATTGTCATGGCGAAGGTCAAGTCATAACCGATCCGTGTTCTGAATGTCATGGACAAGGCCGCGTGAAGGAAAATAAAAAATTAACGGTGAAAATTCCTGCTGGTGTTGATAACGGCGATCGCGTTCGTTTGACCGGTGAAGGTGAAGCAGGTCTGCATGGCGGCCCTTCAGGCGATTTATATGTTCTGATATCGGTTAAATCTCACCCAATATTTGAACGAGAAGGCTCCGATTTACATTGTGAAGTACCCATTAGTTTCGATGTTGCAGCCTTAGGCGGCACTATTGAAGTGCCTACACTCACCGGAAAAGTCAGTTTGAAAATACCACCGGAAACACAAACGGACAAAGTATTTCGTGTACGCGGCAAGGGCGTTCAATCCGTTCGCGGTTATTCAACCGGTGATTTACTTTGCAAAGTTGTTGTGGAAACCCCAATCAATTTAACAAAAGAACAAAAGGAATTACTAGAAAAATTTATCCAGTCGCTGGAACATAGTAAGAACAAACATTCGCCAAGAACGAGCACATGGTTTGATGCGGTGAAAAAGTTTTTCGAAGATATGAAGTCTTAGCCATCAATTACATCATATCTGCGGGGCAATTCGGAGCGTTATTTTAACTCCTTCAGGACTTCTATATATAATTTTCCACATTGTTCCCCTCGCCCCGGAAACGGGGAGAGGGTGCCCAAAGGGCGGGAGCGGGGTTTTTGAAATGAAATTCTATCCTGATGTGTGGTACCAAGTTCGTAAAATGCTTACGAAAAACCGGACAGAGACACGCTCCCTGGCGGGTATAGATCTGTGATATTTGGTTACTTCTAAATGAATTCCTACATTTTTTTCTTCTTCCCGGAAATAGGGAGAAGAAAACGCAGCTATTAGGTCTTCTATTTTCTAACATATAACGATACAATAAGCGCAATTTTGCTCATTTAAAGACGATTTCATGACACAACCCACTCCTGCAATTTTAGCGCTGGCTGATGGAACAATATGCCATGGATATGCCATTGGACATGAAGGTACTCACATTGGAGAACTTGTATTTAATACCTCAATGACGGGTTACCAGGAAATGTTGACGGATCCTTCCTATAGTGAACAAATTATCACCTTAACAGCAGCCCATATTGGAAACACGGGTTGTAATGAAGAAGATATTGAATCTAAAAAAATCTGGGCCAAAGGGTTAGTTATCCGTGAGTACTCACCCTATCCAAGTTCATGGCGCGCTCAAACCACCTTGTCTGATTGGCTTCATCACAATCACGTGACAGCTATTGCTGGAGTCGACACCCGCTTCATTACCAGGCATCTCAGGGATCATGGCAGTCAAGGTGCATGTATTACCACCGAGTATGCCAGTCAGCCAGACAAAGCTGTCCAATTAGCACAATCATTCAGTGGTCTTAGCAATAGGGACCTTGCTAAAGAGGTGTCTTGTAAAACAGAACAACGCTGGGATACAGACAGAGGTGAGTGGGGTCCCAAGTCCACGCCCCAGAATTTTCACGTCATAGCCTATGACTATGGTGCAAAACATAATATTTTGCGTATTCTGCAAGAGTTAGGTTGTCACGTCACCATCGTGCCAGCAAAAACCCCTGCTGAAGATGTTCTGCGAAGCAATCCCGATGGCATATTTCTGTCAAATGGTCCTGGAGACCCTGCAGCCTGTGACTATGCCATTAAAGCAGTTAAACAATTTATATCTGCGAAAGTCCCTTTATTTGGAATCTGCCTAGGCTATCAAATTTTGGCTTTAGCTTGTGGCGCTAAAGAAACAAAAATGAAGTTTGGCCACCATGGTGGTAACCACCCGGTTATTGACTTGCAATCTAATCGAGTCATGATTACCAGCCAAAATCATGGTTTCATGATTGAAGAAACATCCCTGCCAAATGAATTAATCGCCACACACCGTTCGCTGTTTGATCAAAGTTTACAAGGGATCAAACATACATCTGCGCCAGCATATGGGTTTCAAGGTCACCCTGAAGGAGGGCCTGGGCCGCATGATGCTGAAAAAATTTTTAAACCATTCATATCAGCAATGAGTGAATATAAATCGACGAGGGAATTGTGAACGAATTTGCACTATTTACGTCTGAGTCTGTTTCTGAAGGTCACCCAGACAAAATTGCCGATCAAATATCAGATGCCATTTTAGATGAATTGTTAAAGCAAGATAAAGCAGCCCGGGTTGCCTGTGAAACATTTGTAAAAACAGGTATGGTTTTGGTGGGCGGTGAAATTACCACCAATGCCTGGGTTGATGTTGAAGAAGTGACCCGACATGTTATTCGTGATATTGGTTACAATAGCTCTGACATGGGCTTTGACTGGGAATCTTGTGCGGTGCTCTCTGCTATTGGCAAACAATCAACCGATATTGCTCAAGGTGTGGATAATACCATTACCAATCGATTGGGTGCCGGCGATCAGGGATTGATGTTCGGCTATGCTACTAACGAAACAGAAGAATACATGCCCGCCCCTATCGCTTATGCTCATCGATTGATGAAGCAACAAGCGAAATTAAGGCATAGCAAGCAGTTGGAATGGCTCCGACCAGACGCTAAATGTCAATTGACGTTCAAATATGAAAATGGCAAACCCATTGCTGTTGATACCATTGTTCTGTCCACCCAACATCACCCTGATATAAGCCATAAGGATCTCTGCGAAGAAGTTAAAAAGCATATCATTCTCCCAATTATTCCTACCCATTGGTTAAGCCAGGATACAAAATATTTTATCAATCCAACAGGTCGATTTGTCATTGGTGGTCCCCAAGGAGATTGTGGTTTAACTGGCCGAAAAATTATTGTTGATACTTATGGCGGCTTCGCTAGACACGGTGGGGGCTGTTTTTCGGGGAAAGATCCATCTAAAGTGGATCGTTCTGGCGCCTATTCCGCCCGCTACGTTGCAAAAAATATTGTTGCAGCAGGCATCGCTGAACAATGCGAAATTCAACTTTCCTATGCAATTGGCATACCCGATCCCGTATCAATTTCGGTTGAAACGTTTGGTACTGGTCGTATGAACAACGCACAAATTGTTGAACTGATTAGAGAACACTTCGATTTAACGCCCCAAGGGATTATCGATGAACTCAACTTATTAGAGCCAATCTATCGCCAAACTGCTACTTATGGACACTACGGTCGACCCGAGTTTCCCTGGGAGAGGCTGAACAAAGTTGAAAAATTAAAGTCAAGCATGTAATTATACTAAATGGACAGGACTAGCCATAGCGCCAACAAAGTAATTTATTGAGGGTATTTTGACCCTAACTAGCTGTATTACTATTGCATTTTATGGCAACGGTTGGTGTTTATATTTAGTCCTGTTGGAAATGCAAGCATCAAAATATGAGGATCATTCAATGCAATCAACGGTTAAACTAAATAACACCACAGATTTTAAAGTCGCCGATATCAACTTAGCTGAATGGGGTCGTAAGGAAATCGCCATTGCTGAAACTGAAATGCCTGGATTGATGGCTTTAAGAGAAGAGTTTGGTCACAGCCAACCTTTAAAGGGTGCCCGTATTGTAGGCTGCTTGCATATGACGATTCAAACGGCTGTTTTGATTGAAACACTAATCGCGCTAGGAGCTGAAGTTCGTTGGTCTTCTTGCAATATCTATTCAACTCAAGACCATGCCGCTGCAGCTATGGCAGCAATTGGCGTTCCTGTTTTTGCATGGAAGGGAGAAACTGAAGAAGAATATTGGTGGTGTATTGAGAAAACTATTCATGGCCCCAATGGCTGGACACCTAATATGTTACTGGACGATGGCGGCGATCTAACACAAATTATCCATCAAAAACATCCTGAACTGATTGACAACATTCGCGGCTTATCCGAAGAAACAACGACGGGTGTTGCCCGTTTGTATGACATGGCTAAGAAAAAGACCCTTAAAATACCTGCTATGAATGTGAATGATTCCGTCACAAAATCGAAATTTGATAATTTATATGGATGCCGTGAATCATTATTAGATGGCATAAAGCGCGCAACGGATGTCATGATCGCAGGCAAAATCGTCCTTGTTCTCGGCTATGGCGATGTTGGAAAAGGCTGTGCGCAAGCGTTAAGAGGCCAAGGTGCAACGGTGTTTATTGCTGAAATCGACCCCATTTGTGCACTGCAAGCAGCTATGGAGGGATACCGTGTGGTAACCGTGGATCAAGTCCTAGAGCAGGTTGATATATTTGTCACGGCAACTGGAAATTTCCATGTGATAAACCATGATCATCTCCTACGCATGAAAAACCAAGCCATTGTATGCAACATTGGTCATTTCGATGATGAAATTGATGTCGCGAGTTTACGCCAATATGAATGGGATAACATAAAACCACAAGTTGATCATGTTATTTTCCCAAATGGAAATCGTATTATTTTACTTGCACAAGGGCGATTAGTGAACTTAGGTTGCGCCACTGGCCACCCAAGTTTTGTCATGTCGGCATCCTTTACCAATCAAGTATTAGCGCAAATTGAATTATTTAAATTCCATGAGAAATACAATATTGACGTTTATGTATTACCTAAAAAGCTTGATGAAAAGGTGGCTACCTTACATTTGCAACGCATCGGCGCCTCATTAACAACGCTAACTAAGGAACAAGCGGATTATATCGGTGTGCCTGTTGATGGACCGTTTAAACCGGACTATTATCGCTATTAATCTGGAACACCAAAAATGGAACAAGTCATAGCTGCTAATTACGCTGCCTGCTTGGATAAATGCGTTGAGCAACTCGGCGTTCCCAACTTTCTTAAGACAATTGGTTTTGATTTAACAAGGCTGCAAGATCCGGCAGCCTTTGTTACTGCCAGTGAATTCACAAGAATCGTCGAGAAAGCAATATCCATGACAAACTGTTCCTACCTAGGGCTTAAATTCGGCCAACATTTATCCATAGTCAATCACGGTTATTTAGGTTATGCGGCTATGAGTAGCCCTACGATGGGTAATGCATTGAATACGATGCTAAATTATATCAATACTCGCACCAATCTCATAAGCCTCGATTCAGAACTCAGTGGTGATAAAGTATGCATTGGTGTTCATGTTTTAATGGAAAACCAAGTATTATCGCGTTTTATTGTTGAAATGGTCATTGTGCATCTGATTAATATGCGCCAGTTTTTAATCTCAGCAACTGATAGCTGTGTCAAAATTGATTTGAATTATGCACCACCGAGCTATGCTAGCTATTACCAAGATATCTTAAAAACAGAAATACAATTCAACTGCTTGCATAATCAAGTGTGGCTTTGGAAAAAGGAATTAGACTATCCGATTAGTTTTGCGGATGATACAAGCTATCAACTGGCAAAATCCCAATTACAAAAAATTGCAACCCGCCTAGCTCAACAAGCAGATTGGGCTAGCAAAATCAAAACAATCTTATTAAGTCATGATTTATATCAATTAAGTATGGATGAAGTAGCAAGTCAATTATGCGTGTCAGCTAGAACGCTTCGAAGGCACTTACAAAAGGAAAGCATCACCTATCAAGAAATTGTGGATGAAGTGCGAAAGCAAAAAGCGTATGCCTACTTGCTCAATCAACAAATTAGTATGTCTGAAATAAGTTTTTTATTAGGCTTTCATGACACCTCAAACTTCAGTAAAGCCTTTAAACGATGGACAGGGTTAACTCCGACTGAATATCGTGATTCTCATTCCTCCAAATAACATGACTAAAGAACAAGTTCCCGAGATCGTGCTGCAAGTTCTACGAATCAACCCAGATAAGCGCGTTAATTTTATTTAATTCAATTGCTATAATTAATTTACAAACATTAATTATATTAAACATTTGAAAGCGGTTTGCTAAGGACAGATAGTATGAAAGGCATCAAAATTGGCAGTATTGCAATGGGCTTAATCATAGGAATCATAGTCGTCCATAATATGGAAATGTCTGTATTTTTGATGCAAAAAGCGCATGAATATACTTGGGCACATCTACTTATCGTTTTAATTTTCCTATTCAATCTACTAAGCATCATAGGCCTGGTGTTAACTAAACCTTGGGGGTATTATGTTGCTTATATTGCAGTGGTTTTTTCAACCATCTTTTTTGCCACCAATTACATTCCTTATATTAAACTTGCATTTCATCCAAACAATCACATCCACCTGCTATTCATATGCAATGGCGTTTTTATCTTGATTATTGCCACCTTGCATTCATTGTCTATAATCAATCGAAAAACTAAATTGACTCGAAGGAACTAATAGCAATATCGCTACCTCCAGATGAGCGCACGCTGTTTTAAATCCACTCTACAACCCCCTTAATCGAACATTAATATCTCTTCTTACACACCATATTGGCTCTTTGTGCTATATTTACCCATATAAATTATATGGATGGTAATTATGAATAGTGCCGCGTTTGATAAAATTTTGCTAACAGGCATGCTAATTTTATTCTCAAGTGTGACATGTGCCCAATTTGCGACACTTGACTCAGGCCTTGGCCTTGTTGCAGCAAATACAACAAGCAACTTTACTGCGGTAGCGAAGTTAATCACCGCAGGGGCTTATATTGGTGGTCTCGCGTTTTTTATTGCTGCCATCATGAAATTTAAACAACATAAAGATAACCCAACGCAAATACCGATTGGTACGCCCATTGCCTTGGTTTTCATAGCAGGTTCGTTAGTTTTCTTGCCGGCAATATTAGCCAGCATTGGATATACAGGATTTGCCACTGGCGGTGCAGTAGCTGGACCAACAGGTATCTCTAATATTTTAAATAACATTTGAGATGGTTGACATTAAAAACTCATCCTCGATTTAAACACGAAGACTATACTTTTTAACCGCTTCAATTAAAACACTGACATGCTCAGGCGGCACATCGGGGGTTATACCATGCCCTAGATTAAATATATGGCCAGGATGGTCAGCCATCGCTTCGATAATTTGCCGACAGCTTTGTTCAATCGATTGCGGATTGCTAAGTAAAACGAGCGGGTGCAAATTTCCTTGTAAGGCAACCTGATTGCCGACTTGTTCTTTCGCTTTGCCAATATCGACTGTCCAATCTAACCCAACACAGTCACACCCCGATGACGATATCTCATTAAGCCATTGCCCCCCTCCTTTGGTAAATAATGTGATGGGGATATTTGGATAGGAATATTTAAGCCCACCAACAATTTTTTTCATATAAGCTAACGAAAATGTTTGATAGAGTTGGGGTGTTAGCAGTCCGCCCCAGGTATCAAATATCATTAAGGAATTGACGCCCGCTTCAATTTGCGCAGCCAAATAATCTTGCGTTGTTTTAGCTAATTGTTCAAGGAGGCGATGGGCAAGCTCAGGGCGTTGATATATTAATGTAACAGCTTGCTTAAATTCGCGTGAGCCATGCCCTTCAATCATATAGCACGCAAGCGTCCAAGGACTACCGGCAAATCCAATAAGCGGTATATGAGCAGGCATATTTTGTCTAATCAAAGATGCAGCTTGTATCACATAATCAAGCGTTTCACCCACATCAATGTTGGGAATTTGGGCAAAGTCCGATTCACTTCGCAATGGTTTTTCAAAGCAAGGACCTTCCCCTTCTGCAAAATAGAGCCCTAACCCCATAGCATCAGGAATCGTTAAAATATCTGAAAACAAGATGGCCGCATCTAACTGGAAACGCCTCAGTGGTTGAAGGGTCACCTCACAAGCAAGCTCAGGTGTTCGACATAAACTCATAAAATCGCCTGCTTTTTGGCGAACTTGACGATATTCAGGTAAATACCTACCCGCCTGCCTCATTAGCCAAACGGGCGTTCGTTCAACAGATTGCCTCTTCAAGGCGCGCATATAAAGCGATTGTTCGATTTGTTGTTCCATATTACCAAATAGTGTTTATCAATAGTTTATTCAATTCTTGATTGGAGCCATTCTACTAAATTATTCAAAGCACTTTTTCCATCGGAAAAAGACAATAACGATTCATGGCAGCTTCGAAATAATCGGTTAATTTTATCCTTTAATACATTTTTATCATAAAGCTGCGCATAAGTCGTTTTATCATTTGCTAAATCAGAAGAGCGCATTTTACCGAGCGTTGACAACGGGGCGTAATAATCAAGATAATCACCTTGCATTTGAAAAACCAATCCAAGCTTGTTTGCAAACTGTTGCAAGGCCTGTTGTTTAGTGTCGTCTAAATCAATTAAATCCGCTACCATTAAGATACAAGCTTGTATTAAAAAACCTGTTTTCAATTGATGAATCGCTTCAAGTTCAAGCTCTGTCACAGCCATGGATGCAAGAACAGTCAAATCCAAACTCTGACCACTAATCATCCCCTCGACACCAATTGCCTTTAATAATCGCTTACAAATGAGCAGAATGGTGTTTGCTGGTAGGTGTCCTGATAATTCTGTCACTAATAGTTCAATTGACCAGGAAGATAAAGCATCACCGGCTAAAATGGCAGTTGCTTGATCAAACGCTTTATGACAACTGGGCTTTCCTCGTCTAAAATCATCATCATCCATCGCGGGTAAATCATCATGAATGAGAGAATAGCAATGGACCATTTCGACCGCAGCAGCAATCACATTCAAAATTTTCGAATCAATATGCAACAGTTCACCCGTTAGATAGACCAATAACGGCCTAAAGCGTTTTCCGCCACTTAGGAGGCTATACTCAATAGCCGCTTTAAGACGAGTCGATGGAATTGGTTTTTGGTGAACAACCGTTTTAAGATAATCTTCAAATTTCAATAAGTGTGTTTGAATCACATCAGACATCATCAGAACGCTCATCTTCTCGCATCATCTCTTGGGTGATTTTTTCCACTTTTAACTCCGCTTCACTCAAAGTTTTCTGACATTGCCTTGCAAGCTTGACGCCCTCCTCAAATGCTTTCAGCGAATCTTCTAACGATAATTCACCGGCTTCTAGTTTTTGCACAATTTCTTCTAATGATCGCAACGATTGTTCAAAGTTCTCTGCTTTCGTCATTCAATACTCCGAATCGATATGAGTGAACGTCCTTAAGTTCCATGCATCTTGTCATGATTCTAAGCCATTGGCAATGCTAATGCGACAATCCCTAATTCTTCCAGCGCTTTAACCAAAGGCATTAGAGCCAGGCCTTGGATAGATGTGTCACTTCCTATCACAGACTGAAAGAGCCACTTACCCGATTGCTCATAATGGTAGGAACCACAACTATGGTAAGGCCTATCTTCTTGCAAATAAGCATCTAACGTATCAGCGGATAATGGTTTCATGGTTAGGGTTGCAATATCTTGCTCAGACCAGATAATCGCTCCTTGGTAGGCGATAGCCATGGCACAAATTTGTTGATGGGTTTTGCTCTGTAATGCCATCAACTGCTGCAAAGCTCGCTCGTGTGTCAATGGTTTGTCAAAGAGCACCCCCTCACAATGACAAAGCTGATCAGCAGCAATGATGTATTGATGAGGATATCGCTCACTGACAGTCAATGCTTTTTGTTGAGCAAGTCTGTTAGCAATTTGCTTAGGATCTTCATCTTGAAAGTGATGTTTGATAGCTTGTTCATCTATCTCTGCTGCATGCACAGTGAATTCGAGGCCAATCGATGCTAACAGTTCATGTCGGTTGACAGATGAGGAAGCAAGTATGATTGGCTTTTGTTGGAGAAATTTAGACATAGATTGCCGCCAAACCCATCATTAGAAAACCAATGATCACAAAGCTAAAATCGCGTAAATTGCAACACCGTTGCACCATGACACAGCGCTCAAGGCCATGCAGTGTTCCCAAATATAAAAAGGTCCCTGCTGAAATCGACATGATGACCGCATCAAACAGCGAATCATTGTGATCCTGCTGCCCAGAAAGACCACCTATTAGAATACCTAATGGTGTCATGAAGGAGAATATCATAAATAATAGTTGTCCATTTCGTAACGACATATTGCTTTTATTTAATTGGATAGAAATTGCAAAACTTTCAGCCCATTTATGAGCAATAATCGCTAAAAACAATATAATAATAACGGAATTATGTTGGGTAATCCCAAGCGCTGTGCCCGAAATAATGGAATGAACTGACATCATCACCATCGCAAGTATTGCAAAAGCGACATCCGAGGTATCACGGTGTTCATACAGTTCCTTGCCAAGATGTTCTAACCATAAAAAACCAAGGAACACGATACCCACCAAGCTATACGAAAAAGGGAAGTGGTACCCTAAATTTTGAAATAACTGGTGAGCCTCTGGCAACATATGCATCAACGCTGCACCAAGAAAAACCCCCGTTGCTAACGACTCCCCAACAGGCAGCTCAAAATGGGTACTATGCTTTTTTTTATGACGAAAGGGATACCAACCGGCTAACCATGTTACGGCAAGTATGGCTAAGGCAAACAGTAATTTTAACATATAGGAGGAAACCATGTTTTTCATTCACCATCATGAATCAGAATAGAACTAGGAAACATCAAAATTGGCAATTGCACACGCCTAACTTGATAATATAATCGCGTTATTTGTTTATTCAGATGCATATAATAAGAGCAAATGACTTAATTAGCAATTTTTGATATACATTGCAACACTTGTATCTTCTTAATCTCGGCGTATGCTTGGCACTTTGAGACAACCGCTTTTTCAAGTTGGATCATATCGATAGCTTCATTTTTGACAAAGATATCGATAAATATATCGCCATCAATATAATGGATAACAATATTGTCTATAGCAGAAAACTGCTTTTTTAAATCCGAAAAAATCGATTTTTCCAGGATGTCACGGCTGGGTAAATGAAACGATGGGCATACTTCCTCATCATCTTCAGGGTCAATATGGACAGTAACATCCTTCACTTTTTCGATTGATAACAATAGCGATCGATGGACATTTTGAGCAATATGATGTCCTTCTGAAACAGATATCATAGGTGAGACCTGAACGTGCACGTCAATATACACATCACCGCCCATAGAACGGGTTCTTAATTGATGCATTTTTTTGACACCATGCACAGCCGTAATTTTATCTTCAATTTGACGAATTGTTTCATCATCAACCGCCGTATCAATTAATTCTTTGACACTATTCCAGGAGTAATCCCACCCCATTTTGATAATCATCCAAGCAACGACAATGGCAGCAACGGCATCAAGATGATAAAATCCAAGCCATACTCCCATTAAGCCTACCGCAACAACCAAGGATGAGAGCGAATCAGAACGATGGTGCCAAGCGTTCACAATTAATAGTTCTGATTGGATGCGTGTCCCTATCAATTTTGTGTACTGAAATAGGCCTTCATTCGCAAGAATAGATATTATCGCAATGATAATGGCGATTTTGTCAGGGGATTTGCCAACATGAAACAACGCTTCAATCGCATCCCAACCAATCGCCCCACCAGCAATCATTAAAAAAACGGACAACATAAATGTAGCGGCCGTTTCTATACGTTGATGTCCATATGGATGCTGTGAATCCGCCTCCTCACTGCCAAATTTGGAGGCAAAGATCACTAAGAGATCGGTTAATAAATCCGCAAATGAATGAATGCCGTCTGCGACTAAGGCATGGGAATAAAAAACAACCCCCCCGATGGTTTTCATAACGGCTAAAAGTAAATTGGTAACGGCACCAATCAGTGTAGCTCGCCGTGCTTGAATATATCGGTCACTATGGCTCATGATTTATCCACCATGTTTCGCTTTCAAGTACTGTCCTAATGCACGTATCGCCATGGCCTCCCCGCCTTCTGGTTTAGCGGGTTTACTGCTTAAATTCCAAGCCATCACATCAAAATGAATCCAGGGTATCCCTTTTTCAACAAATCGTTGTAAAAACAAAGCGGCAGTGATGGCACCCGCATAGAAGGATGACGGCGCATTGACTAAATCAGCAATGGATGAGTCTAACATTTTTTCATAGCCTGGAAAAAGCGGTAACCGACAAACGGGATCATGGACAGCTAACGATGCTGTTTCGACAGCACTAGCCAATGCCTCATTGTTGCAAAACATCGCTGAAATATCGGTTCCAACAGCAACACGTGCTGCACCCGTTAAAGTCGCTAAATTAATCATTAGCTGCGGCTTGTCTTCACAAGCTCGTGTTATTGCATCGGCCAAAACTAATCGACCTTCGGCATCCGTATTATCCACTTCTACCGTTAAACCATTGCGCATGGTTATCACATCACCGGGGCGAAATGCACCAGCACCTACCGCGTTCTCAACAGCAGCGACATATAAACTAATTCGAATGGGTAATTTTTTACGCATTAACCAATGAGCAAGACCGATTGCATTCGCAGCCCCTCCCATGTCCTTTTTCATTAAGCGCATGTTTTGAGCCGGTTTAATGTCAAGCCCACCACTATCAAAGCACACGCCCTTCCCAACGATTGCAATTAACGGATCGCCTTTTTTACCCCAATGCAAACTTGCTAGCCGTGGCGCATCGGCTGCTGCTCTTCCAACCGCATGGATAGCCGGATAATTGTGGGTTAACAACGAATCGCCAACGCACTCCTCATATTCCGCATGAAACTGGACTGCCAATTGTTTCACCGCATCGGCTAATTGACTAGGTCCCAAATCATTGGCGGGTGTATTGATGAGATCTCTTACCAAAAATATTGCCTCTAGCTCATCGTGTAACCAATCCAGTTGAGCAGGTGTCACTTGCAAGGTCTTCAACTTTTCTTTGGATTCTCGATATTTAGTAAAGGAATACTGTGTGCTCCCCCAACCCAGCAAATCTTCATTATCCAAGTTATTCGCTAATTGGTAATGGCCCGATGGTAATTGTTTGGCTAGTTTTGCCAAACTTAGATAGCGGTTATCTGCCTTATCCACCATAATAGCTTTTTGTAGTTGACCGTTATCGCCGTAGATAAAGCATACCTCACCAACTTTGCCAGCTATTGAATGGTGAGAAAGCCATTGTTGCTCTCTAGGGGTCATTTTTGCCAAATTCTGTTCATAGTCAGCTTCATCGATCAATTCAATGACACAAGCGCCATCCTCGATGTTAGTTAAAAAAAATGGCGGGAGTGTTGTCATGATTGCCGTCCTTTAAACTGCTTATACCGTAAGCCTAAAACAAAAAGTGCTACAAGATAGATAAGTAAAGTCACCATCACTTGCGCGAGCAAATAGCTTAAACGAAATATGGGGGAAAGGGCTAACCACTTTGCAAGATTCCCCATTTGCCAATAGAGATAGCCACTTATAACCAAATTAGCAACAATGAGTTGTAATGCATATTTAAGCCATCCCGCACTTGGATGATATATCTTGCGCCGTATCAACCAATACATCAATAGGCCAGCGTTAACATAACCAGCGAGTGCAGAAGCTAAGGCAAGGCCTGCGTGTTTTAGGGGGAAAATCAAAGCGGCGCACAGTAAACTATTAACAATCATTGCGTATACCCCCGCTTTCACTGGGGTTTTAATATCTTGGCCTGAATAAAATCCTGACGCTAACACTTTCACCAGCATAAAGGGTGGCACACCCAATGATAACGCAATTAAGCTCTTTTGGGTTTGTATCACATCCAATTGAGTAAATTTTCCATAAGCAAAACAGGAAGCAATTAAGGGCATCGAGAAAAATGCCAGGCCAACAAAGGCAGGGACACCAACCAGTAAAATCATGCGTATACCCCAATCCAGGGATCGAGAAAATGCAAGCGGGTCTTGATTCGCTCTTTTACGAGATAAATGAGGTAATATTACCGTCGCCACAGCAACACCAAAAACGCCTAAGGGAAAATCGGTTAATCGGTCGGTATAGTAGAGCCAAGAAACGCTTCCCACTGGTAAGAATGAGGCAAAAATTGTATCGATTAACAAATTGATTTGAGCCACTGAGACACCAAATAAGGCTGGCACCATTAGCTTTAATACCCGTCTCACGCCCGGATCGCCCCAATGGATGAATGGTCGAACCAGGAGATTTCGTTGCTTTAAAAACGGAATTTGGAATAAAAACTGTGCGCACCCTGCAATCAAAACCCCCCAAGCCAATGCCACAACCGGCGGGGATGTATAACTGGTGAGATAAACCGCACTAAAGATCAACGAAAAATTTAAAATAATCGGTGTTAAAGCAGGAATTGCAAAATAACCATAGGTATTTAGTATAGCCCCTGCAAGTGCTGTGAGCGAAATCAGCATCAGGTAGGGAAAGGTAATCCGTAACATATGAGTAGTTAGTTCCGCTCGCCCATTATCAAATTCAAAGCCCGGAGCAAATAGCATCACGATAATAGGTGCAGCGACGACACCAACAAGCGTCACCAAAGTCAACACGGACGCTAAGCTTCCAGCAATGCGGCCAATGAATAAGCGAACATCCTGTATTGGCTGAGTTTGTTGATATTCTGCTAAAACGGGGACGAACGCTTGTGAGAAAGCACCTTCTGCGAATAATCGACGCATAAAATTAGGAATACGAAAAGCAACAAAGAAGGCATCAACTCCAGCTTGAGCTCCAAAAAAATGCGCAATCACCATATCGCGAACAAACCCAAGAATTCGAGAGAGAAAGGTGAATAATGAGACAATTGATGTCGAACGAACAAGAGATTGTTTTGGGTTAACCAACGTTTTTGACACAGTCATTCTTATGACTCAAATAGCATCATCATAGCATTAAAAATAACGGAGTGAAATGCATAAACCAGCAAGATTCAGGCCCAACCTAGTAAATAGTTTATCAGATGCGTGAACGTTCAGTAGATAATCTTCCGTTTCCATCTTTATTTTAGACATATTACACTCATTAACTATTACATACATACTGCTCGCTCAATACCTGGTTTGAACAAGCAATTTTTGATTATCAAATTGAGCCCGGCTCTAAAGAGCCGGGATTTTTTGGATTAGAAGATTATGGAATAACTACCTGAGGCCCCCTGACTAAAATAATAGGGTTTTAGTTCGATTTTCGCGCTTTCCCCTGGTGGTAACCAGCAGATATAGGTGAAATTTGCTCTCAGCACAATATCATTCAATGGGCAGCGTATGACAACCGTGTCTGAGTTAGTATTAGTCGAATAAATAAAGGTTACTTCTTTACTGGAAATATTTTTGTACAAGTTAAGTTCGCCAGGGGATGACAGACTCCAAGGATATACGGCCGAATTTGTAGCATATTGCGATTGAGGAACAATTTGGCTTGCTGTAGCGTTTAAAGACAGTAGGCAAAATAGCATCCCGATACATATTTTTTTCATTATATTCTCCTGTTTGCTTTCAATAGTGAATACCAAAATGGCCAGTTGCGCCATTAACAAATGGATAAACCGCAAACATGACATATCCAGGATATGGAATATCGCAAATGATACCTGTTCCAGCCTCCATTTTTTGGAAGCCTTGGCCGCACAAAACGTAAATGCCATCGCTCGGTGTGTCTAATGTACCAGCAACAATTTTATCAACCCACAAATCCAACCGAAGTGGCTTGCCCGATACATTTTGAATGATATGAGAATGGCCATTTCCTTTTAACGACCAACTGATTCGATCTAATGTAGCGCTCTTTTCTTTACCTAGAAAAAAATGGTGTGAAAACGTAGCCGTGGAAATGAGACATAAGAATATGCATAGAATTTTTTTCACCCTTAACTCCTTCTGAGAATGTTAAATTATCCATTACAAGCCTAATTCGCAATTCGTTGCCAAAACACCGTAATATTTACGGTTTTATTGATTCGAAATATTGGGCAAAACGAGTAAACCGGACTAAGCTGGTAAAAACTTTGTCCATTAAATTTTATCGAGACTAGGATTAATTGGTTATCTATGTTTCTTAAGAAATTGGTTTAACAGCTTATCCATAATATTGACAAGAGTGCGTTGAAACAAAATTAATGTTAGATTGCTGGAGTATAATCAAACGCTGCAATTGAATTAATTATTATGAATACACTCGTTTACTGTGAAAACTTCATTCATTGGGATATTGTTAAAATTTTCAATAAGCTGCCACAATCGATACTGATTAAAGATAGCCGTTTAAATTTTGTAGCCGCCAATCAAAAAGCTGCACAATTAACTGGATTCAAAAAGAGTGCTGATATGATTGGGTTGAATGATTCGCAACTAAATTGCGCCGCTTCTTCCTTACATGAAGAAATTACTAGACAAGATCGCTCTGTTTTGGCAACTGATAATCAGTTTTTTCTAGATATTGGCTATTATCCAAGTAAACATTGCTTAAAAATATTATATACCTCCAAAATAAAAATTGATGATGAACAAAATCGCACATTCGTCCTTGTTTCCACTACGGATATTCCAATAAAATCGATTAGTAGCGCTTTATTTAATATAATTCAATCGTCAAAGGATCCAAAATGGGAGGTACAAAGTTATCAAATACAAACAGCTAACTACCCGTTTAAAATTACCCATAAACAATCGGAATGCTTATTCTATATATTGAGAGGCAAGACCTCTAAAGAGATTGCTATTCTATTAAATCGTTCCCCACGAACCATTGAAGATCATATTAATGAGCTCAAATACAAATTTAACTGCCAAACAAAATCACAACTTATTGAACAGGCTTTGCAACTAGGTTTCAGTCAAATAATTCCTGCATCTTTGCTAGCATTATAGTTAGCGGTGAAAATGATGATAAATACGTTCGGCTAACGCTTGGCTGATGCCCGGTACTTTACTAATTTCTTCCATAGAGGCGGAGCTGACATCACGAATGCCACCAAAGCGTTTGAGTAAGGCTTGTCTGCGCTTTGCACCAATGCCTTCGATTGACTCCAGAGAGGACTCAAACCGGCTTTTATCCCTTTTTCTTCGATGAGACGTGATGGCAAACCGATGTGCTTCATCACGGATTTGTTGCAATAAATGGAGTGCAGGTGAATTTTCAGGTAAAGTTCGCTCAATGTTAGTATCTGCTAATATTAAGCGTTCCCAGCCGGCTTTGCGTTCAGGCCCCTTAGCAACCCCCAAAACCGTGGTTTCTTCAATGCCTAATTCCGCAAGTACTTTTAGCGCAACATTGACTTGTCCTTTTCCTCCATCGATGATCAACACATCCGGTAAATTATCCTCTGTAACCAATCGCCGATAACGACGAGTCAATGCTTGGTTCATCGCCGCAAAATCATCGCCTTTTGTAATGCCCTCAATATTAAATCGGCGATAATCGGATTTTCTTGGGCCTTGGCGATCGAATACAACACAAGACGCTATGGTCGCCTCACCGGAGGAATGGCTAATATCGAAGCATTCCATGCGATGAATGGGTTGATGTCTATTTAATAACTTTTCAAGATCTTGGTAGCGGTTTACCATCGTTTGCGCAGACTGTTGGTAGTCTCGAATTGCTAATTGAAGGTTGTTATGGGCAAAGTCCAACCAGCGACGCTTATTACCTTTGGGTTTTTGCAATAGCCGACATCGACTCGTTCTTAATTCCGTCAGCATTTGTTCGATTGCTTCTTTATTTTCAACGTGTGCATCCGTAATGATTTCCTGCGGTATCCGTTCAGGCTGTTCAAAGTAGCGATTGCTGACAAACGCTTCAAAAACCGCTTGATGGAGTGCTTGTTCATTTTCAGCTGATAGCGATATATTGGGCACAGAGGGAAAAAACGATTGGCTATGCAGCAACTCACCATTTCGAATAGTCACCAATTGTATGCAAGCAAAACCCGGTTTGGCTTCGATTGCCAAGGCATCTGCATCACCACGAAGCTGTACCATTCCCTGTTGCTCTTGCACCATCCGTAACAGTTTGATTTGATCGCGCAGCTTAGCGGCAACCTCAAATGCTAAATCGGATACAGCTTCCTCCATTTGAACCGTGAGTTCATTAATAATCTGCTCACATTTACCTTGTAGAAAACGCCGGGCATTATCGACCGATTTTGCATAATCTTGTTCACTGATGTAGTTCACACAAGGCGCAGAACATCGCTTTATTTGATATTGCAGGCAAGGTCTTGAACGAGCAGCAAAATAACTATCGCGACAATTACGTATTTTGAATAATTTTTGGATGGTATTCAGTGTTGTTTTAACGGAAGTCGAACTAGTAAATGGTCCATAGAACTCCCCTTTCTTTGGTTTACGCTTGCTTCGATACATTTCCATGCGTGGGAAAGTGTGCTCATTGACATGAATATAGGGGTACGATTTATCATCGCGCATCAATACATTATATTTTGGGCGTAAGGACTTGATTAAATTACTCTCCAGTAAAAGTGCCTCTGTTTCACTACGAGTAACGGTTATCTCGATATCCGCTATTTGTTCTACCAAGGTTTTTGTTTTGACACCTTGGTTTTGTTTCATGAAATAGCTACTAACGCGCTTTTTTAAATTTTTAGCTTTGCCGACGTAAAGAATCTCGCCTTCAGCATTCTTCATTTTGTAGATGCCAGGCTCTGTAGTTAGGCGCGATATAATCGCTTTTAAAGTGGATTTAGTCACAGAAGTATATACCCATTTTAGGGAACATCCCTATGTCGAATTGGATCTATTTTATGAGTATAAGCGGCTATTCATCAAGATCGACGGGTTTTTCAATGACGCGATATTTCAACGCTAAATAGGTTAGCTCCACGTCATTTTTGATACCCAATTTTTCAAACATTCGATATCGGTAGCCATTGATTGTTTTCGTGCTTAAGTAGAGTCTTTCAGAAATATCTTGAACACTCATGCCGCTGGTAATCATCAACATGACTTGCATTTCACGCTCAGATAATAATTCAAACGGTGAGTTGTGGGATGAATCCAAGCTATTAATTGCCATTTTCTGGGCTATTTCTGCACTTAGGTATTTATCCCCTTTTGCGACTTTGCGAATAGCCGCAGCCATTTCATCAGAACCTGACTCTTTGGTTAAATACCCCATAGCCCCCAGCTGTAAAACCCGGTTTGGAAGTGGTTCAGAAGCCATCGCCGTCACCGCAATCACTTTAATTTGAGGATGAGATTTTTTTAATCGCCTTGTGACTTCCCAGCCATCGATACCGGGCATTTTCATATCTAACAAGACAACATCCGGCTTAAGCGATTTCACCAGCTGTAAGGCTTGTTCACCGCTTTCGGCATCAGCAACAACTTCCATATCCTGCATATCTTCAAGCAAACGACGTATTCCCATGCGGACTAGCGCATGATCGTCAACAATCAGTACCCTTATCAAGTAATGCTCCCTCAATCATAGATCACAAAGATAAAGCGGGAGCATCCATCATAACAGCGTTTTGTGTAAATCACAATTGCTATGAAAAGGAACATCTCAATGACCTTCGTACCAGACAATTTTTTTAAAAAACACCGTCATTGCGAGCTTTGCGAAGCAATCAAGTTCGATCCCCGAACAAGAAGCCGCTCTGGATTGCTTCACTACGTTCGCAAGGACGGCTTTTTTTAAAAATGACTGGTACAAAGCTCTATGGCTTTTAAACCGGTGATCATTATTCCTGCATTAGCTAGCAAGCCCTAATATGAATATTAGGATTATTCTCATCGACTAAAAAAAAAGGGGGATATTCACCCAATTCTCGTGCTCGGTGAATTAGCCTATCAATGTCTTGTTGAACAAAATCAAACAACTGTTGGAAGTTTTCAATGACAAAATAGATAGGTTGCATTTGATCGATTCGATAGGGTGTTCTAAATGCCACCACAGGGTCAAAAAGCACTCGCATTGGTTCATCGCTTTCGAGGCAATGAGGGGTTTCACCGATTGAGGATAAAATTCCACCACCATAGGCTCGAAGCTGTCCGTTTTCACGAATTAAACCAAATTCAACGGTAAACCAAAATAAACGCTGTAATAAAGGCCATACTGTTGGTTTTGAATCAAGGACAAACTGAGCATATTGTTGAACAAATTCAGCATAATGGGTCTGTGTTAACAAAGGGCAGTGACCGAATAATTCATGAAAAATATCGGGTTCCTGAATATAATTCAGATCCTCCATAGTCCGGATAAACGTTGCTGCGGGAAAATGGCGCCTTGCTAACAACTTAAAAAACGCTTCGGCTGAAATTAAAGCCGGAACAGGAGAAACTCGCCAGCCTGTCATCTTTTCTAAGCGCTTATTCACCTCTGGCAATTGAGGGATTGCATCTTTTGATAAGTTTAAAGCCTCCAACCCTTCCATAAAGGCAGAACAGGCCCGCCCAGGTAAAATTTCAATTTGCCTTTCATACAAGGTTTTCCAGACGAAATTATCCTCTGCACTGTATTGAACATAGCCTTGTATATCGGGTTGATGGGATACATAACTACTGACAAACTCCATGAAGTATTCCCCAAAAAATAACTGCTTATACTAGAAATGTATCTTAATATCCATATAAATACAAGCTGGGTGCGGGGCTAGGTCAAGAACAATCAATTGACTTTTACGTGAACGTTTGCGTTACCGTTTCCGAACCTAATAATATCGACACAAAGGAATCTTGTCATTTCGGTAACGAAAACGGTAACGCAAACGTTCACGTATTTGTTGACAGATATTGCTTAGACCCAGATTTTACCAACGCTTTATACTATCGATTGGCACAAATGTATCCTGACCAATGGTCTTGCTTTTCAACTCCCCTCGCCAGGCATGTCCATATACAACCTCATAAGTCAACGGAACTTTTCCTGCTTGTGCGAATGTCTGCTGATAGAGGGAGGATAATTGCTGTAAAAATTGACGACCACTGAGCCCAAGTTTACGCTGTGGATGAATGTTCTTCACCCCTTGACGTTTTAGGCTTTTCAACAAATCATTCACCGAGGCATATTGAGCAGTGATAAATTCCATATCCATCACTGGGTCAAGCCATTGTGCTTGCAACAAACTATCGCCAATATCATGCATATCCTGAAAGATATTGACATGCTCATAATCATCAATGGCTTTAAACACGGTTGATAGTTCTTTAAAGGTATCAGGCCCAAGCGTTGAAAACATCAAACACCCATTGACGGCCATGATTCGATGTAACTCCGAAAAGAGTGCGTTAACATTTTCTACCCAATGGACAGCTTGATTCGAAAACACTAAGTCAAACGACTCATTGGCAAAAGGTAATGTCGCTATATCACCACCAACCAAACTCCATTTTGAACGCCAGCTTTGCTTTAATTTCGCCACGTTAAGCATCTGATAGGATAAGTCGATGCCAACAATATGCGCTTTTGGGTATCGTTTTTTTAATGCCTGACTAAATTGCCCGACCCCACAGCCTAAATCTAAAATACGAGTTGGTGTAATGGTTAGATAATCCAAACGTTCAATTAAGCGATTACCAATTTCTTGTTGGATGATGGCTGATTTTTCATATTGTGTTGCAACACGATCAAATGCTTTGCCAATTTCAACGTTTCTTGTCATATGGATATGTATATTGCTAAATATTAAAGCCCATAGTTTAGCATACCATTGCTTCAATTGATGGATTTATGTTAGAAAAAGCTTTGTGCCGGACAATAACTAATAACTAGTACGTGCCCGGGTTTTAATGGGCATAGTTCACTATTTTTCGGTGGGCTGTTTCAAGATCAAAGTTTATCATTTAATTCTTTAAACCGGACTCGGGCTCGGGCACGCTCACGGACTCGTATTAGTTCTTTGTTTTTTGCCCGGTACGAAGTAGAAAAAGATATTTGCATAAGCAAAACCATTCGGATAACATTTGGTCAAAGTTCACTATTAATATGTAAAATTTTGGATTATAAGGATGTTTGAATTTTTTACTTCTGCTATCAAAATCGCAACCAATGCCTCAGCTGGCTTCAGTTTGATAACTGATGCTATCAATGATCTCCGGGCAACCATCATGAAAATCGAAGGGAAACCGTGGTCTAGCGTTATTCCTGCTAATGCAAGTCAAGATAATTACGATAAAATTGTATTTTACGCAATTGCTAGCGCTATCGAATTATTCCCAAAATCGATGATAGGGCTTTTAAATACCGATTCGGAACAGCTAAAAGCACTTCTTGAAAAAATCGGTGAAGATAGGGTCCCCCAAATAAATAGTGAGAAAACCTACCAGATGGGGATTGCTATCCTCCAATTTTCTAAAGTGCTTGAAGAACAAGCTGTCAATGAAATCGTCGATGCCCTTGTTCAAGCGGGCAAACTAGATAGAGCGACCCTTAAAACCAAACTCGAACTGTTAAAAAATCGCATTAACTACTACGAATTTATAAAGCTTTGCCACTCCTATGATCATCATCAAACAAACAATCTCTTGGAACGCATACGCAAAACCAATGATCCAGACGTCGCTATGGAGCTTTATAGAGAAGTCTCAAGTCATGAACAGATACTTATGGCAAATGATCAAGCCTTTGCTAATTTTCACGATTTCATTCAAGCACACCCCTCTGACACACTAACAGAAAGCGCACAATATTTTTTTTTAAGTAAAAGCAAGATTGCTAAATTTATCCAACAGTGCAAATTGGCTCTTTCTGATAAAAATGGTTCTCTTGGGAGCATGCTAAGCAAAAAAGATATTGAGCTTGAACTTGAATCGCTTGAAAAACAAGAAGTAATCGCATTGGAGCTGTATCGAAAAGCCAATCAAGATCTCATTCAAGTTAAACAAGCCAATAATAGTGGTTTTGAAGCCAAGCCTAATTTACCTTCTTTATTACAGTATTCATCCAGCCAGTTAGTAGAACAACGTCAAGCCCTACATAACAACATGGTGAATGCTTGCTCATTTTTTGAGAACCTCCTCATTGATTTAGCAAAGCTTAGTAATTCTCCTATCCAATTATCGCAGGCAACTAGACGCGACTTAATATACTATCTATCTCTCGACGAAAATGAAGACATTCCCGCTCCCGGATGGAAACAGTTGAGGAAATATTTAGACCATTTTCTAGATGAAGGCGAGAATTATGCAAACAGTTTGTTATACCAATTTAAATATCACGCTTATCATTATATTTCTGATGTAGAGTCAACGGATATTGATTATTTAAAAGATATCGTTAAAGACAAATTATCCCTATATCGTTCACAATTGGGACAGATGCCAACAACCTCTCCATTGAGCCTTCTGAAAGCCAGTGAGTTTCTTAAGCTATCGCACCTGGATCAAGCAATCACATACCAACAAAAACAACCATTACGCCAAGCTATTTATTCTTCTATAATGAAAGCTTTGTTTTGCCAACTTGATTATGAGCTATTGCTTCAACAAAAATATATTCTATTATTGAACCATAACGTAGCCAACAAGCTGGCGTTAGAAACCAGTGTAAGAAAAAGCATCCGAGAATTGGATAAGTCTAAGAGTCTATCCATCGATGATTCGATTGGTTTGATTGATGAGGCGATTCAAACTTATGGCACCATTCAACCAATCGAATCGGGCCATAACTCAAGTATTCCAATACTGCTCAAATCGTTAGAGGAAAAGGAACTCGATCTGCGCAAGTTGTGCAAGTCTATTCAAGAGCTTATCCAAGCAGATGATACCGATATTTTGCATCATAAATATCAGAGCCAGGCCATAGAATATCAAACTTCTGTGCAAGAAAAAGCGGATGCTATAAAGCACATAAATACAAGGGTTCAACAAAGCCTTGATAACAAAACCTATAGCTTATCGATCGAACCATTTATCATAGAATGCCTCCAAGCCATCGTTAATGATTTCGAGAAAGCAACGTTAACAAGAACGATGCAAATCAAGACTAAACAGAAACTAACCGAACTAATCACATCATTTACAATTAAATTCGACCAACTCCATCTTAAGGAAGACAACCCTATTTCGGATAATTCAAATAATCATGAAACAAACGCACTTGCTCTGTTAAAACAACGCCTTGATGCCATCCAAGTGATACCCCCAAAACAAAATCTCTCAAAACAGACCAGCCAAATTTTTCAAAATTTGCCAGTTAATCAGCGTTATTTTGGCAGTGTGGAGGCAAAGTATGGCGGTATTTTTGCGGATTATCTTCACCAGCGCGCGGCAAAATATGCTATTAAAGATATTTTGAGAAATATCCTAGCCGTTTTCTTAGGCTGTTTTGGCTATCAAACCGACCAAAGCCAACGTGAACAATACGTTGCCCAGTTATCGAATATAACACAAGCTTTAGTCGCTAATCCTGGCGACCCTGATTGTAAAAGTCATTTGCAAGCAAAAATTCAGTATGGGCTTACCCATTTCCCCCCTCGCGTTAAACCAGAGCAACCAGGCTACGAACTCAGCTTGCATGCGCTTTTAACCCAATTTGAGCAGGAGATAAAACCGTTAATGGTTAATACAGAAATTGCTGCAGCACAAACCTTAGCCACCCATGCCTAATGCACTTGCATTTTAAAAGCAGGTATTGCATGCTTTGACACACGTGTTAGCTATAGGAAATCCAACCTTGTTTAGTCATTTTATCCATTCATTGCGTTGCGCTTTTTGTCGATGTTATTTATGCCGTTTGCCAATCGATAATCAACACGCCATTTGCACACGCTGCCAACGTTATTTCGAGCAAATTAATCAAGCATGTCGACGATGTGCTATGCCCATGCAAACTTCCTCAGATACGTTATGTGGCCAATGCCAACCGTCTCAGGGCTATATTGATAACGCGCATATTTTTTGGCGATACACCCCACCCTTAACTGGCTTAATCCATGATTTCAAATATCATAATCAATTATTTTTAGCACCCTTCTTAGCCCACTGCATGCAGCGCCATCTCCCCCAACCTTTAGCAGACATTGACTATTTGATCCCAATGCCAATACATCGCAAACGTTTACGCAGCCGTGGGTTTAATCAAACAAGTTTATTAGCAAAGGCCTTAAGTAAACAAACGGGGATACCCATGAACCAAACGCTTTGCCAACGCATCGTTTTTCATAGTCCGCAAGCGCTATTGAACCAAACAAGCAGACAAAGCAATATTAAAAATGCATTCCGCTCTAAACCAGCCGATCAATTAAATCTTGTCATTATTGATGATATTATGACAACCGGAGCCACAGCGAATGCATTGGCGAAGGAGTTGAAAAGGCAAGGTGCTAGTCGGGTTGATTTATGGTGTATCGCAAGACAATATTAGAAAATCCATTTAGTTAGAACAAATGGGGTAATTAAGGAATGATAAATCATAAACATTGCCTCGTAACTGAAACATTCGATCGCCAAATACTTGTCTACGTTAAGGATTACAATTAGGACAATAACTTTGTTCAGCAAATTCTTTCCCATCTTCACGCTTGTTATAGGTCTTATATTCACACTTAAGACAACTTAGAACCTGATTTTTATAGAGTCCCGTTTGTGTGCCACAATAACTACAGTTTAGAAATCCTTGCGTTGAAACTTCCCCAAACCCTGGCGTTTGACAATGTGGGCAACGTTGTTGAATGCGCTTAACTAATTTTTTAGCCAAAATGCCAATAACCTGCATCCTAAGTGGGTTCATCATGGCTCGCATGTCTGTTTCAAGGCGAATAATGCTACTGTAGTCGAATGCTTTTCTAATAATTTCTTTAAGACGAGTGTATTCTTGAATGCCCTTTTCAATCATTTCATTTTCTGAATCAAGAGTTCGAACTATCATCCCGTGACTGGGGAACTTTACGGTTTTGAGAAAGCCCTCGAAATTATCGTTAGCGCGAATATCGATATGATTAAAATTTGTCTTTGTGGTTAACTCATACTCCATAATAATTAAATCATTTTCTAAATCGATAAATGCCATGAGCTCTGTATCTGCAGGACAAAAGTAAATTTGAGGGTGAGGCCCAAAACTGCCTTCACTGGATATGCAATATTGATATGCATAAGCTTGTGCCGCTTTTTTAGCCTTTAAAATTAATGTTTCATATGCTGAAGCAGTTCTTGGAATTTCTCCTGAAAAGGTTCCAAACTGATCCGTATCGTAATCATCTGGAACATGAATATGACAACCTAGGTTTTGTTCAAAGGGAGGTTTAATCACTTTTTCTTTTTCATGCTTTGTGGCTAATAATACTTTTTTATCTTTATAGTACATGTCGATACTCCCTGCATTGATTTTTTGAGTTACGAAAAATAGTCAACTCTTGCAACAGAAACATCTGATACAAACATCACACCCGAGTTTTTTTGAAATAATGTTTTCATCCCAAAGGCAATCGATGCAATTGCGTCTTCTGGCGCAACGGCAATGAACATCACAAAGGATTCTTTATCATTGAATATGGCTGCTCCCTCATGAAACCCACTATGGCCTTTTCCAGAAATATTTTTTATTAACGTAAATCCCGTAATATTTGCTTTTTCAATCATGGCTGCCACCACATGTTCATTCTCACTAGGTACCACCAATTCAATTTTTTTCATTGGATGCAGCGTAATACTCATATCCTTTTTATCTAAGACCTGAATGATGTTCATTGAGCACTCCTTTTATTGAATTAATTGCCAAGTATTGTTTTTTTCTAAACAAAAAAACTGATTGCTTTGAGGATCAATTACGGCTATATGCACCCATTGATTAAAAAATAGCGTTTTTAGGAGATGGTGCTTTGCAATTATCTCAGTTACCATCGCTCGAGGAGCGTAGACGATAGTTAATAGCCGCTGTGGCTCATGATAAGGTATGTCGTCATGGGACATGACTGATTGCAAAGGCAATCCATGCATTAAATCGCTCGCATTTCCCTGCATAACCCCAATTTTTCCAGTGATGTTATGCGTGATTTTGCTCCCACTGCCATAAGCCGCATTATCAATGGTTGAAAATAAGTATTGAGCATTTATCCATTGGGCAACCACCATAGGTGCGGTCAAAATGGTTTCAAGTAATTGCCCCTCTTTATCCTGGCGCCAATCGTATGAATGTAAAAAGCAACGGCCTTCAAGGTTAATGTCTTTCGTCAACTGCCTAGGCGCAACAATAAATCCTGCATTACGCGCAAGGCCCCATTCGGGTCGAGTTTCGGACCAATCTGCGCTTCGACGATCAATATTACTTTCAGAATTTTCAAATGCATTTAAGTCGCACGCTCTTTGCAAGTTATTATTTCTCTTTGCCAATTTTAGATCCGCTTGAAGTTGCTCCAATCTGCTTTGGTGAATGCTTTGACTATGATTTGGAGGATAAATAGTTACTTCATCGGTCGTCGTATCATGCTGAGCTCCATAAAATTGGGTATCAGAGGGAATATTGATTGCATTTTTTGCTAATGCCTGTCTGACTATTTCCTTGTTAAGAATAAAAGCGAGTAATTGTGCATTTTTCCCTCCTTGATTGCCTCCACACGCGCCACAATCCAGCGCAGAAGCATAAGGGTTATTCTGGGTTGAACTGCCATGCCCGCAGAAAATGACAAGTTTCGCGAAATTATCAGTCAATGCCATTAACCGCAATGCCATTTCAGCATAGGTTATTTGCTCTTCAAGCGACATTCCACTGTCTGTATCAACCCTATCTAATTCAAAATCTTGTTTGCCTTGAATTGGAGGACATATCATATGATTAAAATCTCTCGTGATCCGTCGATAGAAGCGCGGGGTGAACGATTTTAAGAACATATTAATCCCGCACCAAACCCCTAATGACTCGACTAGCGCAAAAGGTGTTGAAAAATTATACTTTAATTGCTGATAAACCTGCCTTATAAGCGTTTTAAATTTTTTTCCTTGCTTATGACGCGCCAGGTAATGCTCATTTGCAGCAATTGGTTTTTCAACAATATGGAAGCGGGGCTTTAATAATACGGGGCAAGAGTCCTTTATTTTTTCACTATCATAGTCTTTAATACTAACCGGTAATCCAAAAAATCCTGCAAAACCTAATGTCTCATAATTGCCTAATTTTTCTATGGAGCGTCTAAAGGGCTCGGAACGAACATCAATACAAAATACCATTTGTACCTCAGCCCTTTCTATTTTCGCATTGACCTTTTTTAACTCAGGCAAAAGCTTCTTAAAAAGCCATTGCCTGTAATTATCTTCATTGTTTTTTATTAACTGAATAATTTCTTGGTGATCAAACTCAAAAAATTTTTTTTTTTTCTATCGCTGCGTCTGGCCATAATAAACAGGTAATAACGAGTCGTATTGCTAGGAAATCAGTGAGACAAATTGGATTTTCTTCACTTTTTTTGTCAGCTTTCCAATCGCTCATCCATTTGATGTAACCAGCCCAACCAGGTAAGTGCGACAAGGTATCCTTAAGAAATTCCTCATGGTTTTCAGCGGATACACTCAGTTTATCAAGGCACGCAACGATTGCATCTTCAGCACAAGTTGGCAGGCTGGATAACCATTGCTTCGATGATATATTATTTTGGTGTAGCGTGCTGTCAAACTGAGCTAGCTTTAAAAATCCGATATATAACCCCTTGTCACGATGAGGTATTTCAATCGTGCCTTGTCCAATGTCGAGAAAACTGCCACACCATTTAATCATATGCCAATTTACTTTTTCTAAATTTTCGTTGAATAATGCGTCCTTTTTTGCTGTTTTCTTTTGTGCTAAAGCCTGTTCAAATGGCATTGTTTCAAACCCATGTAGTGGATTACAGGCAATGAAATTTTCAAGCGGCCAGACAGGTGCAATTTCTTTCGATGCATTATCAACAATTGCTCTTATAGCGACGCGTTGATTTTCAATTTTATAATTGACTGATTGCGTTTTTTTACTATTTGATAACTTTGGTTTGATTGCTGCCGAGTGGTTCATTTTGAGACTCCTCATTAGTAGTTATACGTATTTCGATTTGCCGTGATTGTTTTAGGGTGAGGCATGCTTGCGTTAAGCATTTTAATATAAAACCAATCCCATAATTTTTTATCGGTTATTTTTTGATAGATCCCTAAGCTAAAAAGAATCCATAGAGAAAAGAAAACAACGAGTGTTGATAGTTGTAAGATGCTTAATTGTTGCTGGTCATCAGTCATAAGATTCGGCAGAAGCATTTCGATAACATGAATGCTTGTCCCATAAAAGTTACCACTGATAAAAACTAATATTAAAGCCAATGTGATTCTTTTAAATGATCTTTCTTCTGCAATAATGCTAAGCATTAGCTGGGTCCCTGTCATAAAAACAAAGCCTAAAAGAAATGTAGTCGTCTGGGTTGATAGGATTGGTTTGCCTGTCATCAGAGCAAACCCATACATTCCAATAAATCCGCCAACAAATGATGTTAACAGTGATTTTACTGTGGGATGTGGGCTATTCATTATTTGTTGTTGATGAATAGCCGACCCTGAGTTTAGAAAAAGGTAGGACTTAAACAAACCATGCCAACAAAGATGAGTAATGGCCGCAGAAAAAAGACCTAGACCGCATTGCATCATCATAAAGCCCATTTGCGCCATCGTTGAACAAGCAAGCATGCTTTTAATATTCCATTGCATGAGCTTCCATACCGTTCCCAACAAAGCAGTCAATGCACCAAAGATAAAAAGAACAGTTAATAAGTCACGTTGGGTTGTCAAAAGTGGAGAAAATTTAACAATTAAAAATCCTCCTCCATTGACTAATCCTGCATGCATCAGAGCCGATACGGGTGTAGGGGAATTCAAAGAGCTTAAAAGCCAACGATGAAATGGCCAAATGGCTGATTGAGTCATTGCTGTCAAAATGATGAGGCCCAATGAAAATAAGATAGTTAAAGAGGAAGAAATGCCATTGTCATACACTACCTTTTGAATTGAGAAAGAACCCGTGAATGTATAGAGAAAAAATATTGCTGTTAATAGAAACAGGCTTCCTAACAGGTGTGTTTTAAATGCAAGAACGCCTGAGTTGTAGGCTGCTTTCCATTGGGCTTTATGAATCATAAGGGATGCTAAAAACACGTTACTGGCAGTCCAGGAGACCCAGAATAAAACGAGATTGTCTGCTAAGGCCATTGAAATGGTGCTTAGTGTAATCGCTGAAAGGTTAAAAAAATAACGTCGATAAATTTTATCACCATGCATATATCTTAATGAAAAGCGATGTATAATGAAGCTAATGAATAATATCAATGTCGTTAGCAATAAGCTTAATGTGTTGGCGTTAAATAACATCGAATTACTTCGGCTTATTGGATCCTCTAATGAATAAGTTAATGCGATAAAACTCGCTATAAACCCTATTCCCATCAACCCTGTCCCGAACTGAGTCGCAATAATGACTCTCCGCCTACCAAGAAGAAAATAGCTAGACATTGCTAAAATAGGCATTACAAAAAAGGATATTGATAATATAGTTACCATGTTATACACACTCTTTCTCCATTAGGGAATCTATTTATATTGCATGAATATATAAGACATGCTAATATAAGTAAAATTAAAAATATTAATCTTATTTATTAGAATTTCTTATGTCTCTAGATACCATAACCTTGCAATGCTTTTTAGCTGTTGCTGAAACACGCAGCTTTACTAAAGCTGCTCAACGCGTTGGTCGAACGCAATCAGCAATTAGTCAACAAATTGCTAAATTGGAAAATCTTGTTGAAAAGCCACTGCTAAATCGTGGAAAAGAGCTTTCATTAACGACAGATGGCGAAATATTTTTTGGCTATGCTAAAAGAATTTATGAATTACACCGAGAGTCCCTTGACCGATTTAAGGAACCTGAATTACAAGGGGAATTACGGTTTGGGTTGCCTGAAGACTTTGCCAGCATAATCTTATCTGATGTGCTGGTTGAGTTCTCCAGAATGCACCCGCGCGTATTACTAAACGTGGAATGTGATTTAACACTCAATCTTTTAGAACGATTTAATGAAAAAAAGTTGGATTTAATACTGATTAAGACCAATGAACAGCAGATTTCGTCGAAATCTGTCCATGTTTGTTCTGAACCGGTTGAATGGGTGGGGAAAAGGGAATTGATGCCTTCATTGAGTCATAATAGCTCAATTCCATTAGTCCTTTCCCCTTCGCCTTGTGTTTATAGACATAATGCCATTGAAACATTGGATAAAGCACATATCAATTGGCGTCCTGTTTATAGCAGCGCAAGTTACACGGGTAAAATGGCAGCTGTTCAGGCGGGATTGGGAATAACAGCGATTCAAAGGAGCATGATTCCAAACTATTTGGAAAGGCTAGATAGTGATATACTTCCAATTTTAAATGATATTCATGTTTTTTTACTAAAAAATAGCGAAACGAATAAGGCAATTGAATCACTTCAATATTTTATTTTACAAAAATTACAAAAGTAAAAATTCATTTATTAGGGACCAAAGGGATACATAAGGAATGCGTAATAATACACTTAACTCCATCACTGATGTATTAGATCGTCAAACACTTTTATCCATTATGATGCTGAGTGTGCTTATTAGTATACTTTCTTTAAGTATACCGATAGCAGCACAGACACTTGTCAATTTAATCGCATTTGGTAAATTGTTACAGCCAGTCATCACATTAAGTATCATGGTATTTATTTTCATGATTGCCTTAGGTGCGCTCAACGTATGGCAAATAGTGGTTGTCGAGGTCGTTCAACAAAAACTTATGGTCAAGGTTAGCTTAAACTTAACAAAACACTTTACCCATTTATCGCTAGACAATTTTTCAACCCATCACGGTCCAGAATTGGTTAACCGATTTTTTGAAGTCGTTACTATCAAAAAATCGTTAGCAAGCCTATTGCTGTATGGCATCAATCTGGGTTTACAACTCTTTTTTGGGTTGTTACTAATTTTGATATACCATCCACTTTTCCTCGTGTTTGATATATTCATCATAATCGGCATCCTTCTTATCATTTTTATCCCCTATAAAACAGCCCTGAGCAGCGCAAAACAGGAGTGTTATGAAAAACACGCAGTAGGCGCATGGCTTGAGGAAATATTGATCAATCGATATTTGTTCCGCTTTAATTTATATAACCGTTATGTTACACAACAAACGGATAGAAAATTAGTTGCTTTCTTGAAAGCAAGAAATACGCACTTTAAGCAACTCATCAAACATCAAATCGGCTTTTATACCTTATCAGCACTAGCAAGCAGCCTGTTATTAGGGTTAGGAGGCTATCTAGTGATTAATAACCAGTTAAGCTTAGGACAGTTAGTTGCATCAGAAATTGTTCTGGGCGCTCTTATTTATTCCTTCAAACGATTTGGCGTCCTTTTAGAAAATTACTACGATTTAATTGCTTCAGAAAATAAAATAGACTCTGTACTTAATTTGCCTGTGGAAAAAATAAAAGATGAAGCGCATGGGGAGTTTCTCATCCCTATAAATGATATATCCATTGAGTTAGACAATACATTAAGAGCAACAGTCAATGCCCAAAACCCGCTGTTAATTATTTCTGAGCAATCCGATAAATGCCGTATGTTTGTTGATCAATTATTTGGCTTTCAACAAGCATCCGCTCTTAATATCACAATAAATGGCATCCCTTGTTCTAAAGACAATTTATTTCCGCTTCGCCGCTTTAGTTTATTAATCGCAAAACCCGAATGGTTTTCAGGCAGCATTTTCGACAATTTAGTCCTCAATCACCGGAATGTATCGCTCAAGGTCATCATAGAGCAATTAAAGCTGGCGGGTCTTGCAGATAAAATTTTGAACTTACCTGATGGTATTCACACAATGCTTCATGAATGGAAAGATATGTTTACGTCTGTTGAAATCACCAAACTGATGATAATAAGGTGCCTAATTGCCCAACCTGAACTGATTGTTATTGACCGCATATTTGATTCCTTCAATGCCCAGGAAGTAATCGAGATGCTTGCATTGTTATCAGGCTTACACACCCAATTGTTAATCGTACTCAGTCAACGCTCCGACTTTATCCCATTGACCAACACCCTGGTAATTCCAAAATGAAACTTCATGCATACTCAATGATAAGAAAATTGCCCAAGCCACAAAAAATAGCAAAAATCACTTCGCTTATCTTGGTTATCATCATTCTTTTTTTAAGTTTTACTCCATGGCAACAATTTGCACTTGGCAATGGGAAGGTAATCGCGTTCTCACCAACCGAAAGAAAGCATATGGTCAATTCGCCCATTAATGGAAGAATAAAAAAGTGGTACGTTGATGAAGGTATGCACGTTAAACCAGGCGATCCAATTGTCGATATCAGTGACAATGATCCTGAACTACTATCTCGCCTTTTATTAGAAAAAAAGGCTGTTTTACTGCGAATAAAAGCAGCCAAACAAGCAATTATTGCAGGCAAAGCCAATGTGGATAGGCAGAAGAAGTTATACGACCAAGGAATCAATTCAAAAAGGCAATATGAACTCGCACAAATTGAATATGCAAAATACCAAAATGAGCTAGCACAGGCTAACATTGATAAAGTAAATATTGATGTCCGTATTGCTCGGCAACAAACTCAAATCATCAAAGCCCACGTGGCTGGAACAATATTTAGGCGTTTGACAGGCCAGGAAAGTGTGGTTGTCAGTGCGGGTGACGAATTAGCCCAAATTATCCCTGATACGGAATCACGCGCTGTTGAGCTTTGGATAGATGGAAATGACATCCCTTTTGTTCGACTCCAACAAAAAGCACGTCTTCAATTTGAAGGATGGCCGGCTATTCAATTTCGAGGATGGCCTGAAATAGCGGTTGGAACGTTTGGCGGGATTGTCTCATTTATCGATCCAACTGATAATGGTTTTGGTTCTTTTCGGGTCGTTATCGTGCCTGATGAACCATGGCCAAGCCCACGTTTCCTTAGACAAGGAGTGCAAGTACATGGTTGGGTTCAATTAGGCCAAGTTCCTCTATGGTATGAAATTTGGCGACAATTTAATGGCTTTCCACCTGAAAGTGATCGTGAGAATAATGCATTATGATTGTATTGTCATCATACCAAAAAATTTTAGCTTGTTTACTTCTGTTAATTATATTTCCTCTCGATTGTATTTCGAAATCTAATAGCACGTTAGTCGTTGATCAGGTGATAAACAGCATCAATCGTTGCTATCCGCAAGTATTAATCGCTCGTCTTGAGATAACTAAATCTGAAGGCGAATTTGTGAAGGCTTTGGGTAAGTTTGATCCTAACTTTGATATCAATACTCAGTCTCAACCGGTTGGAGGGTATATTAATAATTATGCAGATGCGCTATTTAATGTACCAACTTTTTACAATGGTGTTCAGTTGTTTGCAGGATATCGAATTGGCAGAGGAGATTGGCCAATTTATTACCAAAACTATCTGACTAACTCGGGTGGTGAATATCGTGCTGGAATTTCCATGCCTTTGCTACGCAATAGAGAAATTGATAAAGATCGAACCAATGTCTTAACCAAAGAACAATCCATACAAATGAAACAACATGATGCCGCTTCAATAAAAATTCAAATTTATCAAGATGGCATAAAAGCTTATTGGCAATGGGTTGAAGCCGGCTTACAATTAAGAACGTTAAATCATTTGTTGAAATTAGCGAAAAAAAGACAAAATGCTATTGTTCAGCAAGCGCAACAAGGGGCATTACCTAAATTAGCGATAGCAGAAAATTTACAGATTATTTTAAAACGGGAACAGCTAGTCAATCAGGGAAAACTGGTCTTCACTCAGGCAGGAATTAATCTTTCCCTTTTTTACCGAGACAACAAGGGCCATCCGTTGAGGGCAGAAGAGACTCAACTCCCAGAGGCATTTCCCACGCCAACCATTCGTCCAAGTCAAATACTATCTCAATTAAAACATCACCCTGCTTTATGTAAGCTACATAATTATTCAAACATAGTTAAATTAAAACAAAAATTAGCAAAAAATGAGCTTCTTCCCTACTTAGATGCAACCGCCTATACATTTAAGCAAAATGGTACTGGAGGCTACCCCTTATTGCTTCCTCAAGGGGCCATGATAGGAGTAAACTTAAAATTTCCTATCTTTCAACGTGAAGCAAGAGGTAAGTTAATTAGCACTACCAGCGAATTACACCAGGTTCGTGCTCAAAAAAAATTGACCTATGAACAATTGCGCAATCAAATCAATAACCTTCTAGTGGCTATAAAAATCTATAAGCAACAAGTGGTCTTACTGAAAAGAGAACTCATGTTAGCAAGACAAGTTGAAAATGGTGAAACTAAAAAGTTTTACGCCGGGGATAGCACCTTATTTCTTGTAAATCAACGCGAACAAACCTCAGCCCAAGTCAAGTTAAATTGGATAAATGCTAGAGTAAATCTTAGCGAAAGTATCGACTTGGCAAGATTTTTTCTTCCTAAAGCTGAAAAATAAATGCTAGTTTTAGGAATCGGATTGGTATTAATTTTTGCCTCCGACAGAACCCTAAAGTTGTATTCGTGTCTATATTAAATCAATTCTTATACCAAATTACACCATTCAAATAGGCAGCAAACACCAACCAGACAAAATAGGGAATTAATAACAAAGCAACCTCTTTTTTCTTTGCAACACTTAAATAAATACATGCTAAAACCAGACAAGTTAATATGACAATCCATAGGAAGCTAAACCCAAGATAATGCCAGCGAAAAAATATGAAAGTCCAAAACCAATTCATAATCATTTGCACTATAAATAAAAATAATACCGGTTTTAGCTTTTCGTTATAACGCTCCTTCCACAACAAAAAGCCAACAACTGCGAGTATTGCATAAATCAAAGACCAAGCTATTGGAAAAACAATGGCTGGTGGTGTCAATGCTGATTTGTTTAAGTTTTCATACCAAGGTGACATAGTTTGTTTAGTCATTAGACCTAATATAAAACCAATTCCTTCAAATACAACAACCCAGATGGTAATTTTTAATATGCTTAATAATTTCAATGAGATGCCTGCCTTTATATTTTAGTGTTTTAAAGATTGCCTATAAATGCCTGAGATAATATATTTTCCTATATTTTAAAAAAGCCCCCAACAATCGATGTGATTGAACAAATGGTCATACCCCAAAGAATATCGACTATTGTTACTGTCCAAGACCAGTCTCTAATGACCGCCATATTGGTTAAATCATAGGTACCATATGTAATCAGCCCATAAAGCAATCCATAAGCGAATGCAGCCTTTAGACTATCACCAGCAAGTGGGTGAACAAAACATAGAATTCCGCCAATCAAGACGATATAGACTAGTAATGCCGCAATCCAATTAGCTTGAATATTTCCATTTTTTACATGAATAAGCTCTCCCATATGCTTTATATAGAATGCTTTTGCAAGATATCCAAGCCAAATGGCATCAAGAATTAAAAACGTGATTGTGGTCGCCAATACTAATTTGAATAGAGACATAATTTTCCTCCTGAATAATGGATTAATCCTATCCTTGGTAACCAAGATATTGTATTTATAGCTTATTTACAACGTCGAAAATAGATGTTTGATCGGAACCAATCGGCAAAATGCTCCTACAAAGTGTAGTTCCCCCTTAAATACAAATAAGCCTATTACATTTAAACAGTTAACACCTTTGCTTATCGAATTAATGAGAAAAAATTACTCAACCACATCGACGCCATTCCAAAATGCGACATAATCTTTGATGTGCGCCGCGGCGGAACTTGGTTCAGGGTAGTACCAGGCTGAATTAGGATTGACTTTGCCCTTGACGTTCAGATCATAGTAGTGTGCCACGCCTTTCCAAGGGCATCGTGAAGTATGGGGACTATCGCTAAGATAATTGCGTTCTACGGAATCTGGGGGAAAGTAATAATTCCCCTCAACTTGCTCACATTGATCACTTTCTGCAATGACGGTATTGTTCCATATAGCTTTTGTCATGACAATGCTCCAGTTCTGTTCAAACATAATTACAAACGCACTCTACAGCCAATTAAATTCAAACTTTACTCAGTATAGTATAGCGGACTTGAAGAACAAAGCGTATTTTTTTGAGTCCCGTCAACGCCGGACTGAAAACCGTCTAAAAATACCTTCGCCGTCGCTGCAAGTAATACCAAGCAGTCTAGTTCATTTCTTTTAATATACTCACAAAGATAATAGGATGTGACGCTAATTTAAAGAGATTGTCATGGGTATAGTTTTTTTAAAAAGTCTTTAGCCTGGGCCACCAGTTCCGCCTTCATACCCTGCGGCATTTTTTTTAAATTTGCATAGGGGAATTTAAGTCTTGGATTAGGTGATAGCTTGCTTTCGTTTTTAATTAGAAACCACCAGTATAGGGAATTAAATGGGCATGCGTTTTCACCCGTTTTCTTTTTAACATCATAGGAACAACCGCCGCAAAAATTTGACATTTTATTAATGTAATTACCGCTAGCCGCATAAGGTTTTGAAGCCATCAGGCCTTGATCGGCATAACAGGCCATGCCCAATGTATTCGGAAGCTCAACCCACTCAAATGCGTCAAGATAAACAGCAAGATACCAATCACAGACTTCACCAACGTTTAACCCAGCCAACAACGCAAAATTACCGGTAATCATCAGACGTTGGATGTGGTGAGAGTAAGAAAAATCAATGGTTTGCTGAATAACGCTTTTCATACAGGCCATATCCGTTTGTGCATTCCAATAAAAATCTGGCAAAGGTTTATTGGCACTCAGTTCATTGCTGTTTTTATAATTCGGCATTTTAAGCCAATAAATACCCCGCACATATTCACGCCACCCTAATATTTGACGGACAAATCCTTCGACAGATTCTATCGAAATTTCACTTTTAGTCTCATATGCCTCAATAGCCCGAGTCACGACTTCTTTGGGTAATAGCAGACCAACGTTGATATAGGCGGATAGCATGCTATGAAACAAACGATGATCACTCGATAACATCGCATCCTGAAATTCTCCGAAAAAAGGAAGACAATTATCTATAAAAAAATTGAGCTGCTTTAATGCCTGATTACGGGTAACTGCCCAATGAAATGTTGTGGTTTTCCCAATATTATCGGGAAACAGTTGATTCACCATGTCGATAACTTTTAATGTAAGAGGAGAATTCGCATTTGTCATAGCAGTTGGAAAAGGCGTTTTGAAATCATAGGCATTCCGGTTAAATTTATCATAATTCCACCGCCCACCATGGGGTTTGTCCCCATCCATTAAAAGACCGGTACGCTTTCGCATTTCCCGATAGAAGTATTCCATGCGTAATGAGGAATGATTTTTTGCATACTTCTTAAATTCATCGATGGAGCAAAAAAATCGACAGTCTTCTCGAATATCAATCGGCAAATATTGGGTCCAATTATTTTTTATATCCTGTAATACACGATATTCTGAAGGTTCGGTTACAATCACTTTTTTAAAGTTTTTTTTCTGTATAAAAGCATTTAGCGTCTTTGCAAAATTTCCTCTACTGTCAGTACTGTCTAAACTAATATAGTTAACCCGATATCCCTTTTCTGCTAATTCCTCGGAAAAATGCCGCATGGCAGAAAAGATAAAGACAAGTTTATGTTTATGATGAGGTACGTATTGTCCTTCTGCCATCACTTCCATCATCAGAATCTGATCGGTATCTAGTCTAAAATCTTTCAGAGACGAGATCGCCATGGAAAGTTGATCCCCTAAAATAACGATTAAATTTCCATCACTCATTCGTGGTATCCCTCATCTGATTTTCCTCTAAAAACATGGTATGCATAGACGGTGTAACTTATTAATATAGGTAACATAATTGCCACCCCAATCAATATAAATTTTAGTGTCGTATCAGGCGCAGCTGCTTCCCAGAATGTGAGATGATAGGGAACTAAGTATGGGTAGATACTAATCGCAATCCCAGCATATGCGCAAAGAAAGATAAAAATACTATACAGAAATGGGCGCCATTCCTGGCCTTTGTTTAAACTGCTCCATGTCATATAGACCATGCCAATGGTAAGTAATGGGAGTGGTGACCATAAGAAAATATTGGGAACACTGTACCATCGATTAAATATTTCGTCATTGTGTAGTGGAGTCCAGATACTTATTATAACAAGAAAGATTGATACCATGATGAGTAGTCCCTTCGCAGCATGGGTCATTTTCCGTTGGAGCCGCTTGTCACTCTTAATGTTCATCCAAGTTGCTCCAAGAAGGGCATACCCACATACCAATGCAATCCCTGTAACCAAGCTAAAGGGCGTCAGCCAAATGATTTCTTGAGATAGTATTTGTCCATTTTCATGAGGGAAACCTTGAATAAAGCATCCAAGTACAATGCCTTGAAAAAAGGCAGCAGATATAGAACTCAATGAAAAAACCCAATTCCATAATGGTTTTGAGCGATGTGCCTTAAATCGAAACTCAAAACTCACACCTCTGAAAATTAATGCAATTAGCATTAGCATGATTGGCATATATAAAATGGGTAAAAGTGTCCCATATACTTGGGGGAAAGCCCCATATAGCATTGCTCCACCGAAAACTAACCAAGTCTCATTGCCATCCCATACTGGCGCAATCGCATTCATCATTCTATCTCGATCACGTTCATTACTTGTCAAAGGAAACAAAATGCCAATTCCTAAATCAAATCCATCAAGTATGACATACATGATAAGTATAAAACCTATCAGCGCAGCAAAAACAAAAGGTAACATCTTAATTTCCTCTTTTTTTGAGATCAGTCATATACTGGAATGAATGATGTTCAGTATCATGAAGCGTTAATTCTTTGGGCCCTTTACGAATCAACTTAAAAACATAATAAAGGAAAAATCCAAATACAATACCATAAGCTATAATCAGCAGGGCAAATGATATAACGACTTCTTCCAAAGCAATATCTGATACCGCCTGACTAGTTTTCATCAAGCCATAAACGACCCATGGTTGTCGTCCAAGTTCTGCAGTAAGCCATCCCATAATGGTGGCAATGAAGCCCATCGGCGCCATCAAAATCAACCATTTATGGAAATAAGGTGACGAATATAAATTTCCACGGTATCGCTTCCACAATGCTATGAGCACTGTGAATAGAAATAGAAAGCCAATACCCACCATTATCCGAAATGAAAAAAATACCATCGCTACCCTGGGTTGCTCATCCGGTGATACCGATTTTAAGCCTAATAGCTTGCCTTCCATGGAGTGTGTATTAATTATGCTAGCTAGCTTAGGAATACCAATTTCATAATAATTTTTTTGCTCTTTTTGATTAGGAAGCGCAAATAGCAACAAGGGAGCGCCATTTTGCGTTTCCCAATTGGCTTCAATGGCAGCGGTTTTCATCGGTTGATATTCGTAAACCTTTAAGCCAACAAGATCCCCAATAAAAATTTGTAATGGCACCAATGCTAGTAATGCCCACATGACAAAGGATAAACAGTATCTTGCAATGATTTTATGCCTACCCGCCATAAGGTAATAGGCGCTAACGGCTGCTATTACAAATCCACATGTAACATAAGATGCAAGCACCATATGGATTAATCTGGGAATAAAAGAAGGATTAAAGACCACATCCCACCAGCTTAATACTAAATATTTTCCACTTAGAATTTCATAACCAGCAGGGGTTTGCATCCAGGAATTTGCAGACATTATCCAAAAGGCGGATATGGTTGTACCCAAAGCGACCATGAGTGTTGCTATAAAATGGAGCCATTTTGGCACCTTATTCCATCCAAAAAGCATAATTCCAAGAAAACCAGCTTCCAAAAAAAAGGCGGTGAGCGTTTCATAGGCAAATAATGCGCCAAGAACATCGCCAAAAAGCGTAATGAATGGTCCGAAGTTTGTTCCTATCTGATAAGCCAAAACGATCCCAGAAACAACACCCATACCAAATGTGAGTGCAAATATTTTGGTCCAAAATTGGCAAATTGAACGATAATAGCGATTGCCAGTGATGAGCCAAGTAAGCTCCATGATTACAAGAAATATCGCTAGTCCCAGGTTGAGTGTTGGAAAGAGGATATGAAATCCGATACTAAAACCAAACTGAATTCTGGATAACAGTTCTACTAACATAGGTTACCTCAATATGGAATTCTCTCTTTGTTCCAAGCGTAAAACCCTCCACTCATAGCTGGATGTAAGTGATCGATAAAATCATAGAGGTAGGCCGATGCTTGTTGAGGGGTAAAAATCGATTTGATATTTGCCTGAAATGGTTTGCTAAGTTTAGTGTCCACTGTGCCTGGATGATAGGCTGCAATAACGGCATTTCTAAACTTGTGTTTCCACTCGATTGCTGCTGTTTTGAGGCCCATATTTAAGGCGGCTTTAGATACCCGATAGCTAATCCAACCTCCAAGATGGTTATCGGCTATGCTTCCAACTCGAGCTGATAATGCAACAAATTTAAATTGACTGGCAGCGGGAAGATATTGATTAAGATATTTTAAAATTAGCAGTGAACTAAAACAATTTATCTTAAGATTTTCAAATAGCCAATCAGGCTCCAATTGACTAATCGTTTTTTCAGGAAAATGATTATCATGATGTAAAATACCTAATGTATTGACTAAAGTATCAATTTTGTTGCTTGCAACAAATTCTGCGATTTGCTGAAAACTAGTTGAGTTGTCCAAATTAAGGTTTAGACTCTTCGGTATTTCTCCTATTGAGTAATTTCTCCCAAGGAGAAAGGTATTTTTACCAGACTCTTCACAAAAGTGGGCAAATGATTGACCAATGCCACCATCCCCTATTACGATTATTCGCTCCATAAATCAGCACTCTAAAACGTGGGTAATGGTTAATATGTAGCCTGATATTAAGTTTACATCCAGAAAAGTTATACAGAAGCATGTTTTTTTTTATTTTGTATAACTCATTTGTTGGTTAATACGAAATGCTATATTTTCAAATTTTCTAGGTAATAAACATCGCATCTCATTAGCGTGTGTATTGATTTCCCCCAAGGCAGGGTGAGAGAACAATAAATTAGGGATTGCGTTATGTAGGCAACGTG
Source organism: Pseudomonadota bacterium (assembly GCA_020051095.1). GTDB lineage: Bacteria > Pseudomonadota > Gammaproteobacteria > Legionellales > Legionellaceae > JAFIFT01. The sequence goes on along the minus strand of JAGVJN010000025.1, from coordinate 69,185 downwards.
CTGCTAATTGTTGCAGTTTATAAGCATCACAACCAACTGGTACAATATGGAGAATATTTCCATGAGTCGTGCAACTAACCTGTAATTCTTCAAAAGAATCGATATGGCTGATTACACACACTGAGAAGTTGTATTGACTGCATAATAGAGCCAATAAATAAATATGTACATAAAACTCTGATATTTCCCGAGGCGCTTGATAGCCGACAATTTTAATCTGTATTGGACGCTCACTCACTATGCTCTGATAGAGGCTTGATTGCAATTGAAATCTTAGCTGATCATAAAAAAAGCATCGCTCTTGAGTAAAATAGATGCTTTTTGCCCAGAGAGAATCTTTCAACGATTTCAGGATATCTGGTAGCGTTTGGTCAGCGAAAATTTCAACATACTGCTTGGATAATATGAGTTGTAATTCTTTCTGAACTTTCAAAGCGTTGAATGACTTGATACCTTCGATTAAATTAGGAATAGTATAGTGATATAAATCTGATTGGATCTGTGCTAATTTGGTCAGCATTGAGGGAATTTCTTTAAGCGCATACCCGCGTGATTTAAAAAACTGAATAGCTTTAATGCGTTTAATATCATCTTTGGAGTAAAGCCTGTGACCACCCTCTGTTCTAGCTGGATTAATAATGCCATATCTTGACTCCCAAGCCCTTAAAGTAATGGGATTGACCCCCGTATACATACATACTTCACGGATAGAATATACGTTCATATAATTCCTGTAATCATGATGTATAAATTATAGTATAAAATAATTATACATCGATAACAGAAATATCAGGAAACTCGAATGATTATCGGCTATTATCAACAACCAGCTTTAAATGGGGTTTCTTGTAGTGCGGCTCATTGCTTGAATGGCTATCGATGATATCAAAGCGATTGAATACTTCATTGGTTTTTGTATCCACTAATTCAACATCATCGCCTTGGGAATCCACCAAGGTCAAGGTTAGATACAATTCGCGATAGGTTTCAATGCCATAACGTTGTTTGAATAACTCAAAAACATGGGCCAGACTTTCAACAATTTCCCTTTCGTTATGCACACCTTTTAACATGATATCCATGGTTGTATCCCCCAGACGCATAACTTCCTGTTTATTCGTTATTTTTACGGCCATGTAAAAAATCAAACATCTATACTTTAACCATAGAAGGACTTTATCAATTATGCAAATTTGAGGGACATGAAAGGCAGGCTGTTGCGTAACAAATTGGTTGGATTAAGAACATTTGAGGAAACCCATGTCTCACAATGATTTTGCTTTCTTATATACAAGCTTATCCACAGATTATGTGGATAAAGAAAATAGTTGATCACAATGCCATTAAAAATAATCCTTTAAATTCCGTTAGTTAACGTATTCATGCCTTTTCCTTATCCAATCCGTTAACACAAATACCTTTAAGTTATCCACAGACATATCTCGCTATCATGGACGGGTTTGGCCATTCCCAGTAACATAATAATGGAAGGTAGTTAGTTGCTCGACGCCTACCGGGCCACGGGCATGCAATTTACCCGTCGAAATACCGATCTCAGCCCCCATACCAAATTCACCACCATCCGCAAATTGTGTCGATGCATTATGCATTACGATAGCAGAACGCATTTGATTCATAAATTTTGCAGCGGATTCGTTATCATTGGTGACAATACTTTCTGTATGCGACGAACCATACTGTCTAATATGAGCGACCGCTTCATCCAGGTTTTTCACAATTTTGATGGATAAAATGGCATCCAGGTATTCGGTCTCCCAATCGGATTGACTGGCCAACTTAACCCGAGAATCAATCTCTTTCGTTTTGTCACAACCTCGAATCTCACATCCTTTTTTGATTAACACATCGATTAGGTCAGGCAGAATAGTCGCTGCAACCGCTTCATCAATCAACAGCGTTTCCGTCGCACCACAAATACCCGTACGCCTCATTTTAGCATTGACAACAATATCGATGGCCATCGATTTATCGGCTGCTTGATGAATATAGGTATGACATAAGCCTTGCAAATGTTGGAATAGTGGGATTCGGCTCTCTGCAATAACACGTTTAACCAATGAGGCGCCCCCTCGGGGAATAATGACATCGATGTAATCGCTCATCTGTAATAGAACCCCCACAGCCTCTCGATCCTGGGTTGGAACATACTGGATGATATCAATTGTCATACCCACATTGCGTAGCCCTTGGTGTAAACTCGCAATAATCGCTTGATTGGAATGCGCACATTCTGAGCCCCCGCGTAAAATCACCGCGTTTCCTGCTTTGAAACAAAGGGCTGCGGCATCCGCTGTGACATTTGGCCTCGATTCATAAATAACACCAATCACACCTAATGGCATCGATACCCTTTTGATAATAAGGCCGCTAGGAACTTGCCATTCTGACAGTATTCGGTTTACAGGATCCGGCAAATCGGAAATCGCATGGATTGCGCTTACCATCCCATCAATCCGCTTAGGATCTAAGATCAATCGGTCGATGAATGCTTCGGGATATTGCTGTTTCTTTGCTTGTTCGACGTCCTGACGGTTAGCGTCAAGGATCATAGCCTGGTTGTTAGCAATCGCTTCTGCCATTGCGGTTAAAGCCTGATTTTTCTGTGTTGCGCTTGCTTGTGCTATCCAATCAGCCGCTATCTTTGCGCGTTGCCCAATGGATTCCATTTCTAATTTAAGATTCATTTTTTATCACCACCAAATTATCACAATGAACAACTTCTTGCATGCCACTATAGCCCAATACGTCATAGATAGTGAGTGAGGATCTCCCGCGAATGAGTTTAACTTCATCGAACGGATAGTTACTTAAGCCCCTTGCTAATTCTTGACCGTTTTCACTGACAATGCTGACCACATCACCCTTTTGGAAATGGCCTAAAACTTTGACTATGCCAACTGGCAGCAAACTTTTCCCCTTTAATAAAGCCTGTTGTGCCCCGTCATCAATGATTAATTGGCCTTTTGGTTTTAAATGATTTTTCAGCCATGCTTTTTTAGATTTCAAACTGCTTTCCAATGGTTTAAACCAAGTCCCCTTACCATGCTGTTTAAAATGGCGAATGGGGTATAGCGGTTTACCTTCGGTAATTAACATCTTAATCCCATAGCTCATGACTATTTGTGCGGCGGCTAATTTGGTTTTCATCCCGCCACTCCCATAGTCCGAAACCGAATCACCGGCAATAGCTAAAAGTTTTTCATCAATTGTGTTCACTTCTTCAATGCGTTTTGCCTTGGGGTTTTTGTGTGGATCGGTATCATAGAGTCCATCCACATCCGATAGCAAAATCAGCGTATCGGCTTCAATCATTTGAGAAACTCGTGCTGCTAAACGATCATTGTCACCATATTTTATTTCATCCGTCGCGACGGTATCGTTTTCATTGACAATCGGAATAATGCCTTCATCTAAAAGCGTGGTTAAGGTATTGCGCGCATTCAAAAAACGTCTTCTATTCTCACTATCATCCAAGGTGAGCAATACCTGTGCTGTTAGTAATCCGTGACTTGCAAGTTCCTTTTGGTATGTTTGAATTAGTTCAATTTGCCCAACTGCAGCCGCCGCTTGCTTATGCTCGAGGGTACACACTCTTCGTAAAAATTTTAACCGATAACAGCCAAGACCCACTGCACCAGACGTCACGACCACGACTTGGCAGCCATCGTGTCTTAAAGTAATAATTTCTTCCGCAAGACTTCGCATCCAATCGATGTTTAACGTGCCATCGGCTGAATTGATGAGTAAAGCAGAGCCCACTTTGATAACAACACGCTGATTATGGAATAACATAGTAAACCTTTATCTTGCTTAGGGAACTCCCCTAATTAATTCATAGCATAAAAACTGATTCATGCTTCATGTGATAATCTTGTAGCGAAATTCCCAATTTTTCTCATTTTATCGTATACTTAAGTAAAGAAAAGGGCGTTGGTTTTTAACAAAAACGCCCTTTTTATAATAAATAATATCTATTTTTTCAATTAATCGAGATTTACAGTCGCTCTTAAGGATAGTTATGGACGAAATGGAATTTATTTGGCATCAAGGCGAATTTGTACCATGGCATCAAGCAAAAGTACATATTCTAACGCATTCCTTGCATTATGGCGGTGCTGTTTTTGAAGGGATCCGTGTTTATGAAACGGACAAAGGACCCGCTATATTTCGACTGGATGAGCACATCGACAGACTATTTTATTCAGCCAGACAACTGGCGATGTCATCTTCGTTATCAAACCAAAAGGTCAAAGATATCATCATTGAATTAGTGGATAGAAATCGAATGAAGAAAGGATATATCCGCCCTTTAATGTATTATGGGTATAACGTCATGGGCTTAAATCCCTTGAAAAACCCCGTTGAATTTTCAGTCGCCTGCTGGCCTTGGGGTGCTTACCTCCCCTTTGAGGCCATCGACATTACCATCAGCCCGTTTCGGCGAATTCACCCTAAAACAACGGTCCCTGATGCGAAAATTTGCGGAAATTATGTCAATAGCCAACTGGCTTCTCTCGCCTTAAGAGGAACAAAATACCATGAGGCACTGTTGTTAGATACAGAAGGATTTGTCGCTGAGGGCCCCGGTGAAAATATCTTTATTGTCAAAGATAATCAACTACTTACCCCCAAACTCGGCAACATTTTGCCCGGCATTACCCGTGATACGCTGATGATATTAGCGAAGGAGCAGGGCTATGCCATTAAAGAGTGCCAGTTAACTGTTGATGATTTATTGCAGGCCGATGAAGCATTTTTTACCGGAACTGCTGCAGAGGTCACCGCCATTCGCTCGATTGATGATACCCTCATTGGCGATGGCACCAAAGGCCCTGTGACATCCCAATTAGATGATCTCTATAAGAAATTAGTGCATGGGAATTATCCTAGTTTGGATCATTACTTGACTTATGTGAGGCAGTAAAGGGGGCTTTGACCGCATTATTTTGATTCTTGCATTACCTTGGTCCCCGCATTCTGCTTCGCTCTGAGGAATCCTGATATATTTTTCTTATTGAACAAAAATATATCAGGATCACTCTGTGCTTCGCTTCATGCGGGCTACGGTTGCTCCTTTTTGTTTATGGCACAAGGGAATATCTGAATCATTCAGCGCTTCGCGCAATGGGCAGCCCTAAGCATTGGCATATCATTCATTCCATGCCTAAGGACTTCGTTTTGATCCATTTGGTGCTTTAGATTGTCCTTGATCATCCTCTGGTTTTGCTCTACTAGCAAACATTTTATTTCTATATTCGGTTTGTTTTTCTTGTGTATTAGATGTTTCGAACGTATTGGCGACAGACGCACTCTTACCAATCAACTCGCCAGCTTTTAAACTGGTGTCACCAAAACCCTTCGCAAGATCCGGCTCTTTATTATCACCATAAAAAGCAACAGCGACCTGAAGCGCTTCATAAACTTTAATAAAATCCATCATCATCTCAGGGTAAGCTGCCTGATTGTTTAACACGGCAGCATCAAGCCTATTAACGCGCGCCTTTAAATCGCCAGAAAAAGCACCGGTATTAAACGTTCTGCCATAGAAATTTGTGTACGTATCACCATGAGCGGTGAATTCATTAGCAAATTTAGTTACTTTGTTACTTATAACAGACCACTCATTGTTCTCTGCAAGATGCATCCAAAGCACACCATTTACTGTCATTGCAATTTCATTATCTTTTAAGCCCATTGCATTTCCTTAAAATTCAATAAAGCCGTATTAAATTATAGCTGCTTTTCTATTTTTTGCTCCTTTAAGCTTGAATATATCGTTCAAAATCGCCCATCCAGCGATGGGCAATTCGTTTGGCTAAAGCGGGATTACTTTCCATCAACTGATATGCCATCTGTTTCACTTTAGGGAGTAAGTAGCCGTCTCGCTGTAAGTCCACTAATTTAAATTGTCGATACCCTGTTTGACGGGCCCCTAAAAACTCGCCACCCCCTCGTAACTTTAAATCCGTTTCAGCAATTTCGAAACCATCACAGGTCGCTCGCATGGTCTTCAAACGTTCGTGGCCCACATCGGACAAAGGGGGTTGATATAACAACATACAATAAGACTCCGTCGCCCCCCGACCCACTCGGCCGCGTAATTGATGTAGCTGAGATAAGCCTAGTCGTTCAGCATTTTCTATAATCATAAGACTGGCATTAGGAACATCTACCCCAACTTCAATCACGGTGGTTGCCACTAAAAGCTGGATATCACCCGCTTTAAAGGCAGCCATCACCGCTTCTTTTTCTTCGACTTTCAAGCGGCCATGAACCAACCCCACTCGATGACTGGGCAGTAGCTGTTGTAAAGACTCAGCCGTATCACTTGCCGCTTGACATTGCAGCTTTTCCGATTCTTCAATTAAAGTGCATACCCAATAGGCCTGACGATTGTTGGCTAAGGCGTCATCAAGTCGCGCAACGATTTGATCCCGCTTATCCTGATTCAAAACAGACGTGGTTATTGGTGTTCGTCCAGGCGGCATCTCATCAATAATTGATAGATCAAGGTGGGCAAATTGCGTCATGGCTAAGGTTCTAGGAATTGGCGTGGCCGTCATTAATAATTGGTGAGGCATATAATCATTTTCTGCCCCTTTTTGTTGCAGTTTTAACCGCTGTGTTACCCCAAATCGATGCTGTTCGTCAATGATGACCAAGCCCAACCGCTGAAATACCACTTCTTCTTGAAACAACGCATGCGTACCGACAACTAATTGCCCTTCACCACTGGCAAGGGCAGCTAAAACAGGTCGTCGTTCACTGACTTTCATTTTCCCACTTAAACGTAAACAAGGGATACCCAAAGGCTCAAACCATTGCTGCATGTTTTTACTATGTTGTTCACTTAAGATATCCGTGGGTGCCATGATTGCCACTTGAAACCCTTGGCTAATTGCCTGCATGGCAGCGGCTGCTGCCACCACGGTTTTACCCGATCCCACATCGCCTTGAACTAAACGAAGCATCGGCACAGGCAAATTCATATCCAACTCAATATCTTCAATCACTCGCATTTGTGCTTTGGTTAATTGAAATGGCAATTGCGCTAATAAGCGAGACTTTGCATCTGCGTTTTCGGGAATTGGATGAGCTTGAATGGCTTGCATATGCTGACGAGCAAATCGCATGCTAACTTGTTGAGCAAGTAACTCGTCAAACGCTAGCCTTTGAAACGCAGGATGTGTGTTTTCTTCCATATCATGTAAGGCAATATCAGGCGGAGGATGGTGAAGCAGCATAATGGCTTCATCCATGGATGGAAATTGCAATTCTTGTAACTGCTTTTCGGTCATCCATTCTAGTTGCGACAAAAATGGCTTGGCTGTGGTTAATGCTGATTCAATTAATTGTCTTAATCGACGTTGGGCTAATCCTTGGGTTGTATGATAAATTGGCGTTAAATGCTCTTCAACGTGCAATGGATCCCCTTCTTTAAGCAGTTGATATTCGGGATGAATCATTTCTAACTGCCCACCGAAACGTCGAACTTCCCCAAACGCCACAATACGATAACACGTGTTCATTCCCTGAATCTGACTCTGATTAAAATGAAAAAAACGTAAGCGCATGGAGTCTGTCATGTCTTGGATATAACAGTTTAATATTCGCTTTCGTTTAATTGAAACATCCGTACTTATTACCTCCCCTGCAACCACCGCATAATCGTGTTCGATGCAATCTGCAATAGGCGTCACTCGCGTACGGTCTTGATATCGAAACGGCAAATGGAAAATCATATCTGCAATCGTTGCTATACCACATTGGCTTAATTTTTTGGCTAACGATGGCCCTACCCCAGGTAGCGTTTCGCAAGAATCATTTAATGTCATTGACAATCATCATCAGGTTAATTTGAGCTATGGCAAAACGAAAAATATATTTATGGATGATTCATTGGTTTTTTGCCGATGTCCTGTAATAATATACTGATACGAGTCAAAAATGCTATACCTGTGATCATTCGATAACGAGAGTTTTTACTTCTTTAATTAAGTTATGGCATGTAACGGTAACAAAATTTTCAAACAATTTGCGGTATAACGATAACAAATAAGAATTAAGAAGAAGGTCATGAACCGAACCATTAATTTTGCATCTGGGTTAATTATTCTCTGGATTACAGGCTACCTTTTGATTGCGGGAAGTAATCTGATTATCCCATTCATCATTGCTTTATTTGTCTGGAACCTTCTCAATACAGCAAATAACGCCATCCAGCGACTTCCCTGGATTGGCATTATCATCCCACAATGGTTAAGCATGATTATTTCACTGGGATTATTCGTAATTTTCGTGCAAATCCTCATTAACATCATTGCCAATAACGTCAATGAGGTCATTGCTGCCTCCTCACGCTATCAAGAAAACTTCATGAAAATCATTGCTCATGTTGATAATAGCTTTCAATTAGAATTAATCGATAAAGTAAAAACATTTGTGCAAAACTTAAGTTTCCAAAGAGTTCTCGTTAATATTGCCGGCATGTTTACCTCCATAACCAGTTCAGCCGTTCTCATCGCCTTGTATGTGGTATTTCTCTTCATTGAGCAGCATTTTTTCCAACGAAAAATTAAAGCCATCTTCGCGCAACCTAAGTCCCAACAGTTAGTGCATAATATTTTTGAGCATATTGCTCGAGATACCCAAACCTATATTGGCTTGAAGACATTTGTTAGTTTGGCAACAGCGTTTTTTAGTTATCTCATCATGAAAGGGGTTGGCCTTGATTTTGCTGAATTCTGGGCATTATTAATCTTCTTTTTAAATTTTATCCCCAACATTGGTGCCATTATTGCAACAGTATTTCCAGCCGCTTTAGCCTTGATTCAATTTAGTACCTGGTCACCTTTTATTATCCTTACCAGCGGTATCATTTTCTTACAATTTTTCATTGGAAATATCATTGAGCCTAAATTGATGGGACGATCGTTGAATTTAAGTCCCTTGGTGATTTTGCTAGCGTTAGGGGTATGGGGCAGTATCTGGGGGATATTAGGGATGTTTTTATCAGTTCCCATCACCGTTATTTTAATGATTATTTTTGCCCATTTTGAAAGCACAAAACCCATTGCTATCCTGCTCTCTCAAGATGGTTGCATCCAACGAGCCAACGAACAACTTGAATCCAAAAAGCAATGAAACCAAACCCTATCTTATGTTGCGTTTCCGTCATGAGTGACCTTCAGGAGGTTTGCTTTTACCATGCGTATCCGTGAATTTTCAGTTAAACGCCCTATACTTGCGGTTGCGATGAGCTTGTTGTTGGTCTTATTTGGCATAATCGCTGTAAACTGGCTTCACCAGAGTGTCCCAACTGACATTGATCCCCCTATCATTGCCATTGAAACCGCCTATCCCGGTGCCGGTGCTCAAACCGTCGAAAATGACATAACCAAGGTAATTGAGAAAAAAATCAGCGGGGTAAAAGGCATTCGCTTTGTTGATTCCAAAAGCATCAATGGACTATCAACCCTCAAAATTGAATTTCACCTATCCAGAGATATCGAAGAGGCTGCCAATGAGATAAGAGAAAAGGTTTCTGGCTTATTAGATGAGTTACCTGATGGGGCTGAGCCACCGGATGTTTTTAAAGTGAATTCAAATGATGATGTTATTATGTGGTTTAACCTGATTAGCCAGCAATGGAGCTCTTTGCAATTAATGGATTATGCTGACAAGTTTCTCGTTGACAGACTTGCCTCCATCGAGGGAGTTTCTCATGTCCGAATTGGGGGTGAAAGACGATATGCCATGCAAATTAAACTCGACAGTAAAGCAATGGATAGACAAAACGTTAGCCTCAAAGAAATTTACGATGCTTTAAAAAGAAATAATATTGAGCTTCCAGGCGAGCGAATTGAATCTTATCAATATGAATTTCCTGTTTGGCTCAATCACCAGTTTAACTCCATCAATGATTTTGCCAACCTAGTTATACGCAAAAAAGGCAATGGTCATGTCATTCATTTAAATGATGTCGCCACCGTGAATAAAGATGATGAATTGTTACGTAATGGGTTACATGGTCATCCTAAAGCCATGGTTGGCCTTGGCATCATCAAAAAAACAACAGCAAAAACACTCGATGTTAATCGCCATGTACACAAGGTCGTTGACTCCATCCAGTTGCCAGGGGGCATGACGCTTATTACTAGTTACGATTCATCAGAACTTATCAACGAATCAACCTCTAAGTTATTGAGCGTGTTTTTCATAGCACTGTTATTATTTGGAGCCATCAGCATCAGGTATTCCAAGCACATTTCAACAAACGTGAAAAAGATGCTAAGGTAAGCATGCCGCCGTTTCGATTTTTCTGACAGGACTTACGAAAAACCCCAAAATCGAGGCAAAAAATGTTTTTAATGAGGGAATTTAGAACAACTCAATGACCGAATTAAAAACTTTTTTTAACGAAGAGATTGGGAGTTTTGCGTAAGTCCCGATTGAGATTTTGACCGCTTGAGAATACAATGGCTAATATACATACCAATGAGGTAAACCCGTGAGAAGAATGAGCATTAAGTATCTTCTACGACTAACAACCTTGATCCCAGTGCTCTTAGTGGCGATCATTTTTGCTGTGGTCTTTAATGGCCAATTTTACAAAGATCTAAAGCAACATGTCTCCCGCTTAGGGGAGGCTTATATTCGCCAGCTCCTACCGGCTGCCCAGCTTGCTATTTCAAGCCATGACTTTAAGACATTACAAGCATTGATCAATGCCTCCATTGTTAACCCGGAAATAAAAGCCCTTGCGTTTTATAACGCCAATGGTCACCTCATCGCTTATCGGGGCGGCAAACATTCCTTGCAAACCCCTTTTGAAACACCTGCCTTTACCGGCGTTAATGTGGCTCAAAAACAAATTAGTGCAACTGCCATTAACTTTGTGGCGCCAATTACTATGCCCAAATTTAGCTTTACTGAATCGATCTTTCCATCACCAGCCAGTGCCATCTACTATCAGGCGGATGATATTTTAGGTTGGTTATCGATTGATTTAGACACGCAAGGTATGCTGATAAAGCGTTATCAAATGATCATTGTGACGATTTTTATTATCTTGCTAGGTCTATTATTAAGCTTGTCCATTCATTACTTCTTATCCAAACGTATTTATTTACCAGTTAACCGTTTGCGCCGAAGCATGAAGCAGATTTTGAGTAATGAATTTGAAACAAAAATTATTGCAGATAGCCCCGGGGAATTTGGCATCATCGAACAAGGATGTAAGCACCTGCAGCAGCAATATATCAAGTCGGTCCGAGAAATGACGCAAAATATTGAGCAAGAAACGTCCGATCTACAACAAAGTCTCGAATTATTAGAAGAAAAAAATATCGAACTATCCCTCGAGAAAAAACGTTGGGAAGAAAAATGTCGCCAAAAATCGGAATTCATCGCCAACATGAGCCATGAAATCCGTACTCCCATGAATGGCGTCATTGGCTTTACTAACGTGCTATTAGAAACACGATTAGATGCCTTGCAACTGGATTATGTGAAAACCATTCGATCATCATCGCAAGATTTACTCAGCATTATCAATGACATCCTTGATTTCACAAAAATTGATGCAGGAAAACTATTGTTAGACTGTATCCCTGTTGATCTACGCGGTTGTATTGATGATGTTCTGACCTTGATATCCCCCAATGCCAATAAGAAAAGCATTGATTTGATTCCTTCGACTGAACAAAATGTTCCCATGAAAGTGCTGGGCGACCCCTTCAGAATCAAACAAATTCTCAGTAATTTAATTAGCAACGCGGTTAAATTTACTGAAAGTGGTTATGTGATTGTCCGCACTAAAGTCATTGGTGAAGATGATACCCACTACCATATCCAAATCTCCGTAGAAGATACAGGCATTGGCATATCCAAAGAAGATCAAACCAGGCTGTTTAATGCCTTCAATCAAGCAGACACCAGCATTACCAGACGATTTGGCGGCACCGGATTAGGTCTGGTCATATGCAAAAAACTTGCTGAAGCCATGCAAGGCAAAATTTCGATAACCAGCCGCCTTAACCATGGCTCTACCTTTGATGTTTCTATCAAATGTGAAAAATTTGCTGCTTATGAAATTGAAAAACAACAATCCCATCGATTTAGCAGTCTTAAAGCGATTTGTTTTGATGAAAACCCACTCTACTTAGAATCAATGATTAATGGATTGGGGTTATGGGGAATCGAATCAAAGCCGATTAAAGATATTAAAAATCTAGAAAAAATGCTTACACAAAGCAATCACTACCATCTCGCTTTAATCAATCTCGGCTTAGGCCAAGAAAGAACACTCGCAGCAATGATTAAAGCATCAGAGATTCCGGTGATATTGATCTCTAAGACCTTAATCCATAACCCTGAATCATTAGGTGCGAGAGCTTTCTTATTCAAACCAATTGGCATTCAAAAGTTGCATGATGTCATTGATGAGGTGATTTACAAACAACAACCCAAACCCATCGAAGATAACAAAAACCAATTACAAACATTACGTGACACATTACAAACCATTCAACCCAACATTCTTATCGCTGAGGATAACCCGGTTAATCGAATGCTACTCAATTCGTTATTACAAGATAAAGCGTCCATCGAACCGGTTAATGACGGTGGTCATGCGGTGAAGCTATGTCAAACCAAACGGTATGATATGATTCTGTTGGACTTACAAATGCCCAAGTTAAACGGGTTAGAAGCCGCCCAACAGATTCGGCAAACTTGCCTACTTAACCGTCAAACACCCATCATCATTATTAGCGCCAATACCAATGACATCGCTTCCGAAAACCTCCGCCAAATTGGCATTGCCGATTGCTTGCAAAAACCAGTGGATGAGGCACATCTTCTTCAGGCAGTCCTTGATAACTTAGAAAGTGAACCCCATGTAGTCATTGATTGGCAATTATGCCTACAAAAAGTCTCTGGTAACCAAAATCTCGCTGAAGATTTTCTTAAAAAATTTATTGAAGAATTAGCGTTGCAAGTAGACGAGTTTAGCGAACTCTATAAAAAACAGGATATTAAAGGAATCGGGCAATTAGCGCATAAGATTCATGGCGCTTGCTGTTTTTGCGGGGTGCCGAAGCTACAAAATTATATTGTTGAACTCGAAAATGCAGCTGCCAAAGCTAAAAAGCTTGAACAACTCACGACAATCTATGAAAAAGTGATACTATCTATGCATGAAGTCATTAGTGAGTTTCAAAAATTAAATCAATGTTAAATGGTCAACAAATCAAACTACATGGTATAATGTTATACAATTTTTCGATGGAGCATAAACACGATGACCGAGACATATAATGCCGAAGCAATTGAGGTTCTGAGTGGCCTCGAACCGGTAAAACGACGCCCCGGCATGTATACCGACACCACTCGGCCCAACCACTTAGCTCAAGAAGTCATCGATAACAGTGTTGATGAAGTGATAGCTGGTCATGCGCAACATATCGTTGTTGTCTTACATGATGATGGTTCCATTGAAGTTGAGGATGATGGACGTGGGATGCCGGTGGATATCCATCCAGAATTGGGCGTCAGCGGCGTTGAAGTCATTATGACGAAATTACATGCGGGTGGAAAGTTCTCCGGCAAAAACTATACCTTCTCAGGTGGTCTGCATGGCGTGGGTGTTTCTGTTGTGAATGCCCTTTCGCAACGACTGGAAGTGACCATACGGCGCAATGGTGTTGTCTATCAAATGGCGTTTGCCAATGGAGATAAGCTTCTTGAACTCAATGAGATAGGCACAACTGCTAAACGAGACACCGGCACAACCATACGTTTTTGGCCCGATCCCAGTTATTTTGATAGTCCCAAAATTGCCGTCAAAGCCTTGATTCATAATTTGCGTGCCAAAGCGGTTCTTTGTCCTGGGTTGTCAATGACATTCATTAATAAGGCAACAGAAGAAGAACATCATTGGTGTTATGAGTCAGGACTAACCGAGTATTTGCTGCAGTCTCTCGAGGGCGAGTTCATTCCAGCCGAACCACTTTCAGGTTCCTATACAAGCGACGATGCAACAGTTGATTGGGTTTGTTTGTGGTCAACCAATACCAATGCCAACGTGAATGAGAGTTATGTCAACTTAATTCCCACCATTCAAGGAGGAACGCATGTCAACGGACTACGAAGTGGTTTGCATGACGCGTTATCGTCATTTTGTGAATTGCATAGTCTATTGCCTCGAGGCGTCAAACTAACCGCTGATGATTTATGGGAACCCTGTCAGTACATCTTATCCGTCAAGATGAAAGAGCCCCAATTCGCAGGTCAAACGAAAGAGCGATTAAGTTCGCGACAAATCGCCTCGGTGGTTAACATCGCGGTGAAAGATGCCTTTGCTTTATGGCTTAATCAGCACCGAACACAAGCAGAAGAAATAGCGCAAATGGCCATTGAGCGCGCCCAAAAACGCCTTCGACAAGCCAAACAAGTTGCTCGTAAACGAGTAAGCCAAGGCCCTGCTCTCCCAGGCAAATTAGCCGATTGTATGCAGCAAGACTTATCCTCCACCGAGTTATTTTTAGTAGAAGGTGATTCTGCGGGAGGGTCTGCAAAACAAGCAAGAAATAAAGATTTTCAAGCCATCCTTCCCTTACGAGGAAAGATTCTTAATGCTTGGGAAGTTGATTCAGCCCACGTATTATCGTCACAGGAAATTCATGACATCGCCGTTGCCATTGGTGTTGATCCAGCTTCCGATAACATCGAAGGCTTACGTTATGGAAAAATTTGTATCTTGGCTGATGCCGATTCCGATGGTGCTCACATCGCCACCCTTATTTGTGCATTATTTATGAAACACTTCCGCATCTTGGTAGAACGGGGACACATTTATGTTGCCATGCCACCCTTATACCGAATTGATGCCGGTAAAGCAGTTCATTATGCGCTTGATGATACCGAAAAAGAAGCGATCCTTGACCAGCTGAAAAATGGTAAAGCCAAAATTAATGTCCAACGCTTTAAAGGGTTAGGTGAAATGAACCCCATGCAATTACGCGAAACAACCATGGATCCCGATACAAGAAGACTGGTACAACTCACCCTCGATGATTTTGATAGTTGTTCGCAAATCATGGATATGATGCTTGCCAAAAAACGAGCGGGCGACCGCAAACAATGGTTAGAAGACAAAGGCGATCTGGCTGAAGTGATATAGGTATTTATCTGATAAGGATTTACTCATTCGAACAATAGGGTGAGAGCCCGACCCTGAGGGATAGACACTTTTTTTTAAAATAGTATTCGTATCATCTATTGGCATAATATTTAATCCGATGTCCCTCGGCTTGTCCGCGGGATCCAAGGATTTCGACCAATATGTTGTTATTTAGTGTAGACAAAAAGTTCTGGATACCGCGGACAAGCCGCGGTACGTCGGCGTTTGAGGATAAGTCTAAGTTTAAAAAAAAGTGTCTCTCCCTCAATGGACATCGTACCATCCATTAAATACTAAAGTTACTATTAAAATGTTGTTCAACACCTCAGTTCCTGGACCCTCCTCATAAAGCGGAGGGCGACGTTCTTGGGTTATTACTAGGATTTGATAACCAAAAAGATTTCATAAATAAATCCTGGTTTCTAGTGCGGAATAACAGATGTATATATATTTACCTTCGTTGGGTATTAACAAAACATCATTGTGTTGATATTTACTCCGCCACAATTACCCGACCCTAATAAATTACACCATTGTGGCAATAAAGTTCTGTTCTATAATATATCTATGACCACAATCAAGGACACTGATGAAATGGGTTATGTTTATTTTGATGCTAGTTTGCTTCAACAAACTAGCAACCGCGGAAAATGTGTTCCTGGCAACAACTGTTTCAAGCCAAGGAAACCAACATCAGTGTCAAATGATTAAATCTGAAAATTGTCGATATTTAAAATGTCGTTCCTCATCAACAAGAAGGTGTGAACAAGACTGTATCATGGAGGCAAAATCGAACTGTGCCTCCAATAGTCAAATCAGTGTTCGCGATTTTTGTCTAAACCAAAAACTAAGGCAGTGCGTAGAGGTAACCTGCTTCCATTCAAGACAAAGAAACTGTACTACCAATTGTTTAAATTCAGCTTTGTCTGAATGTTAATGAACACATAAATTAAATACGATAGCAAAATATGCAATCCGTAAAAGCCAACAACTGTTTCCAATCTATTTACATTTTTTTTAGTTTGGGCCTTTTTAAATTGTAATCTGCTATTAATTTAGCCTTATATTGAGTTTGGTCGGCTAATCAGCTTAAGATAAGCACTTCTAATTCATTGGGGAGATGTTCTTGCTAAAGTAGATAGCAGTGTTAGAGTGTTTGCAAAGGAAAATTATATCCACGTTAAAACATTAAGTAATGACCTCAAAGATCATGATGACATTCATCCTGAAAACACGATTACCTATTTACCCTCCCGTTCAAGTTCTTTGGTTGGAAAACTGTTGACGTTAAAAAAGAAAAACCCCGATGCGTATGAAAATGTCTTACAAGGGAAGTTAATTATAAACGAAGCCAGGGTGAAAACGCCCAGGAAACAAGTACAACCTATTGAAGCTGTTAAGAGTAAATTTTTCAATTTGTCTAAATCCGATCGACAAGCATTCTTGGAATGGCTCGAACATGAAAAAGAAAATCTTGATTAATATTTGCACTGGAGCACATGGATTTGTATTATTGGTAAAGTGCCACTTTCAAATTGATTCACTTAGCTCTTAACGAACGTCGCATTCTGTTTTATATTTGAGTACCCCGGTCTTCTGGACTGCTTCGCTTTGCTCACAGCGACGAGGAAGTCCGTTCGAGACGTTTTACAGGTCCTGTATAAAGGCTCGGAATGACAGCAAGTTTAGCTATATTCAAAAAGTGAAGACACTCGAGGACCAGAGCCCGACACTGAGGAAGAGACCAGCTCTTTGTATATATTGCAGTTTTTGGAGTAATCATTATGACTATTAGCTTAGAAGATTTTGAAAAAGTTGAACTTAGAACTGGTACAGTCATTAAAGCAGAGCGCTTTCCTAAAGCTCGCAATCCTTCTTATAAAATATGGGTAGACTTTGGTGAAGCAATTGGCACTTTACAAACATCAGCACAAGTGACTGCCCATTACACCCCTGAACAATTAGTCGGTAAACAGGTCGTTGGCTGTATCAACTTAGGTGAGCGTAACATTGCGGGCTTTATGTCACAGTTTTTACTCGTTGGATTTTCAGATGACCACGGTGACATTGTCTTATGCTCAGTAGATAAGCCTGTACAGAATGGAATGAAGTTGCATTAATTGTCATCAGAGCTTGTCAATTGCAATTAAGTATGCAGTGGTGCCGAATTAGACTTGCTATTTTCATTGAAAGAAATTCCATCTCAAACTTCTTAGCGAAATGATTTAGACGCTAAAAATACCGTTTACGACTTTATTCATACCTAGGTCCCTATTGCTTCTGCAATTGACATTGTTTCTAATGCCACATAGCGGTATACTTTTCCACTGATAAGAAAGCTTGTCGGGCCAAGGCCCAGCTAACCAATATACCACTATGAAAATTTCAAAAGAACAGTTACATCACCTTGCCCAACTGGCTGGGTTAGAAATTCAAGAAACGTTAGAAGACCACTTAACCGATGATCTGCAATCCATTATTGGATTTATGGATGCCTTAATTCAGGTTGATACCCAAGGGGTCGCCCCGCTTTGCCATCCCAGTGATATATCGCATCAACCGCTACGACCCGATAGAGCAAAAGACCAAAATTGGCAAGCGGAAATGGCCCAACAAGCCCCTGATTTTGAAAAAGGTTACTATTTGGTCCCTAAAGTAATTGAGTCGGAGTCATGAGCATGCATCACTTATCGATTAAGCAATTGCAAGACGGCTTGAAGGAAAAAAAATTTTCTGCAACGGAACTGACCCAACATTATTTGCAACGGATAAAAGACCATTCACACCTCAATGCACTGAACCAAGTATACGAACAACGGGCTTTGGCCGAGGCTAAACTCGCGGAAAAGCGCCTTCTTACCGATGAACACCCGCCCCTCACAGGGATCCCCTTAATCCACAAGGATATCTTTTGCAGCAAAGAAGGGCTCACGACCTGTAGTTCAAAAATGTTAGAGAATTATGGTTCCCCCTTTAATGCAACGGTCGTTGATAATCTGCAACAACAAGGCACCGTCCTTCTTGGCAAGGCCAACATGGATGAGTTTGCCATGGGATCCACCAATGAAAATAGCTATTTTGGTGCGGTAAAAAATCCCTGGCATCTCTCGCATTCACCCGGTGGATCGTCTGGTGGTTCTGCGGCGGCCGTTGCAGCACGACTAGCCCCTTTCGCTACCGGCACAGACACGGGTGGTTCGATACGCCAACCAGCGGCCTGGTGCGGAGTAACTGGAATAAAGCCAACCTATGGCCAAGTATCCCGATGGGGTATTGTTGCGTTTGCTTCAAGCTTTGATCAAGCGGGTCCTATTGCCCCTTCGGCAGAAGACTGTGCCTTAGTGCTTAACGCGATGGCTTCAGCCGACGATAAAGACTCAACCTGTTTAAGACACAATCGGACGGATTTTACTAGTCAACTGACTCAAAGCCTGGATGGCATCACCATTGGCTTACCGGATTGTTTTTTTGATGAAAAGACCAGTCCTGCAGTGACAAAGCAAATCGAAGCAGCCATTGATGAATTTAAAAAAGCTGGGGCTAAAATTAAGGCAATTCCCTTAACACTTCAGCCCCACTGGGTACCTTGCTACTATGTGTTAACCTCAGCAGAGGCCTCTTCCAATTTATCGCGATTTGATGGCGTTCGCTTTGGCCACCGAGCAAGTGATGTGAGCTCACTACAACAACTGATTACGCGCACGCGAAGTGAAGGCTTTGGCCTTGAAGTGAAACGACGCATTCTAACAGGAACTTATGTGCTATCTGCCGGTTATTTTGATGCCTATTTTAACCAAGCCCTGAAAGTCAGACGGCTAATCCGTGATGAATTGATTGATGCATTAAACAAAGTTGATGTGATTGCAGGCCCTACTAGCCCGACGCTTCCCTTCGAAATTGGTAAACGCGATGAGGATCCGGTGAAAAATTACTTAGCGGACCTTTTTACAGTGGCTGCCAACTTAGCTGGATTCCCTGCCATCTCGATTCCTGTCGGATTTTCTCAAGGGTTACCCATTGGCATGCAGTTGATGGGTCGACCACTGCAAGAAGCCACCTTGTTACAAGTTGCCCATCAATATCAGCTAAGAACCGATTGGCATCAGCAACAACCGGATAGTAAAGGAGCAGTCCTATGACATGGCAAACCGTCATTGGTTTAGAAGTACATGCGCAAATCAAAACCAATTCTAAACTATTCTCCGAAGCCAGCACAGCGTATGGCGCTCATGCTAACAGTCAAACGCATTTTATTGACGCCGGTCTACCTGGCACATTGCCTGTGCTCAACCAAGCCGTTGTTAAAAAAGCCATTCAATTTGGCCTTGCTATCAACGCGGAGATTGTTCAGGACTCCCAATTTGAACGTAAAAACTACTTTTATCCGGATCTCCCCAAAGGCTATCAGATAAGTCAATTTCAACGCCCTATTGTTAAAAACGGCCAACTACGTATTCAATTAAATGACGCACAAGAAAAGCTTGTTCTGATTAACCGAGCCCATATAGAAGAAGATGCAGGAAAATCCGTGCATGATGCGTTTTTTAACCAAACCGGCATCGATCTAAACCGTGCGGGCACACCCTTGCTCGAAATTGTGACTGAGCCGTGTCTGTATTCCGCAGAAGAGGCCATTGCTTATCTAAAAACGCTGCACCAGCTCGTTCGATTTATTGATTTATGTGACGGCAACATGCAAGAAGGCTCCTTTCGCTGTGATGTAAATTTATCTGTGAAAGACAGTGCTAGCCATCAGTTAGGCGTTCGCACCGAGTTAAAAAATTTAAACTCCTTTCGTTTTATTGAAAAAGCCATACACTTTGAAGAAAAACGTCACCGTAAAATGCTTGAATCGGGTGAGTCTATCTTTCAAGAAACAAGGCTTTATAACCCCGATAAAGATGCAACCTATCCCATGCGAACCAAAGAAAGCGAAAACGATTATCGCTATTTTCCAGACCCCGATTTGCTGCCCATAGCGATTGATCAAACGTTATTATCCGACTGTGAAAAAACGATGCCTGAATTGCCTTGGGAGATTGAATCACAGCTCCTCCAATACCCAGAATTTGCGCAAGATGATATCGATTGTATTATGCAATCGGCAGCACACTGGCAATATTTCAGCGCGGTCAAAGCCTTAACAAAAGCGTCCCCCAAAACCATTGTCAATTGGTTAAAAGGCCCCTATGCAACCCTCATCAACGAAACACAATCCTCATTTGAACAACCCTTAGTCGCAGCCGAAACACTGGCAGACTTGTTAGAAAAATTAGATACAAAAGCCATTAACCACGGCCAAGCTAAGAATATTTTTCAACAGATGGCCGCCAATCAATCCCTCAACCTCCAGGATTTAATCGCGGAGTTACAAAGTGAGCAAGTCGATGAATCGGAGCTATCCAAGTTAATTGAAAACGTCATCGCCAACCACCCCGAGCAAGTGGCTCAATACAAATCCGGAAAAGACAAATTGCTCGGATTTTTCGTTGGCCAGGTTATGAAGGAAACCAAAGGCAAAGCAAACCCGCAGCAGTTGAATGATTTGGTTAAGAGTGCCTTGGAACAATAATATCTAACTCGTCAATACAATTGTTGCAGCCGAATCAAATTTGACAGCGAGCAAGATTTCTTTGAGTGCCTCATATTCCTTATCCGAAAAAACATCCTGGTTAATCACTAGCTGACGCTTCACAACGATCTGATTGCCATCATCGCTGTAATTAACTTCAAACGAGCCATATTGATTCTTAACAACTCTATCTTTGGGTAATGAGGTGAGATGGTAGCCTTTAGGCACTTGGATGTGGTAATACCAGGTAAATTTAGAGGCAACTAACACTCTGTCTGAATGGTTTTCGTCTTGCAACATCCCGTTGATATACTTAATGGCACTAAAATCAATGCCTCGGGGAATATTAAAATACAGCTTATCGGCCATCTCAACGGCTTGCGGGCTGTGCCAATCGAAATCAATTTGAAGGTTTTTTTCAATCACATTAGCTTTAGGTGATATGTGCCCTTGCCCTCCTTCATACCCTTCCGCTAACATTTGCTTAATGACGTCATCTAATTTATCTTGAGAACCTGAAATCAGTTTGCGAACCATTCCATCGGCAAACCCGGTAATATTAATACTGCCTGTTGCATTCAGAGAACCATCCTCGCCCAAATTAATATGAGTATCGATGACATATTGGTTATCTTTTACTTGATGTGCTGGTGTGATGCTGGTTTTTGGTTTCGTCCCTGCATGAACAACAAATTTCCCTGACAAAAAGATATCCAATGTTTCAAATGGGCTGGCATCTGACGTAGGATTCGCATAAATATCATAGTCTGGAAGATAAATAATGACATGATTAAATTGCGAAGGGTTGGTCATCGGATATTTCTTAAAACTGTTATTCCAGCCAATTAAAACCGGTTCTGATTTTATCCCTCTAGCAGCCAACAATGCTTGCATCAACGTGACATGATCCTTACAATCGCCAAACCCATTTTGAAGCACTTCATCAGCATAATGTGGCACAAAGCCTGCCTGTGCATTCAAGGGTAAATAGACATATTTAATATTCTGGGCAACCCAATCGTAAATGGCTTTGGCCGCTTCTTTACCCTTCTTTTTACCCACAATTTGCGCTGCCAACTGGCGCACTTTAGGGGTGATCTTGGCTTTATCATGAGCTGTTTGATAATATAATTTTCCAATAGCCTCCCATCCCGGTAATGTGCTAGCGACAAATAAAGGCGTTCTGTCTTGTTTTGCTGTTGCCAACGGGTCATCGTGCTTTATAGCGGGGATATGTTTAATATGAACTTCTACCAGCCGCCTATTATGGTTAACCGATTGCTTAAAAGAAACATCCCCCCTTTTTTGCCAATGCATCGTGATATTTTTGGGCATATTTAAGTAGATGATCTCTTCATCAATTTGCTCGGGCATATCAATATCCGACAAGATATTTAACCCAAGCGTCGACGGAATATTACTTTTGATATGCCAATTCGATTGAACAAGGTCATCGGTTTGTATTTTTGGAAATAATAAAATTTGTTCAAGTTGGCTGCTGATGCCTGGGGTTGATTGAGATGAAAACAGGTTCCGTGTATGGATTAATTTTTTATTAATAAATTCTTTGGATTTGTCAGCATGAGTGACAAATGCCTGATTAAGGCGAACGGATTCGATTTGCGGGTTAAATTGAACACTGTCTTGAAACGCAAATTTGATCATGGATGCATCGTGAATACGAATTATCTTTTTTACATCGAGGGAATAGGTTAAATCACGATTAATGGTGTAGTGTTTTTCGATTAATTGATAGTGGTGAGAGGCATCATTGTTGTTCTTGGCAAAGGCAAAATTAAACCAATAAATCAAGGAGATAAAAACAACTATTTTTTTCATAACAAAACCATGTTGGACATATTTTAACGACATAATACACCAATGCGCCCTTCTGTTCAATTTTAAGCTACGCCAGATCTTAATTTATCAGTAGAGTTATTAGTTCTTACGTAATCGTTTGCGTTACCGAAACGCTATTTGCCTAGCGATTAAAATATGGATTAAAAATCAAAATAATTAATGATCGTTCATGCTAAGCATAATAAAAGCACTTCATCCATGCACGAAGGATTATGATAGTGTATTCATAGTGTCTTATTACTGGAACCAATATATTCCGGTAACGCAGACGGTGACGCGAACGCTCAGGTAAATTTATTGGTTATTTTATGCATAGATCTAGTTTAACCCTTAACATTGTCACCGATTTTTAATAAAATAAAATACTTTTATCTTAGGTAATCGACATGATTGAATGCGCATTAACGTCAGTGGGGCCCATTGATGGACGATATTCGTCCAAAACCTATATACTGCATCGCTATTTTAGCGAGTTTGCCCTCATTCATTATCGATTACAAGTTGAAGTCAAGTGGCTATTAGCCTTGAGTCATAATGATCAGATTCATGACATTCCCCCGATTTCAAAACAAGGTCAGGACTATTTAACGAAATTAGTTGAGCAATTTGACACTGCCGCCGCCGAAAAAGTGAAAAACCACGAAAAAAGAACAAACCACGATGTCAAAGCGGTTGAATATTATTTGAGAGATTGTATTGAAAATCACGAAGAGTTGAAATCCTATATCCCATTTATTCATTTTGCTTGTACATCTGAAGACATTAATAACGTGGCTTACGCCCTCATGCTCAAAGATGCCCTGCAACATGTGATTGAACCTTCGTTGGCAGAGATAATGGGTGGGATTATGCTCTTGGGCAAACAGTATGGCGCAATCCCCATGTTAAGCCGCACGCACGGCCAACCAGCCACCCCTACCACCATCGGCAAAGAATTGCTCAATTTTGTGGCTCGAATGAAACGCCCCCAACAACAATTATTAGAAGTGCTTATTCCGGCTAAGTTCAATGGAGCCGTTGGCAATTACAATGCCCACATGATTGCTTATCCTGACATAAACTGGCGAGCACATTGTCAGGCATTTATTAAATCCTTAGGCTTATCCTTCAATGCTTATACCACCCAAATAGAACCGCACGATGGCATTGCAGAAGTGTCTTTTATCATGACACGCATTAACAATATCCTGTTAGATTATGCAAAAGACATGTGGCAATACATTAGCCTAAACTATTTTAAACAAAAGGCAATCGCCAATGAAGTGGGATCTTCAACCATGCCTCACAAAATCAACCCCATTGATTTTGAAAATGCAGAAGGCAACTTAGGCCTTGCCAATGCGCTATTCACCCATTTCGCTAACAAATTAACCCAGTCCCGTGGTCAACGAGACTTATCCGATTCGACCGTTCTTCGCAATTTAGGCGTTGCCTTTGCCTATTCCCTTATCGCTTTTCAGGCATTGGCAAAAGGCAACGATAAATTGGAAATCAATGAAGCCATGCTTCAAAAAGATCTTGACGATAATTGGCAAGTCCTTGCCGAAGCG
Source organism: Pseudomonadota bacterium (assembly GCA_020051095.1). Taxonomy (GTDB): domain Bacteria; phylum Pseudomonadota; class Gammaproteobacteria; order Legionellales; family Legionellaceae; genus JAFIFT01. The sequence continues at coordinate 44,998 of JAGVJN010000025.1, read as the reverse complement.
GTACAAACAGTGATGCGTCGCTACCGTGTGCCCGATGCCTATGAGAAGCTCAAACACTTAACCCGTGGACAGGGCATCACCGCGGAACGCCTTGCTGCTTTTATCGATGAACAGCCCATTCCAGAAGAAGCCAAAGAACGTTTACGGCAACTAACCCCTAGCAGCTACATCGGTCTGGCAGCGGTATTAGCAAAGGCATTTAGTTAATGGCAAAAGCTCAGCATTCCCAGCAGGGTAAATGCCTCGAATTTGACGTTTTAGTGATTGGTAGTGGTATAGCGGGTATGCATTTTTGCCATCAGCTACTAGCCTTACAACCCAACCTGTCTATTGCCATTGTCAGCAAAGGAGCTCTGACCGAAGGAAGCAGCCGTTGGGCACAAGGAGGGATTGCTGCTGTCAATAGTAAAGACGATTCCCTTGAAAGCCATATCGAAGACACCCTACAAGCGGGGGATGGATTATGTTATCAACCCGCGGTCGAATTTATCATCCGCCAAGCACCTGATGCTATCGGTGCACTTGAAAACTATGGCATAGACTTCCATCACGAACCATCAGGCGAATACACTTTAGCAAAGGAAGGCGGCCATAGTCACCGACGAATTTTTAATTGCGGTGATAAAACAGGCCTTACCATCATCGATGCCCTAGAGCAGGCTACCCGACAACAACATCAAATCACTCTCTATGAAGATCATATTGCCGTCAACCTAATTAGCCACTATCATCCACATCGAACGGATATACAAGGTGAAATTTGTGGCGCCTATGTTTTAGATACGTCGACCGGTTATATTCATACATTTGCTGCAAAATGTACGATACTAGCAACAGGTGGCGCTGGCAAAACCTATCGGTACACTTCTAACCCCATGGTTGCTACCGGTGATGGGGTCGCTATGGCATATCGTGCCGGCGCTCGAGTTGGCAATATGGAATTCTATCAATTCCACCCAACGTTACTTCACCATCCCCAAATCAATAATTTCTTAATTTCGGAGGCCGTTCGTGGGGAAGGCGCCAAGCTAATTTGTCCTGAAACAAACAAACGATTTATGAGCAGCTATGCACCAGAAGCGATGGAGCTTGCCACTCGTGATGTTGTTTCAAGAGCCATTTTCAATGAAATTGAGGCCAACCAGCATGGCTTTGTCTATTTAGATATTACTCACCATAATAAATCCTTTTTACAAACACGCTTTCCTCAGATTTATCAAACTCTCAACGAGATTGGCATTGATATGTCAAAAGACCCCATTCCAGTTGTCCCCGCAGCTCACTATCAATGTGGCGGTATTTTAACGGATATCGATGGAAGAACCGATTTAAAACGCTTGTTTGCCATTGGTGAAACAGCCTTTACCGGGTTGCACGGCGCGAATCGATTAGCAAGCAACTCCCTACTTGAAGGGGCAATTATGGCCCGAAATGCGGCATTTGCCTGCTTCAAAGATATCACATCTCCCTTAAAGGGAGTCGATAATATCCCAGCCTGGAATTCGCCTTCAACTGTTAATACCAGACGCGCTAGCCAAATTAATGCTCATTGGCGAGGTCTCCGAGGCGAAATGACCTCTTATGCAGGTATTGTCAGGACTGAAGCGGGATTAAGCGATATACTACAATTAATTATGAAACGAAAAAAAATCATTGAGGAGTATTACTGGAATCATTGCATCACCCGAGATTTCATCGAACTAAGGAACATTGTTCTCAATGCAGAATTGATTGTTCGTTCGGCGTTATATCGTCGTGAATCTCGGGGAGGGCATTACCGAGAGGATTACCCAAATCAACTTGCCACAGCCCGAGAAAGTATCTTGCGTAGGCAAGCACCCCATGATTCTTATATTGAGTAAGCGCTAGTTTATAATTGAGGTTCCAAGATGTTTGAACAGCATACAGATTATCAACCACCCAAAACAGTCATGCCATTGCATCCACAGATGACTATTTGTCAAGCAGACTACCCGCTGGATTGGTACCAACAAGATTTTATCCCTTATGCAGAGGAATATTTAGCATTACCCGACAGGAAATTAACCACTGTCATTGACTGGATGAGACCTTATATTACGAAAGCACAAAAGCACTTCGGGGACAAACTTCTGCTATTGGCTCATTATTATATGGGGGGCGACATTGTTCGTTTAGTTGAACAATTTGGCGGTAAAGTTGGAGATTCCTACCAGCTTGCGCTGATGGCAGCGAACCATCCTGAAAAAGAAGTGATCGTCGAATCAGCTGTCCATTTTATGGCAGAATCCATATCGGTTCTCGCACACCCACACCAACAAGTATTCATAACCAACCCTAAATCCGGTTGCACCATGGAAATGATGGCAAAGGATTACATGGTCGAACCTGCATTAATCGATTTAAATGAACGCTATGGGCAAGCAAATATTTTACCCATTTGTTATATGAATACATCGGGCCGCGTTAAGGCATTAACCGGTGCTCAAGGGGGCGCCGTATGTACGAGTTCGAACGCTGTAAAAATAGCGCGTTGGGCTTTGAGACAAAAAAAGAAAATTCTATTCATCCCAGATAGGCATATGGGTGAAAATATTGCTTATGAGCTTGGGATACAACAGTTAGCCTACTGGCCTGGGGGTACGGCTGGAGCGCAATATTCACTGTCCAATCAAGATGCTAAAACGTTGGCTGAATTTGATAAAGCTGACATGATTGTCTTTTCCAGTGAATGTGCCGTTCATACTTATTACACCGTCGACATGTGCCGTTATTGGCAAGAGCATGGTTATACCGTTGTTGTCCATCCGGAATGTTCACATCCTGTGTACAAGCAAGCTAATTTTACTGGCTCCACAGCATTCATCTGGGATCATGTCGTCAATGATCGAAGTCATACAAAACGTTATGCCATTGCCACTGAAAACCATTTAGTTGCTAACATGAAACAATACTGCAAACCGTTAGGCATTGATGTGGTGAATGTTGCCGAGGCGCCTAAAAAAGCCGGCGAGCCTGGCCTTGGATGTGGGTGCGCCACCATGTCGCGTAATGATCCGCCGCATCTTGTTGCCCTGTTGGATTTATTGCGGCAAGGAAATGATCTCGCCTATAACCAAGTTAAAGCCGGAGACGTGGTCAATGAATTTACCGGGCAAAGGAATCGGTTGACGCAAACTAATCAACAATGGGTGATTGACAATGCTAAGCTAGCACTACAGAAGATGATTGAAATCACTGAAGATTAGGTGTGTTTAAGTAGGCATGATAATCGGTGTAATTTGACTTTCAAATTGATAATTTGTCGTATAATGCTTTTGATAAAAACAAACAATCGGAACGGATTCTTCTCGATCGCCAATAACCAATGTTTCGAAAGGTCTATTCATAAATCGGGTAACCAAATTAAGCGTCCAATTAGTTCTAGGACTGGGTATTGTTAACTGCCATCGCTTTTCATCGAGTGATTTGATGCGAAGAAATTGCGATACTTTTTCCCGCTCACCCACACTATTGCGCATGCCAACAATTGCCGCCTTCTTTGCTTTCGGCGAGTCGAGTTGAAGACTATATAAACCCGAACCATCTCGGCGATTACAGATTAAGGCAGTGAGTTTTTTGGGTGGTTTTTTATCTTCAATATAACGCAGCCATCCTCTGTTGGCTGAAACAAATAACTCTTGATTTCCGTTGAAAAAGAATAAGTGGCCGGTTAATTGATGAAATTGACTCATTTCGAAAGTTAACTCATCAGATACTCGTTGGCGTTCACCCATATCACCATCAGCAGGACGAATATCTACTTTAAAATCAAACCCCTTGTCCTCTTTTGCTTTTAACCCAAAAACCCAATTTTTGGTAATAGGGTTATATCGAAAAAAAGATCGACCCACCTTCCATGAATTATGTTTTGGCCTATTCTTGGGCGCCTTATCATTCACTTTGTGATAGCTGATAATCGGTTGCAATTGCTCAGACAAAACCACCACATCGACTTTTCTTTGATCATCATGCTGTTGATAGGCAAAATAATAATAATAAACGTTGCCATCTTCATCGTTAGCATTTCCAGTAAACGTCCATTGCTGCCAAGGGTTCATGGGATGCAAATGGTTATTATCAGCAAAAACCTGCGTTGCTGCTAGCAAAAGCCAAATTAGAAACAGATAATGTCGTTTCGCCATCATAGGATACCCTTATCGTGCATGCACTGTGCTAATGACTGCCAAAAATTGCCAGAAAGTTGTGCCGTGACAACCACAAAATAATCTTCCCCCGTTGCATAGGGATAACATTTCACAGCATCTTTTTCCGTCATCACTACCGGTTTGGCTAAACTCCGATAGAGTTGTTGATTGTATACTTGATGATCAGAAAATTGCGTCTCATGAATCATCAAGCCAAGCCCTCTTAGTTGTTGATAAAAGCGCTGTGGATTGCCAATTCCAGCCACAGCGGTGATAGGTTGAGGCAGCAATTGCCAACTATAAGGACGATGGGAAGGCAAATGATATAATCCCGTCATTTTTAAATGCATCGGATATGCACCAGGCCAATCGCCATTGTGACTGACTAATAAATGCGCCTTTTTTAGCCGATTAGGCGTATCACGTAGAGGCCCCGCTGGCAAACAAAATCCATTTCCTAGTCCCCTTTCACCATCAATGACAATGATCTCGATGGCTCGATCCATCGATTGGTGCTGAAGGCCATCATCACTAATTATCACATCGCATTGGTATTTTTGATAACAATGCATAACAGCAGCTGCTCGGTTCGGCGCAATCACAACCGGCGCCCCGGTTTTCTTAACTATCAGTAATGGCTCATCACCCACTTCCGAAGCAAGATCATTGCTTAATACATCTCTTGGATAAATTCGGCTTCTACTGCCATAACCTCGACTAACCACGCCCACGTTTAATCCTTGTTGCTGGCAAAATTGAACCATAGCAATCACCAAGGGTGTTTTACCAACACCACCAACGCTAATATTGCCGACGACAATCACAGGGCAAGGCGTTGGTCGACGCAGAATATAAAGTCCGAACGCTTGTTTACCAATATTGACGAGTTGATAAAGCCAGGTGAGGGGCAGTAACGCATAAGTTACTAACCGTTTAGGACCATACCAAAGCGTCATTAACCACTTTTCAATCATGCTTTTTCTAGCTCATTACTCAACTCATTCACAGAGGTTGACAGTTTATCTTGGTTCAAAATCAATTTCTTATAATAGCCATTGAATTTAAGCAATTGCTCATGGGTGCCTTGTTCAACAATTTGGCCTTTGTGCATAACCACAATATTATCTGCCTGTTGTATCGTCGATAATCGATGTGCAATCACTATTGTAGTACGATTTTGCATAATTTTCTCAAGCGCTTTTTGGATATATTTTTCTGATTCACTATCCAGTGCTGAGGTTGCTTCATCCAAAATCAAGATGGGTGAGTCCTTTAAGATTGCTCGGGCAATGGCTAACCGTTGTCGCTGACCACCGGATAATAATAACCCATTTTCACCCACTAGCGTATCATATCCATTTGGTAATTCACTAATGAAATCATGGGCATAAGCCATCTTCGCAGCGGCAATGATTGCTGTACGACTCGCATCTGCATTTGCATATGCAATATTATTGGCTAACGTGTCATTAAACAAAGTCACATGTTGGCTTACTAAGGACAATTGTTGTCGTAGACTGCGTAACGATATGCGATTGATATCATGACCATCGATGCTAATTTTCCCCTCAGCAACCTGGTAGAATCGAGGGATTAAACTTGCCAGGGTTGTTTTACCGCTGCCTGAATGACCAACCAATGCGACTGTTTGCCCTGCTTTGATACTTAAATTAATATCATTCAACACCCTTGGACCATTTCGATAAGCATATGAAACGTTTTCAAAGCAAATATCGCCCTTAATAGCATGGGGAAAATAATCGCCCGATTGATTTTCAATGGGACTATCCAGCAATTCAAACACGGATTCAGCGCCTGCCAATCCACGTTGAATGACCGCACTAATCGAAGACAGCGTTTTTAAAGGTTTTATCAATTGCAGCATCGCTGCAATAACCGCTAAAAACGATCCTGCTGTAATGGTTATCACCGTCGATAATTGTATGGAGGCAGTGACAATTAATGCTATGCCAATGGCAATGATGATTTGAACGCCAGACGTGTTGATTGCTTTGCTCATAGCAACCTTCATATCCTGAATACGTGAATGTTCATTGGCTTGGTTAAACTTGTTGATTTCATAATCTTCCCCACCAAACACACGCACAACTTGGTAGCCTTCGATCGCCTCACTGGCAATTTCCGTCACATGACCCATGGTTTTTTGCAATCGGTGAGACACTCGGCGAATGCGTTTATTGGTGATATTGACAATGATGCCAACGAACGGGACCGTAATCACAAACATTAATGCCAATTGCCAACAGATGATGAACATCACTGCAAACAAACCAATCACTAAGCAACCATTTTGGACTAAATCGGTTAAAGCATCGGCACTGACTTTTGCCACTTGTTCAACATCATAGAGAATTTTGGATAACAACTGTCCTGATGTGGATTGATCATAATAGTCTGCGGGCAATCGAACCACTTGGGTGAAAACATGGTGTCGCAACGCTTTCACAACCGAACGTGCCACCCACGTCATGCAATAGCCGCCCAAAGCACTTAAAATGCCTCGCGACGTAATTCCGATTAATACAATCCAGGGGATATAATGGACAAAGGTCATATCCACATCGATAAACCCCTTGTCCATAAAAGGTTTCATTAGGTAAGTGAACCCGGCATCAATGCCAGCGTAGGCGATATTAGCAAAAATACCTAGCACTAAAACAGGCCAGAATGGTTTTATAAATGTAAATAATCGGCGATAGAGATAGGTTGTATTCCGGTGTTCTCGTTTGGTCATAACTGAGGTAGGTATTTGAATTAGCGAGTATTGTAGCGCTTCTTACCCATGAAGGGAAATTTTTTTCCAGGCAACGACCGTTTATACCTAAGCCCTTACTTTAACCCGTTTACAAGGGTCTTGATTAGACCAGGACCTTGATAGATTAATCCCGTATAGACTTGCAGTAAATTAGCGCCTGCCGCAAGCCGTTCATTGGCAATATCAACACTATCAATGCCGCCAACGCTAATTAAGCATTTTTGCGGACCAAGAGCCTTTCGCAAAACACTCAGGCAATGCTGGGATTTTTGCGCAAGAGGACGACCACTCAGCCCCCCTTGCATTGAAGAATTCAGCAGCGACTCCACCGATTGATGATCGGCTGTCGTATTGGTTGCTATCATGCCATCCATTTCAAAATCACACACCCATTTTGCCATCTGTTGCAATGATTCATCCGCCTCATCCGGGGATATTTTAATCAAAATAGGTACTCGCTTTTGTTGGCTTTCTGTCAAGGATTCGCGAAGATTTTGCAATTCTTTTAACAAATCTGGGAAAAAATCAGGACCTTGTAATTTGCGTAAATCAGGGGTATTTGGCGATGAGATATTGATAGTAATATAATCGGCATAAGGATAAACCTTGGTCATGGCGATTTTATAATCGTCACTTGCATTTTCGATAGGCGTCGCCTTATTTTTACCGATGTTAATACCTAAGACACCATCATATTGAGTTTGCTTAAGGCGTTTAATGAGTGCATCAACGCCTTCGTTATTAAATCCCATCCGGTTAATCAACGCGTTTGCTTTGGGGAGGCGAAACAAACGGGGTTTGTCGTTGCCAGGCTGGGATAGTGGTGTTACTGTCCCGATTTCGATAAATGCTGGATGCAATTTCGCCAACCCTTTTAAGTGCTGGCCATCTTTGTCTAGCCCAGCCGCAATCCCCACTGGGTGTCTGAAATTAAGCCCCATGACTTGAACAGGTTTGTCTGCAACATTAGGAAATAGCCATCCCGGTAAGTGATCCAGTTGATTTAACGTCCAATTATGAGCTGTCTCTGCTTCTAGCTGGAACAATACCGGGCGAATCAATTTATATAGCATTATTCAACCGAGCACTGATGAGCCCAAACTCTCAGCATGGCATTCCCATCCTTTTGGTAGGGGTAGGCCACGTCACGAACCTCTGTTCCGTAATTTTCTTGCTGGAGGTGTAATAATACAGGCCCCAACATGTCAGACGCTTTGCCATACCGATCGATCAAGGGAAAAACTCTGACATCTTTAGCAACGCGTGCTAATTCCTTTAGCAATTCGACATGGAAGTCAATATCTTGATCTTCTAAGCCAAATAAATAATGGGACACCAAAGCAAATTCAAATTGAAAATGATCGAATGGTAACTGAAGTTCTGTGGCCGGCACGTACCGATTTTCTTCAAGACCAAGCTCATAATCAGCCAAAAACTGATTCATCCCCTGCTTTCTCTGCCACACCAATCTTTCCAACCCCCCACAAGAATGAAAATCAAAGCGATTCTTTTCCTTTTCGATCTCACTTAGCATGTCAGCAAAGATAAGGCTAGATTTAGCAGTCAGCGTATCCTTATCAAGGACAAACAGTGGATCGCAACTGGTTACATTCGGCAAGGAGGTATTGACAGCGCTCGGACCGCAACCAAATTCTAGGATAGGTTTTTTCAGATCATCTTCTTTTAAATCGAACATAAGCTGATAATCTACTGGACGATGGCCCCATAAAACCAATTTTCGCATAAAAGTCCCCTTTACACTGTCTACAACAAGGTTCAAGATTCGCTTATACTTATATTATAAATAAACAGTAAAGCAAATAAGAAAACAATATAAATAATAATAAAACATTAATGCTACTGTTTAAAAATAAAATACCATGGTTCGGTAACGTTTTAAAATATTTTGCATAATAAAATTTAATCGTTGGGTGCTTACTGGATCGATTAATGGAATAAACATCGCCTGATCCTTGAAGTTTCCAATGCAAAAAATTCAATACCATCCATGATTTGTCTTTTGACTTAAGATAGAAAAAGAAATACCTTAATAGGCAACGAAACTGTGAGGAAAAAAACATGTATCATGGACTCAATCTAATCAACGATGAATCCTTGTCATTACTGCGTGAAACGGTTTATCAATTTGCAAAAAATGAGATAGCCCCCAGAGCAGCCGATATTGATCGAGACAATCAATTCCCCAACGAGTTATGGCCAAAATTGGGTGAACTTGGCCTGCTCGGCATTACCGTCAGTGAATCATATGGCGGTGCAGGCATGGGGTATCTTGCGCATTGCATTGTCATGGAAGAGATTTCCAGAGCCTCAGCATCTGTTGGATTAAGCTACGGTGCCCACTCCAATTTATGTGTTAATCAAATCTTTCTGAATGGTAATGATGGCCAAAAAGATAAATATTTGCCTAAATTAATCAGTGGTGAACATATTGGTGCGCTGGCAATGAGTGAATCGAATTCCGGTTCAGATGTGGTCAGTATGCAATTATCGGCGGAAGATAGAGGCGATCATTTTTGTTTAAATGGCACCAAAATGTGGATTACCAATGGTCCCGATGCCAATGTGTTGGTCGTATACGCTAAGACGGATAAATCCGCTGGAAGCCGCGGCATAACTGCCTTTATCATTGAAAAAGGATTTGCTGGCTTTAAAACAGCTCAAAAGTTGGATAAGCTTGGCATGCGTGGCTCAAATACGTGTGAACTCGTATTTGAAGATTGTCTTGTCCCTAAAGAAAATATCTTAGGCAAATTAAACGGTGGCGTCGCGGTGTTAATGTCTGGGCTAGACTATGAACGGACTGTTTTAGCAGCGGGCCCTGTTGGTATTATGCATGCCTGTTTGGATGTCGTTATTCCTTATGTGCACGAAAGAAAGCAATTCGGCCAAGCCATTGGGGAGTTTCAATTTATCCAAGGAAAAATTGCTGATATGTATACCGAGCTAAATGCCTCCCGTGCCTATTTACATGCTGTGGCCAGCGCCTGTGACCGCGGCCATGTGAATCGCAAAGATGCTGCCAGTGTCATTTTGTATACGGCAGAAAAAGCAACGCAAATGGCCTTGCAAGCCATTCAAATTCTAGGCGGGAATGGTTATATTAACGAATACCCAACGGGTCGGCTATTACGTGATGCAAAACTCTATGAAATTGGTGCTGGTACGTCGGAAATACGACGAATGCTAATTGGCAGAGAAATTTTTCAACAAACTAAGTAACGACAGGATAAATATTATGGACAAAAATGATATTGTAATTGTTGCAGCTAAAAGAACCCCCATGGGGGGGATGCTTGGCACATTATCTCAACTGAGTGCACCCGATTTAGGCGCGATTGCCCATCAAGCAGCCATGGAAGAAATTAATATTTCCATTTCGGATATACAAGAAGTTATCTCAGGATGCGTATTACAAGCAGGAATTGGTCAAGCACCTGCGCGCCAAGCGGCATTGAAAGCGGGAATTCCAACAACAGTCGGCGCAACAACTATCAATAAAATGTGTGGCTCTGGCTTGAAGGCCGTCATGTTAGCCCATGATATGATCAAAGCCGGCTCAGCAAACATTGTTCTGGCTTCAGGCATGGAAAGCATGAGTAATGCTCCCTACCTACTCAAAAAAGGTCGAGCAGGCTATCGCCTTGGCCATGACAAAGTCTACGACCATATGTTTCTGGATGGCCTAGAAGATGCCTACAATCCAGGCCAATTGATGGGTGTTTTCGCTGAACAAACCGCCGAAAAATTTAATTTCACGCGGGAGATGCAAGATGAGTTTGCAAGTCGTTCGATGAAGCGCGCATTAGAAGCAACTGAAAAAGGGAAATTCAATGCCGAAATGACCCACGTCACTATCAAATCAAGCAAAGGGGAAACAAAGGTTGATAAGGATGAGGGGCCCGATGCGGCTAAATTAGAAAAAATAGGTCGATTAAAGCCCGCTTTTAAAGAAAATGGTACGGTAACAGCTGCAAACAGTAGCTCGATTTCTGATGGTGCTGCAAGCCTTATACTCATGCGCGCTATTGATGCAGAGAAACATGGCATTCAACCATTAGCGAGGATTGTGGCCCATAGCTCTCACGCCCAAGCCCCCGAATGGTTTACTACCGCCCCGATTGATGCAATTAACAAAGTTTTAAACCGCGCTGGCTGGCGTGCTAACGATGTTGATTTATATGAAATCAATGAAGCATTTGCCGTTGTAACTATGGCAGCAATGATGCAATTAGATTTATCAGCAGACTGCGTGAACATCCATGGCGGCGCATGCGCATTAGGTCATCCAATCGGGGCATCAGGTGCTCGAATTTTAGTGACTTTGTTACACGCTTTAAAACAAAACCAACTCAAAAAAGGAATCGCCTCGTTATGTATCGGCGGTGGCGAAGCGGTTGCCGTGGCCGTAGAGATGGTTTAACCAATCAAGTATTTGGCAGGCATGAAGTGATCGTAGTGATCGTAGCCGGGATGAAGTGAAACGAAATCCGGGATGTTCGAAGTCCAAAATCCCGGATTACGGCTGCGCCTGCATCCGGGCTACATGGACTAGAAAACTTCCAAAATACCTAGTTATCCTCGATGTTGCCAAGAAAGAGGTATCAATATAAAGCCACTTAAACCAACAATTAAGAATGCCTCATAAAACCAGATAGCTTGACTTGATAAATTTTTGGGTGGAATGAATCCTGTGCTGATGACAAGCAAGCAAATGATTAATCCGCATAGGGCGATGAATTTTGCAAAAAGATTGCCGGGTATGGTAAAACGGCCCGGCTGACATAAATGTTTTTGCCGGAGTTCAATGAAAGCAAAAAACATCATGACATACACCAGCAATGCCATCTGTGCGGTTAAATCGGATAACAGCCAATAGGAAACATTAATATCATCAAATAAGACATACACCGAACTTAATAGCGTTAATAACCCCGCTTGAACCATTAATAGATTAACCGGAGCACCAAAGCGATTCGTCTTAGCTAACAAATGAGGTAAACAACCATCCTCAGCAGCAACCATCAGCCCTCGAGTTGGTCCAATAATCCAAGCACTCACACTACTCAATGCCCCGATAATAATAAAACAAGCAACCACTTGCGTCATCCAGGGCAGATGGTAGCTATTAAAAAAGATAGCAAATGCCTCCATTAATCCCGATACCAAGCTTAGTTTGGCATTTGGCACAACCATTGCGATAGCAAGCGAACCCATCACTAGGGTCAAGATGATAATTATCGTCGACCACAATAACGCTTTGGGATAATCTTTTTGAGGGTTTTCGACATCGCCAGCATGAACCGCCGACATTTCCATGCCAACTAGACCAAATAAAATTCCCCCTAATAGGATTAGTTCATTGTTATCATTATCCATCAGATGGGGAAAAAAGTGCTGCCAATCCATTTGGATACTAACTGGATGCCCCTGTAATAACCAAATAATACCAAGACTGATAATTATCACCATCGGTAACAGCGTGCCTACAATGGCACCCAAGATACTCACAAACCCGGATATGCGCATGCCAAAGCAATTGAGTAGAGTAAATAGCCAAAATAATAGGTTCACCGTTAACAACATCCAACCTTTATTACTAACCAGCATTGGTGAGGTTAATGTGGCAAGGGTAACCACAACAAAAACCATGATGGTGGGGTACCAGACAACATTATAGATCCACTGCAACCATATGGTAATAAAGGCGGCACGCTGGCCAAATGCCTGCTTTACCCAAATATAAATGCCGCCTGTTTTCGGCATGGCCGTGGCTAATTCTGCTGAAACAAGGGCAACAGGGATAAAAAACAAGAAAGCCGCAATGAGATAATAGAAAACTAGAGAAAAACCGTAAGCAGCACTGATAGGTAACGTTCTTAGGCTATCGACGGCAATGATGTTTATCATTACCAAGGTAAAGACACTCAAAGGTTTATCACTTGAGCGAGTAATTTTCATCGATGATTTATCTCATTATGTTGAGGCAACGTGAATCAATTTAAGAGATGCAAGGTTAATTATGCTTATTAAATTAACACCTTAGGCTATAAAAGGCAAGGTAAATTTATTTTAAGCAAGGAACCTAATGGCAAGCTGATGATTCACTTATTCCCATGGCTGCTTGATAATCAGGGCGCTCAAGAACCTAGCCGCTCATTTCCCTGCTTTAAAAAGATAGCACTATAGAGATAGTCATAATCTTTGATTGTTGAATAAGGTGCTAGACTCCATGGGTGGTATATTTTACCCGGGATCACTTCATTAGCATCCATTATCGCTTTGCGCCGGTCTACCCAACCATCATGTATTTGTTTGGCATTTTCTAGATAAGGTTGATAGTGATTGCGCTGTAAATCTTGCTTAATGCAATCAAAATGAAATCCCGTTGTGATGAACAAGCTATTATTATATTTGGCTATATTATCGATAGCCACTGCTTGATCTTCTTTTGGTAAATAGAGTAACGCATTTAACAAAAAGACCACATCAAATGGCTCAGGATACATGAAGTCTCGAAATGAACTTGCAGGCAAAAAAGTCACATTGTTTCGAATTTCTTGTTTTACTCGTATTAAATTTTCATCAATCCTTTCAAAAAAATTCTGCTCTTTAGGGTACATCCCTTTCAATACTTCGCACGGATAAATTGCACTTTTTCCAAAATCAAGAAAACTAGTTTCTTGATCACAACAAGCTACTTTGATTCGTTTTTCCGCTAATCGTTGATCCAAAGCCGTTGTTATCATAAAAGAATAGACTTCAGAGCCAATTGAACAAGCATGAAATAAAACACGAATCTCTTTTTTTTCTATGCTGGATATCATTTCACAGACAGTTTCTAACAGTATTCTGTTTCGAAAAAAAGCGGTTGTCCCAATACTTTTATCGGTAACAGGTCGTAAGCGAATCGGTATCATTTTTTCCTTTCTACAAATGATAAAAATACTATTTAATCAGTTTTTAGACTATTAGGAAATGATTCAAAGAGAGAAAAAAAGGCGATTATCAAGAACGCTGATTATGTGCAACATAAGGCCAACAAAAATCAAGAATTTTCCTGACTTTGACGGACAATATCTTCCACATTGTAGTAGCTCACACCGAGTTTGATTCTATCTCGGCCATTTTCCTTCCGCCAGCGATTGGTATCCCTTAATGAATACACGCACCCACAATATTCTTGTTTATAAAAATTTTCGCGTTTAGCAATTTCATACATTCGTTCTGAGCCGCCTTGCTTTCGCCAATTATAGGTCCAATACACCATGTTGGGGTACCGAGCGGCGGCTTTTTCACCCGAGGTATTAATTTGATTCATATCTTTCCAGCGAGATATACCAAGTGAGCTGCTTATCACAGGATAACCATGCTCATAGGCATATAAAGCGGTTCGCTCAAAGCGCATATCAAAACACGCAGAACAACGTTTTCCCCTTTCAGGTTCCCACTCTAGTCCTTTAATTCTTTCAAACCAATTATCTTTATCATAATCAGCATCGATAAAGGGAATTTGATGCTTATTGGCAAAGCGAATATTTTCTTCCTTTCGCATTTCATATTCCTGAACAGGGTGGATGTTCGGATTATAAAAAAATATCGCAAAGTCGATTCCTGAGGCTAAGATAGCTTCCATCACTTCACCGGAACAAGGGGCACAACAAGAATGCAGTAATAATTTATCGGCATCATTAGGAAGGGTTAATTTCTCTCTTTCAACAGCCATAACAGACCTTAGGGAATAATAAAATGTTCTCGGTAATATTTTAGCTCATCAATCGAATCTTTAATATCATCGAGGGCTAAATGTTTGGATTCTTTGGTAATGCCATTCATTAACGTGGGTTTCCAACGCTTCACCAGCTCCTTTAAGGTGCTCACATCTAAGTTACGATAATGAAAGAAACTCGCTAACTCCGGCATGTAGCGATATAAAAACCGTCTATCCTGACAGATACTATTCCCGCACATGGGAGATTTACCTTTATCAATATATTTTTCTAAGAAGGCAATGGTCTGCTTTTCTGCACGCTTCTCATCAATATCACTGCTTTTTACCCTTGCTACCAAACCAGAAGCATTATGTTGTCTGGTATTCCAGTCATCCATTCCATCCAAGACAACATCACTTTGATGGATTGCAAGCACAGGGCCTTCTGCGAGGATAGTCAGTTGGGCATCCGTTACCACCGTTGCAATTTCAATAATACGGTCAGTGTCAGGCTCAAGGCCTGTCATTTCCAGATCGATCCAAATTAAATTGCTACTTTTTTTCATTCTCTTTCCACATTTTTTGAATTATATCGATGCATGCTAATCGTCTAGCATCCAGTTCCAGTTTAATCTGCTGGTCTTTAAATCCCTGCTTTATCACATCTTGGGCCTGCACTTTAGCACATTCTGACAATAAATACCGCCATTTATCCCCTTGTGGAAAAGGCATCTTTCTCCCTGTGCCATTAATATCGGCTTCACTGACAACTAATAATTGCTCAAACCGGTGCGAGCGACGAAAGGCATCCGCATGATTAAGAACAAATAAAATCTCGTCCGAGGATAACTTATCCACTCGGTGAATCAATAAATGAAAACGGCAGACTAATAAGGCAAATGATTGATAATCATTGGGAATCTTAAGCCGTTTGCAAAGTTGTCTAATAATAGGCTCTCCCGCCTCGTCATGCCCTGGGTGGCTTGGCCAATCAGACATTTGGGTTTCTGCCTTTCCTAAATCATGAACCAGTGCTGCAAATCGCATGCAACTATTGTTGGTTTTCGTGGTGCAAGCTTGTAGCGAGTAGAGCGAGTGGATGCCGCTATCAATTTCGGGGTGATATGTCACTTTGTTAGGAACACCGAAGAGCTTATCCAACTCTGGAAAAATGATGGCTAAAGCGCCTATTTGACGCAACGTCACAAAAAACTGTTCTGGGTTATTTTCGCTCAAAGCACGTTCACATTCTTGCCAAACTCGTTCAGGAACCAGGTTTTCTAATTCCCCTGAGCGGGTCATTTGCGCCATGAGAATCCTTGTTTCGTCTGCCAGACGAAAGCCCATATGGTAATAACGGGCGATAAACCGTGCGACACGTAATACCCTCACTGGGTCTTCAATAAATGCGTTTGAGACATGTCGGATTAGCTTTGCTTCTAAGTCAGCCTGACCACCGTAAGGGTCGATGAGATTCCCTTGTTCATCCATCGCCATGGCATTGATGGTTAAATCACGTCGCTTTAAATCCTCTTCTAATGTGACATCGGGTGAAAAATCGACCTCAAATCCATAATATCCCTTGCCCTTTTTTCGTTCTAACCGAGCTAAGGCATATTCTTCTTTACTTTTAGGGTGCAAAAATACGGGGAAATCTTTTCCCACTTGTTCATACCCTAAATCAAGCATTTGTTGACGAGTTGCACCCGTGACAACATAATCTTTTTCGGTATAGGGATATCCTAACAACGAATCACGAACAGCACCGCCGACCAAATAAATTTTCACGCCCTTACCTTTCTTTCATTCATCATGTAAACTTACTAATAATCTATCACAGCCTATCAAGCATATACCCACTGGCATAATAACAATTTTATGAGCAAACGAAAACTTTCAAAACAACAACGTGAGCGTATCAAAGCTCAAGAAAACAAATTATCCTTCGATAATGAGCGCGTTCTACCAGGACTTGTTATCGCTCGATTTGGGCAACTTGCTGAAATTGAGTCAGAAAGCGCTGAGCGCATCATTTGTGCTATTCGACCCAATATCCCGGATATTGTTGCAGGCGATCGAATTTCCTGGGTTAGCGAAGGAGTCGATCAAGGCGTCGTTGTCAGTTGCCTGCCACGCTATTCGAGTTTATATCGTTCAAGCCCTAGGCGGAAGAAATTAATTGCGGCGAATGTGACACAATTAATGATTGTTATTGCCCCGGAACCAGCCTACTCCGCCATGTTGTTAGATAGTTATCTCGTGGTCGCAGAACTTAATCATATAAAACCCACGATTGTGATTAATAAAACGGATTTGCCTTGTGATGTGCTCTTGCAAGAAATTTCGGATATTTATCGCCCCCTTGGTTATAACTTTACGAAAACCTCCCGTGATCAACAGCAGGCTGATACGGAACTCACCCCTTTCCTTAACCATGAAGTCAGCGTGTTTGTCGGCCAATCCGGTGTTGGAAAATCCTCTATCATCAATCGATTATTACCCCATGAAACGCTACAAACAGCCAACATCTCAACCATCGCACAACTGGGTAAACACACCACCAGTCAATCTCGATACTATCATTTACCCCAAGGGGGTGCTCTAATTGACTCCCCAGGTATTCGCGAATTTGGTCTTTGGGGAACGGACTTAAGAACATTATGCCAAGGATTTATTGACATAGCCCCGATTACCCAAAAGTGCCAATTTCGAGATTGCAATCATGAAACGAGCCGTGGATGTGCAGTCATGGAAGCGGTTGAAAAAGGCGATATCCATCCCAGCCGCTATCGCAGTTTAATCCAACTTGCACATCAGTTTGAAAAACGATAAGTCCTTATTTTGGCGTTGCAATAATATATATTCCCTTGACGAGATGCCCCGGTTTAAAGTACTGGGCATCAAACCACATACTGTCAAATCGATCCACATTGGTCATGGTGAGACCTTCAATAAAGGGTTTTGCAGGATTCAAAAAATGAGCCGCGGGATCGGCAAGTATAAGGCTGTCAAATGCGGGATCAAACTTCCCTCCTGGCATATTTATCCCGCTCACAACCTCCCAGTGCCCTCCCCAATCAATCCACTCAACAATGACGGGGATCCCTTTTTTAAGATTATCATGCAGCATTTTTGGGTTGCCGTTTTCACCATAGGTGACGTTAAATCCGTGCGATTTTAACCAGGTAACGATTTGCTTTGGGGACGTTCCCGAATTACTATTAGACCCCATCTCTTTTGCAATGGTTAGCTCTGTTTTTCGAGTCATTTGCGAGTCAGATAACATGCCATAGAACCGCATTAATTGCATGGCCGTTGATGGCCCGCAAGTATAGTCTTCTGTTTGTTGATAGCCTTTCACATTCAATAAGATGAATTGGTCGTTTGGCGAAAAGCCATAATACTGGCGAACTGCGTTTTTTAAGCTTTCTGGCGCACTTGGGCTCGGGTTTTCTGCAGAGGCAAAGAAGGATAGCGCAAAAAGGCTACATCCTAACAGGAATGTGGATAGTTTCATGGAAATACCCTTCTATTTGGTAATAAGAATTATGAGTGCCACTAAAAACGTCCCCCAGTCAAAGACCCTAGCAGTGAAACATTCCTGCTCATGAATGATGATAGTTTTTATCAAATCGATGCAATCGGTAATTTGCCTGCTTTTCAGCATAGTCCAACGCAGACTCAACCGATTCGGATTGTGAGAAAAATGATTCCATCGCTTGGTCAAGTATAATTCTTAACTGGTTTTGTGGTCCCCAGGTAATCGGTGCAGACGTTTGCGCATGGATTAAGTCTTGAGAGGCGATTTTAAGTAATTCCGATTGGGGTTGAACATGTTCGATATCCACCATTGGCAAATAACCGGTGTTTAGGTACCAATCCCACTGGGTATTAGGTTGAGCTAAAAAAGAAAGCCAGGCCTGAACGCCTGATTTTTTTTGTGGACTCTTTGGCTTGACCACCCATAAAGCCGCTCCGCCAAACGTATTCGCATAACGCGTGTGGCTAATATCCTTATCAACAGGAAGCGGCGCGATGCCAACTGGAAACTTAACCATTTTCTGCAAGCTCTGCCAGGCCCCTGAAGATTGGCTGAATATCACACATGTCTGACTGGTAAACAAATGGGTCGCATCACTATCACGTCCACCATAACGGAAAAAACGCTGTTGCTGCCATCGTTTTAATCGGTACAAATGATGGATAATAGCAGGTTGTTTATAGCGAACAGCTTTTGGATTATCCGGCGCAATCAGGGACAACCCATGCAAACTCGCAAATGACTCAAAATGAAGCCATGCTGGGAAAGCGGTGGTATAACCACAGCCATACCCCGCTTTTTTAAGCTTTGTTAACACCAATTCAAAGGCTTGCCAAGTTGTGGGAAAAGGTTGATTTGGTGCAACTTTTTGCAAAGCTTCTTTATTATAATACATCACCGGAACTGACACATTTAAAGGGTATGCCATTAAAATCTGGTTACGACTGTAGTACTGCTTCACAGCTGGCAATAATCGTGATACTTGCTCAGGGGTTAGAAGTGTGTCCACGGGTGACAAACTATCTTGTGCAGCAACCATGGCATCACGCCCTACTTCAAACACTTGAACCATATCAGGAGGATGGCCTGCATGAAAGGCCGCTGCAAAGCTGGTCAACGACTCAATATAATTGCCTTTATAGACCAAATTAACACGATAATCTGATTGAGAATTATTAAATTGATCGGCCATACTCTGAAACTGATGTGCTAATGAACCAGCAAAAGAATGCCATATTGTCAGGGTTTCTTGGGCAGAAACATATGGGGTAAATTGGCATAGGAGGATTATCGATAGTAAACGAATCATAGTCATAATAGATCAGGGTAATCGGTAAACAAGCCATCTACTCCCCAACTTAAGAGTTTGTTGGCGAGGCGTTTACGGTTTACGGTATAAACAGCCACAGCGTATCCTTTTTCCTTAATCGATGTCACGTGAGCACGGGTGGCAATTTTATAATGCAGATGGACAGAATAAGCCGATAGATAGTCTGCTTTTTGCTGCCAATTATCATCCCATTCGTGCATTAAAAGCCCTAACGGTAATTCAGGGGAAATGGAGCGTGCGCACAATAACGCTTCATAATCAAAACTTGAAACTAAAGGTAACGAGCGGTTATGCGGCCAATGTCGATTGATGTGGGTTAATACCACCATCGTTGTTTCTTCTGTTGTACCAGGATAGGGCTTAATCTCAATATTGGCTTTCATGTTGGTTAAACTAAGCCATTTGAGCGCATCTTTCAAATGCGGTATTTTTTCACCTTTGAATTGACGATGAAACCATTTTCCAGCATCCAACGATTGTAAATATTCAGCTGTCACTTGACCAATTTCACCACGACCATTGGTCGTTCGTTTTAATTTGTCGTCATGGAATACAAACGGTTCGCCATCTTGACTAAGCATGACATCAAACTCAATCATCAAACAGCCCAAAGCCAAAGCTTTATCAAACGCTGCAATCGTATTCTCGGGGGCATAACCTGACGCCCCGCGATGCGCGATAAGGGTCTCAATCATTTATTGTTGTCGCTAGAATCTGAACGATTAGACGCTAAAACGACGAGCGCTTGCATGGTTATTTTGTTAGAAACAGCAATACTAGGCGCTTTTGCCAGTGCCGTTAACACCATTGTATTTTCTCTCGCCCGTTGCGCCATTGGGAATGGTTGAACTTGGCCTGGTTCAGTAAATATTAACTGGTTTAAAGAATAATGCTGATCCGGAAATTGTTTGTTTAATTGGTCAATTTCAATTGTTACCTGTTGATAAAGTTTCTGTCTTAAACTCACTTTTCCTTTTTCGATATCAGCCAACCCTGGCTCAAAATTAATCTGACTAATGAGGTAGGCAAGCCCTGGCTTACTGACTGATTTGGCACGTTGATAGACTTGGTTCAGTTGTGTTTGTTCGATCCGCGCTTGTGCTTGAACGGTCAATTTTTCTAATCCCGAGCTATCTTGTGAACGATCGAATTGAGTAATATTCCATTCACCCTTTGCGATCGTTTGTAACTGAGTCATAATTTGGCCACGCGTTTTAACCATGTCAGCATCATTCAAAGTTGCACTGACAACCACTTGCAAAAGCGCTGTTTCTGTTTTCACCCATTGCTTTGCCGATAAGGTTAAATACACTTTGTCTAAAGCGGGCTTTTCAATAACACCAGCCAAGGTCTGTTGACCAACAAAGACCATCGCTAGGAGCGCTAGAACTTTTTTCATTCTTCCATCCCATGATTTTGAATTCATTAGATTATATACTCGTGATCAATCAAAATGCGAGGATTTATAGGCGTTTATTTTTTATCCCATGTAAAGATATTCTTAACATGACCGTTGATTTCATTTGCAAAAAGGACTATAACAGGGAAAGAAAAAATAACCGGAGTAATCCAAATGATGGCTAGCCAGCATCTCTCCCAAACAAATCACTCTGACAATTCAACCCAAATTGACATCATGGACTATGCCCTTTCTCATGATTTTGGGGACATTCACTTAAAAACTGATACTAAAACCGGCATGATGGCGATTATCGCTATTCATGATACCACCCTTGGACCAGCGCTAGGCGGATGTCGTTTCATCGAATACCCTAATTCAAATGCAGCGATTTATGATGCAATGCGGTTAGCGAGAGGTATGAGTTATAAAGCCGCTTGCGTTAATTTACCTTTAGGCGGCGGAAAGTCAGTTATCATAAAACCCCCTCATGCCTTTGATCGCGAAGCATACTTTAACGAATTTGGTCAATTCATTGAATCATTAAATGGTCGTTATATTACTGCGCTCGATAGCGGTACTGAGCTTGCTGATATGGACACAATCGGCAAGCATACACGCTATGTGGCCAGTTTATCAGAACATAATGGCGACCCTTCCCCTTACACCGCTCTTGGTGTTCTTAGAGGGATAGAAGCAGCTGTTGAGTTTAAGTTAGGACAAACTAATCTATCAGGGTTGCATATTGCCATTCAAGGCCTAGGACATGTCGGCTACCAATTGGCTAAATTTCTCCATGAACGAGGTGCGAAATTAACTGTATCCGATATTAAGGAATCAAGGTTAATGCAGGCACAAAAAGAATTCGGAGCAACGGTGGTTGACACCCATAGCATTCATCAAGTCGCTTGTGATGTCTTTTCGCCTTGCGCGTTAGGAGCGGGGTTAAATGACAAGACTATTCCTGAGCTAAACACGGGCATTATTGCTGGTGCTGCCAATAATCAGCTAGCTCACTCCTATCATGGTCAATCGTTGTTTGAGCGAGGAATTCTATTTGCTGTGGACTACGTCATTAATGCGGGTGGGTTAATATATGCCTATAGCCACTATAATAATGAACGTGAAGTAAGCCATGTTGAACAACGTGTCAATAATATTAAAACGTCTTTATTGGAGTTTTTCGAACGCAGCGAGCGAAAAGAAAAGCCAGTCAATGAGATTGCTGATCAATATGCACGTGAAAAAATAGCTGCCGCAAAACAAAAATAGCTCAATACAGTTTAGGCATTGACCGATGAATGATTCATCTGACTGGTAAATGCCTAAACGAAAAGCGTCTAGACTCTCGCATCGATCTAGTGTTTGTTGATTTTGTATTTAACAAACGACAGCGTGGTTATTAAAATTGAATAAAAATGCCACGTGTCGGGTCAATCAGCATTAGAAACCCGTTAAAATGCAATGGTAAGGAGTACAATATGAAATTTAATCCTTGTTTTCTTGATGGATTTGCCTTTTTAGAATTTTCAGGCCCTGATGTCACTTTTGTCCAAAACCAATTTCAACAAATGGGCTTCCAAAAAACGGCTGAACACAGTCATCAACCCGTTTCAATCTATCGACAAGGTCATATTCAATTTTTAATTAATGACATTGATAATTGCCAAGCATCCTCGCATGCAAAAATGCATGGCGCAGGCGCCTGTGCAATGGGATTTCGGGTAAAGGATGTTGAAAAGGCTTTTTCATATGCTATCAATCATGGGGCTGAAGCCTTTATCGATAATAAAAATAATGATCATCATTTACCCGCCATTAAAGCAATCGGTGGCAGCGTTATTTACTTTGTTGATGATCACCATCAACCCTTTGCCAACGACTGGATGTCGTTAAAAGGCAAAACAGATACCCCATTTGGCTTTGGGTTAACAACTATTGATCATCTTACCCATAATGTCCACCAAGGGAATATGGAAAAATGGGCTGATTTTTATCAATCCATTTTCAATTTTGAGCAAATTCGATTTTTTGATATTAAAGGACAGCAAACCGGATTAGTTTCAAAAGCAATGGGTTCTCCCTGCGGAAAAATAAAAATTCCTTTAAATGAGTCCAAAGATAATCAATCTCAAATTGAAGAGTTTTTACACGATTATAACGGTGAAGGCATTCAACATATTGCACTGAGTACCGAAAATATTGTTAGCACAGTACAAAATTTAGTGGAGCATGGTAGTCATTTCTTAGATGTCCCTGATACTTATTATGAAATGATATCCGACCGATTACCTTGGTATAAAAAGCCCGTTGACGCACTACAAGCATTAAAGATTTTAATTGACGGTGAAAAAGACGAACGTCACGGTTTACTCCTACAAATATTTACTGAAAATGTTTTTGGCCCAGTATTTTTTGAAATCATTGAACGTCAAGGAAATGAAGGATTTGGAGAAGGAAATTTTCAAGCCTTATTTGAAGCTATTGAACGGGATCAAATTCGCCGAGGGACTCTACAAGAACTCTAATAGGATAAATCGATGAAATTAGCAAGTTTAAAAAACGACTCATCACGAGATGGAACACTCTGTCTCGTTGATAAGCAACTTGAGAATGCCGTTATCGTGTCAGCGATCGCACCCAATCTTCAGAATGCACTTGAAAACTGGCCTAAAATATATCCGGATCTCCTAGCAATTGCCAACGAACTCGAATTAGGTTTGCTAAAAGATAGCTTTCCCTTCGACCCAAAAGATGTGCACTCGCCTTTACCACGCGCCTACCAGTGGGCAGATGGAAGTGCCTATGTCAATCATGTTGAGCTAGTCCGAAAAGCAAGAGGGGCAACCATGCCTGATAATTTTTGGACCGACCCGTTAATGTATCAAGGTGGGTCCGATAGCTTTATCGGTCCAAGAGACGATATTGAAGTGATTGATACGGCGTATGGGATCGATTTTGAAAGTGAAATAGCCGTTATAACCGATGATGTCCCCATGGGAACACCTACGGAAAAAGCATTACAACATGTTCGTCTTATCATGTTAGTCAATGATGTTTCACTGCGAGGGCTAATTCCTGCTGAGTTGAATAAAGGCTTTGGCTTTTTTCTCTCAAAACCAGCCAGTAGCTTTTCCCCTGTTGCAATAACGCCTGATGAGTTGGGTAAAGCGTGGCAGGATGGCAAAGTGCATTACCCATTAATGAGCTACTTAAACAATACGCTATTTGGCCAACCTAATGCGGGTGTTGACATGACATTTTCATTTGCACAACTGATTGCACATGCATGCAAAACTCGTCATCTAGGTGCAGGAACGATTATTGGTTCAGGCACTGTTTCCAACACAGATAGGAGTAAAGGATCTTCTTGTATCGCTGAAAGAAGAATGCTTGAGATCATTGAAAACGGTGAAGCAAAAACACCTTTTATGCAGTTTGGGGACCGAATTCGCATTGAGATGTTTGACGATAAAAAACAATCCATTTTTGGTGCGATTGACCAACAGGTAGTCCGATATGATGCAACTTTATGATTACTTTCGATCAAGTGCCAGCTATCGGGCACGGATTACATTAGCCTTCAAAGGAATCGATGTCAAGTTAAACGAAATTCACCTAGTAAACGATGGCGGCCAACAACATCAGACCGCTTACCGACAACTAAACCCCCAAGGATTAGTACCAACACTCATCGATGAGGAATATTGTATTAATCAGTCGTTGGCAATTATTGATTATCTGGAGCAAAAGTACCCGACCCCAAGTGTTTTTCCAGATAATGCTTTCGATCGAAGTCTGGCCTACAGCATTGCATTAACAATCGCTTGCGATATGCATCCACTCAATAATTTAAGAGTACTTAATTACTTAAAATCTCACTTTTCTGCGCAAGAGGATGACGTTCAGCAGTGGTACCATCATTGGTTAACATTGGGGTTTGATGCCATTGAAAAGAAGCTCGAAACTCATCAAGCAAATGAACTAGTTTGCATTGGAAAGAATATTAGTATTGCTGATATTTGCTTAGTTCCCCAAGTCTACAACGCAAAACGATTTCAATTCCCGCTCAATAACTACCCAAGAATTGAAACAATCTATGAGGCTTGTATGACTTTACCTTATTTCGAAACAACGAAGCCCTAATTGGCCCATTTAGTAGGAATAGGCCATCATAAAGATGGCTTATCTTCGTGGGTATTTCTTATTGAGCTATCTGTTGAGGGAACTCATAAAAAGTTAAGAAATGTCTTGAGTAGGATAGTAAAACAATACCATATGCTAAGGTTATGATTGACATTACCCAATACCAGGGGCTATCCACTAATTTTGCTGATGTGCGAAACATCCACTCTGGAAATGTTAACCATATAAGACCCTTTATTAAAATCAACCAGCACGCAACGGTTACTAATAGGAGTTGGTTCATGACCCAATAATTATGGAAACACACTAACACTAACCCTAAAAAGATCAGCATGGATGCATAGGCAAAATCAGCTACTTTTTCCTCGCCAATACCTTTAATCACACGGCGGAAATATTCACGCTTCCCAATTAAAGCAAGCGCCATGATAATCATCCATATACCTAAAATCTTTGCAATCATAAAACTATGTAAATATGACATGAGCATGACTGTCTCCTTAGCCTGTTTATATAATAATTTAAGCTGGAAAATGGTAAAAAAGCAAATGAAAAGCGATAAAAAGTATTTCTTTTCAGCAAATTAAGCGTTTATCCCTTCTTATAACACTCAGGAATGTCCCTCATTAAAACCAAACCTGTTGAATGTTCACCGTATCTGTTGATGAACCATCATAACGTAGCATGCTCCACTGATTTCGGCAACGCTGCAGCCGACCAAACAAAATAGATTCATCTTGGCAAACATATTCAATCGGTTGTTGGTCAAAGACTGATTGATGTTGGGTCCGCATACATCGAACACCATTATCTAATAACAAAACCCAAGGTAGGCTTTCAGCCATATTAATGAAATCAAATAAATGATTGTCAACAATGATATCTGCTTCAATCACCGTGGAATCACCATTCCAAGGTGACTCAGGGCAATACAACGTTTTTTCACTGCCTGGTTTTTTAAAACAGGGATCGAATGTCTGATTGTTTGCTCGACATTGCCATGCATCTTCGCGCCGCATCGATTTGGACTGTTTAAAACAGTTTCCTTGTAAAACTGCTTTGATTTTAAATGGGGCTTGATTTGCGCCTTCTGTAAATGGTCGAAAAAATCGCTTTTCAGTTTCAGCTGCAATACCACTAAGACTAAACCCCAAAAAAAATAGACTCAATACTACCCTAAACATCCCTTCTCCTGATAAACTATGTGCACCAAACCTTTTAGCAACCAAGAGCTTTATAATGACAGAGATTTATCGAATTAGCCAATGTCTATCTGGAGAAGTTGCACTCGGTAGTAATGTAATTTTGCAAGGCTGGGTTAAGACTCGCCGTGATTCTAAGGCGGGTATTTCATTTATTCATTTGCATGATGGCTCATGCTTTTCCCCAATTCAGCTCGTTGTTGATCAGGCCATCGAAAACTACGAATCAGATATTTTGAAAATTACCAGTGGATGCTCTATCCGAGCCCAAGGAAAATTGGTCGAATCAGCGGGAAAAGAACAATCGTATGAAGTACAAGCATCCCAAGTTGAAGTCGTTGGTTGGGTTGAAAATCCCGATACTTATCCGATTTCACCAAAACGCCATACACTCGAATATTTACGTGAAGTCGCCCACTTACGTCCTCGAACCAATACCATCTCCGCAGTAACCCGTGTGCGCCATTGTCTTGCACAAGCAATTCATCAATTTTTTGATCAACAAGGGTTTTATTGGATCCATACCCCCATTATCACTGCCAGTGATTGTGAAGGGGCGGGTGAGTTGTTTCGAGTGAGCACCTTAGACTTAATGAGTTTGCCCAAAAACGAACAAGGTAACATTGATTTCAAACAAGACTTCTTTGGCCGAGAAACCTTTCTAACGGTATCCGGCCAGCTCAATGTTGAAACCTATTGCTCGGCAATGTCTAAAGTATATACCTTCGGGCCCACGTTCAGAGCAGAAAATTCCAATACATCCCGACACTTAGCTGAATTTTGGATGATCGAACCCGAAGTTGCTTTTGCAGACTTAAATGACATGTGCCAACTTAGCCAAGATATGCTGAAGTTTTTACTCACACAAGTCTTAGAAAAGCGAAATGACGACATGCAATTCTTTAACCAACATATCGCCCCAGGTTGCATAGAGCGATTAGAGCATATTATTAATTCTGACTTCGCCAGAATGACATATACGGATGCGATCGATGTGTTGAAAAAATCCAAAGAAAAATTCGAGTTCGAGGTACATTGGGGATTAGATTTACAATCCGAGCATGAGCGCTATCTCGCTGAACAATACTGCAAAAAGCCCGTCATCATCACCGACTATCCCAAAGACATCAAAGGTTTTTACATGCGTTTAAATGATGACGACAAAACCGTTGCAGCAATGGATGTGCTCGCGCCTGGTATTGGTGAAATCATCGGTGGCTCTCAACGTGAAGAGCGACTTGACGTTCTTACAAAACGGATGGCCGAGCACCAATTAAGTGAAGAGCAATATGGCTGGTATGCAGACTTGAGACGCTATGGCACGGTTCCGCATGCGGGTTTTGGTCTGGGGTTTGAACGCCTAATTAGCTATGTCACAGGACTAGGTAATGTCAGGGATGTGATCCCATTCCCAAGAACACCAGGCCATGCAGGCTATTAGAACGCGACATATTGCATATAACTAGTTGATAGAAATGCATCCCGTATTTTGGCTGTGCCGAATACGGGGTGCAAATTATCGCTTTGATTGATGTCAACATCAGCGAAACTATTTTATCCAAAGTCTTAGGGTAGAGCCCCGGTGAGATTTTCCGGCTGTTCTTCGATATCAGGTATTAGATTAGGGAAATTTTGTAGCCGCACGGATTCATCACCCTCTTGACTTGGCGGGTTAACTCGAAGAGATCTATTGAATTGGCACTCTTTCTCATACTCATTTTTTATATGTTCTTCATGGATTGATGTGGCTTTTTTGAGCCTTTTAAATTCAGGGCTTTGTGCAAAAACTGATTTTGTTGAGACGACAGGGGATGGTTGGCTAGTCATCTCATCTTGTTGT
Organism: Pseudomonadota bacterium; assembly: GCA_020051095.1. GTDB lineage: Bacteria > Pseudomonadota > Gammaproteobacteria > Legionellales > Legionellaceae > JAFIFT01. Next base: position 16,869 of record JAGVJN010000025.1, on the reverse strand, counting down.
TGTTCAGGTGTTTTGCCATTGTTAAGTTCGTTTGGCATAATGCGTTCCTTATGGTAAAACAATCGTGTTGTATCCATTTTTTAGCGAATGGGACACCCAATTCGAATGATCCATGTATTTAAACTATCTGCTTCGAAAAAGGTACTCATTCAGTCTAATCATTGTACTCTTTTATGATACCATCAACAAGTGTTAAAACTCGGTCCATTTTTTGGGCCAACGATTTATCATGGGTAACAATTACCAACGCTGTATTATGGGTTTCGTTTAATGCCAATAGTTTGTCAAATACTTTGGTTGCGGTAGCGTGATCTAAATTTCCCGTCGGTTCATCGGCTAATACACAAGCCGGTTGATTGATTAATGCTCTCGCGATAGCCACACGCTGTCTTTCACCACCCGATAGTTGGCTTGGCTTATGATCAATGCGATGGGAAAGTCCAACCTCGGTTAAAATTTGGTTAGCGAGTTGCTGACTATCTTTCACACTTTTTCCGGCAATAACCTGGGGAATGGCAATGTTATCCAAAGCACTGAGCTCCGGCAACAAGTGGTGGAACTGATAAATAAATCCTAAATGACGGTTACGCTGTTGGCAGCGCTTTTTTTCAGACAACGCTTGCCATTTTTTTCCGAAAATGGCAATCTCGCCACCTGTGGGATTATCTAATCCGCCTAATAAATGAAGAAGGGTTGATTTTCCAGACCCCGAAGGGCCAACGATAGCAATTCGTTCCCCTTTTGAAATCGTTAAATCGATTCCTCGAAGCACAGAGACTTCATAACGGCCATCGTGATAGCTCTTTTCTAACCCCGTGCAAGTCAAAATCGTATTACTCATAATGCAAGGCCTCCGCGATAACTGTTTTTGAAGCACGCCAAGCAGGATAAATAGTCGCTAGAAAGCTCATTAGCAGCGACGCGATCGTAACTTGAATAAGATCCTTTAGTAATATTTTTGAAGGCAAATAATCGACAAAATATATACTGGAAGATAACACTTTCACATTGAACAGCGACTGTATCCAATTCACGATTTCAGTGGTGTTGTAAGCAATAATAATCCCACTCCCTAAGCCAATCAGTGTCCCTATAATGCCTACCATCATCCCTTGAACAATGAAGATAGATAATATTTGACGTGGTGTGGCACCGATGGTTCTTAAAATAGCGATTTCAGATTGCTTATCATTAACCACCATCACTAACGAAGAAACTAAATTAAACGCCGCCACAGCGATAATCAGAAGTAAAATTAGAAACATCATCGTTTTTTCAAGTTTAATTGCCTCAAAAAAAGCGCCAAACTGTTGGGTCCAATCACCAACAGAATATTCATCACTTAACTGATTGGCGATTTCTTGTGCCAGTTCAGGGGCTTGGTATATTTTTTTAATTTTTAATTTTAATCCTGTCACATCTTCCCCGGTCTGGAAGAGAACTTGGGCATCATGCAAACTGATGAAGGCTAGTTTCGTATCGAAGTTGAATCCTGAGCCAGCTGAAAACACCCCTTCGATGGTAAACCGTTTGAATCGAGGAATCATGCCAGCCGGTGTCACACTGGCTTGTGGAATCATTAAACTGATTTTATCGCCAATTTTAACCCCCAACATATCGGCTAATCCACGTCCAATCACCATGCCAAAATGGGGTAATTTCGCTAACGAGCCAGCAATCATTTTTTGTTCAAGATTAGAAACCTTATTCTCAGCGTCCGGCTGAATTCCTGTGACGACGACAGGCACAACCTGTCCACTATAGGTAATCATGCCCTGCCCGCCAACAAAAGGTGCAACAGCGACAACATCTGGCATTTTAGTCAGATCCGTCGATAACTTCTGCCAACCGGCGATTGTTCCTTTGGGACTGTTAATCGTTACTTCCGGAGCCATGCCAAAAAACCGTTTGTGAATTTCTTCATCAAAGCCATTCATGACCGATAAAACGGTTATCAATACCAACACACCCATTGCAATGCCAAGCATGGAACTTAACGAAATAAAAGAAACAAAATGGTTCTTTTTTTTTGCCCGGGTATAACGAAGGCCAAGAAATATTGGTAGAGGCTTAAACATTATTAACGATTCATTTAATAAAATATCTATTGTAGACAATTTATGGCTAAGAATAAATGTCAGACATTGAAAAATATTTTTTTAACGCAATTTGTATAAATTATGGAAAACAAGCTATATTTTATAATAAAAACATGTTTTTTGGATAAATAGGGATATTTTGTTCATGCAGCCAATGACAAATCAAGGAGAGATTATGCCAGTACATGAAAGGCGCCAACACTTTCGCATCGACGATCAAGTCTATATGGATTACCGTATTCTTTCTGCCAATGAAATGCAAGCGGAGTCGTTTATTGAAAAGGATTTAATGGGTCATTCAAACCAGCAATACCTTGAGACTGCCCGCTACTTCGAAGAAATTGATCGTGAATTAGCACAAGTCAGTCAGACCTTGGCATTGACCGATCCAACTGCCGCTCATTATCTTAATTTAATCAATGCTAAAGTGGACTACATCAGCCGTAACCTTTTGGTAGGTGAAAGCATTAGCCTTCGAAAAGTTAACATCAGCTTAGGCGGCTTAAGGTTCACATGTCGGGACAATATCGATAAAGGCACGATGTTAAAAATCGTGTTGTACACGAAACCGAAAATGATTCCCATTGTCGTGAATGCTTGTTGTGTCTATTCAACTCATTTTAAAAATGACTTTTACTCGATATCTTGCCAGTTTAAAGACATGAGTTTAGAGCAAGAGCAATTGTTAGCACAACATATTATGCATGCTCAGGTAAAAGAAAAAGCGAACAGTTGATCTGATTTCGTGTTTTCTCCATAATGGCACTTTTAAATTGAGCTTTTAAAATGACAAACACTGTTTTTTGTACCAAGTTAAAACAAGAACTTCCTGCGCTAGAAAAACCGCCCTTTCCCAACGATTTTGGCGTCAAAATCCAACAAACCATCTCAGCGAAAGCATGGAAAATGTGGTTGGCTCATCAAACCATGTTAATCAATGAATATCGATTAAGTCTGATTGATCCCAAGGCCCGAGCATTTTTAACCGAAGAGATGGAAAAATTTTTATTTACTGACACGGCTGAAAAGCCTGCCGGTTTTACCCCCATTAACCATCAGGATGAAACATGAGGCAGTTGCCCCTTAAATTCAACAAAGAAATTGAAACTGCCATCAAAAACAAGCATCCTATTGTGGCGCTTGAATCCACCATAATCTCCCATGGCATGCCTTATCCTGATAATATTGAGTGTGCACAAACGGTTGAAAACATCATTCGAAAACAAGGCGCGACTCCTGCAACGATTGCCCTTCATGATGGCCATATCCACATCGGTATCGATGAAAAATTAATGACGCACCTGGCAAACAGTGACGAAGTACTAAAAGCTTCACGACGTGATTTGGCATTTATCATCAGCCAAAGGTTAACGGCTAGCACAACCGTCGCTGCAACCATGTATTGCGCTCACTTAGCCAATATATCGATTTTTGTGACTGGCGGCATCGGTGGCGTTCATCCAAAAGTGAGTGAACATTTTGATATTTCAGCGGATATCATTGAACTCGCCACAACACCCGTAGCCGTTGTATGTTCCGGTGCAAAATCTATTTTAGACCTACCTAAAACTTTGGAGATGCTTGAAACGCATGGTGTCCCGGTTGTGGGGTACCAAACGGATGAATTTCCCGCCTTTTATAGTCACTCGAGTGGCATCTCGCTTGTCCATCGACTCGATTCAGTTAACGAAATTGCCAAAATGCTTATCACGCAACACCACCTTGGCCTAACAAATGGTATCGTCGTTGCCAACCCAATTCCCAAAAATGCAGAGATCCCAGACGATAAACTAATCCCAATTATTGAGCAAGCACACCAAGAAGCCCACCACATTAATGGCAAATCAATCACCCCTTTTCTACTCAAACGAATTGCTGAGTTAACAGAAGGCCAAAGCTTAAAAGCAAATATTGAATTAATTAAAAACAATGCCGAACTTGGCGCTAACATTGCAACAGCAATGAAGGCATTTTAAGGATCGAGACAACAACACGAAATATAACCTAGTTGATCGCAAATCAAACTATCCACCAAAAAAACCAGAAAAATTTCCCCACTCACTATTGACTCCACAATCATTTCAGCGTTTAATAGCACGCGTTGGCCAGATAGCTCAGTTGGTAGAGCAAAGGACTGAAAATCCTTGTGTCGACAGTTCGATTCTGTCTCTGGCCACCATTCAAATCAATTTTCAACTTAATCCCGCAAAACAATGCGACTCAGCAATAATGAAATGATGGCTAATCGATTATAAAATTGAAGCCTTAGGTGCTGCATTTTCCCCAGAGCTGGAAAAAGAAGCGCTAGATGAAATTAATGATGACAATGTTAATAAAAACAGATGGGTTTTATATGATAAAAACAACCCAGTAGCTCTTTGTGGGTTTAACGCTCATTTGCCAGATATCGTTCAGATTGGCCCAGTATATACGCCGCCATCATTGAGCAATAAGGGATATGCAAAAGTCATTGTGGCTCTCTGCTTAAATCAAGAAAAAAAAACGGCTTAAATAAGGCAATCCTTTTTACCAATAACCCTGCTGCATCCAATGTATATCAATCGCTAGGTTTTCAAATCATTGGACAGTTTCGCTTAGCTATTTTAAAAATAGCCAGTATCGTTATAACATTAATATTATTAATTTCTCGCTTCTAATTTCACCTAAATGACTGACTTTTTAAAAATCAAACGCTTAACCATTCGTTTTACCGATCCAAGCCATTTTGAAGATATTCTAAAGCTGCGCTCGGATCCTGACGTGCAACGTTTCACCACTCAAGGACCACAATCACTTCAAGATGTAGAACGGTTTATGGAAAGTATACTTCCCTATCAACAAAAACATGGACATGGCATGGCTTCTGTGTTTTTAAGTGATAGTGGTAAATTTATAGGTCAGGCAGGTATATTTCACATTGGTCACTATGATTTACAGCATGAAATTGAGATTGGCTACCGTTTCCACAAAAAGTACTGGGGAAACGGGTACGCTACGGAAGTAACAAAGGCACTGATTGATTGGGGGTTTAAACACTTAAACATTGATACCATTGTTTCATTTGTTGAGAAGGAGAATCTCGCTTCAAAACGAGTGCTTGAAAAATGTGGTTTTCAATTCATTGGATTAGAGCAATGTTATTATGGACTTCTTGAAAGATATGAAGTTCACAAACCTGAAAAGGTAAAAAATCGATGATTTCTTTTGAGCAGAATATTCTTACAATCTATGGTAAAAAAGGACAAGAGTGGCTAAATAAATTACCTTCTATCCTCGCTAATTTAATTAATCAAAATGGCCTTAGTCAACTTAAGCCAGTAGAAAATATGAGCTTTAATTATGTTGAGAAAGGAAAAAATATTTAGGCTATTCAACTAATTTTATTAATTTGTTGGGATCATCGAAATTTATCAATGCTGACCTTGCATTAATTTGATCAACTATAAAATCTGCACAAGGCTTGATGAGCAATTCAATATCATCCCAGTGCTCATTTTCGGCACTAATACAACGTCACTATATTTTTGCAGCCCACCCACAAGAGATGAACCATAAAGGTACACTCCTAAAAGATCGGGTCCTAAAATCATTTTCAACAATTCCAGGCTGTCTTCAAGTTGTTGCTTCATTTCATGGCTATCAACGTATGTCATAGGGTTTACTGAGTTATCTAATGGAGTTGGTATGTTATCAGATATGGAGGAAATGCTAAAAATTATCTATTAATCCCTGTTTGTTCCTCATGTATACTTGATGCATAAAACCAAAAACTTATTAATTCAACAGAAGAAATGAATAATACTGAAAATTTGCGAATAGAAAAATACAATTCGATCTCTAATACTCTGGCCTGCTTAAGCAATAAACAATTGCAGCATGCTTTATCAGAAGGCACATCAAAGCATAAAGGTATTGGAGGCTCTTCTGTTGAAATAGAAGTTGATAATGCTCCTATTTTTGTTAAAAAAGTTCCAATATCGGATTTTGAATTAAAGCCTGACAACTATATGTCAACGGCAAATATATTCAAATTACCTATGTGCTACCAATATGGAATAGGCTCAGCTGGTTTTGGCGCATGGCGAGAACTCGCTGCTCACATTATGACGACGAACTGGGTAATTACTAGAAAGTGTCCAAACTTCCCTATTATGTACCACTGGCGCATCATTCCTGACTCAATCAACAAAGAGGATTTGTCGTATTGGGATTCCCAAGATAATTACTTCGCTACCTGGGAAAATAATCAACAAATCAAATGTCGCATCGATAACTTAAATCAAGCAAACACCAGCGTTTTGTTATTCCTGGAACACTTCCCTAAAAATTTATATCAACATCTTAATGAGATACTTACAACAGACAAATCAAATAATGACGTAAGCAAGCATCTGAATCGGATAAGTAGTTCATTTGAAAATGTCTTGGATTTTATGAAAGCAAACAATTTTCTCCATATGGACGCCCACTTTTGGAACGTTTTAGCAGATGATGAGAATATTTACCTGAGTGATTTTGGACTTGCGATATCTGAGAGGTTTGATTTATCAACCACCGAAAAGCATTTTTTTGAAGACCATAAAAATTATGATAGATGCAGTTTTTCAGTCAATTTGCTTCATGGCATTTTAACCAGCTATCTGGGAAATACAAATTGGGATCAAACTCTGAACGATTACATTAATAAAAAACTCAATGTTGATATGACAAATGAAGTTAATATGTTATTGTCCAAACATGTCGCGGTTGCCGAGGAAATGCATACATTCTATAGAGAAGTTCAAATGGATAAATCTTCGCCATATCCCACACATAAACTTGAGAAGTTACTTGAGCAAAAGTGAGGATATCTGTGAAAAATAAAATAGAGTATATAAGCCATCCATCTCCTTCAGAGATCGACATGCTTACACAAAAAATCAATCAAGAAACAGCTGAATTTGGTGAAGCACATCCTTTTGCATTTTTTATCCGCGATGATGAAGAGAATATAATTGCTGGTGCTAACGGTTTTGTAATTTATGGAACAGTTTATACCGACCAACTTTGGGTAGATCCAAATTACAGAAATCAAGGACTAGCCAGAAAACTTATGGATAAGGTAGATGAACTTGGAAAACTGGAAGGATGTAAAGTAGCCACTATTCAAACCATGAGTTTTCAAAAGGCTGCAACGTTCTATAAAAATCTTGGTTATGTGCAAGATTTTAAGCGTTATGGTTATGTAGATAATAGCTACTGTATATTTATGCGGAAAGAACTGGAATAACAAGTTATAGTAACTTACAACAACGCTTCCTAATAAGGCTTACATTTACTAATCTTGTTTGTCAAGAATGCATACAATATTATCTGGATAATTGTCTATGATAAATTTCAATTTATCATTTTCTAAATCCAGTCTTACTTCATAATTAGTTACAAAACTGTAGATAGTATGATCTTCAGTTACCCTTTCTATGCTATAAAATGATAAATCTATTCTTCCCTGACCCACCCATAATGCTGAACTTAAAGAATGCTCAGCACCATGCAAAGTACTAACAATTTTTGATTTAACCTGATTAATAGGAAATTTTAAACTCTCTTCATTTTTATTAGTACTCTCAGCATCTGCCAAGATAATATTTTTGTCAGTTTGAGTAATCTTTAAAGCTAATTTTTCTAGTGGCTTATCGCATGTCCCAACCCATAAGCCTGAAAAGTCGTGAGGGTTATTTGAGTTTTCTACAAAAGTTTGATGTTTTGACTTCATTAGCCGATCTTTAAGAAATCCTTTTGCATAAATAGGCATGCTTACTAGAAGAAATGATGTTAGCAGGGCCGCTTTTTTGTTCATAGTTACTTTACCTTTTTATGATTAAAGCCGGCATAGTATATTAGAGTTTTCTATATACTTCTATGGCTTTTTTTACTACTGAAAACTATATTCTGCGTCACTGCAATTTATGTGCAGTGACGCATGAAACCATCCTTGATTTTACTCAGTAAAATCAACACATTCCGCGCTTTTGTTCAAAGGCGCTCAACGCGTTTGAACAAAAAACCCACGCTAAATCCTTGCGCAGCAAGCACCGATTTGATAGCTTTTAATTAGCACAGCTGATGAGCCTTTAAAGGCGAAACCGTATACAAGGTCTTGTGCTTAGCCACCCCGATCCCTAACCCTGTGGCTGGACGTTCAGTCGGGATACCCTTCACGGATACTTGCCATTCGGCAGAACTGCAACCAAGCAACAAACAAATGCGCGGGAATAATGATGATTAATTATCAACAGACACTCAAAGGATTACGGGCTTACAAACAAATTGAACTCAACAACGAGAAGAACCTTCAGTTTTTCCTTGATAAACACAGTACCAAAGAAGGTACCTGGGGACACTTAACTGTGCATGAAGGTACGATTGAATTTGTTTTTCTGGATGGAGAAGGTAATCAACTCTCCCATCATACCTTAAACTCAAAATTACCTTCTCTGATAATTCCGCCTGCTTCATGGCATAAAATTGCCTCAACAAGTACCGATTTCAAAGCAACCTTGCAGTTTTACTGCCAATCGCATCGCTTTTTTGAGAAAAAATACCACCAGGGGGCTATGCATCATGACTTATGGACCATTTATCAAACCTATCTGCAAGGCCGAGAGAAAATGTCGATATTAGATGTTGGCTGCGGTTCAGGCCGAAATCCATTATATTTCTCCTTACCTGGGCACGATGTTATTGGCTTAGATAAAAATAAAGATGCTATCGAAAATATTCGCCATATTGCAGCACAAGAACAATTATCGAATATTGAAGCACTTGTCTGTGATTTAAACCAACCTCTTACAATCAAAGATAAATCATTCGATTTTATTTACTCTACCGTGGCCATTCAGTTTTTAAATCGGTCCAGCATTAAGCCTTTACTGACAAAGCTGCAATCGCTCACTGCTTTAGGAGGTATGCATTTTTTTGTTTTCCCCATCAAAGCAGAACCCTATAACTATCCTGAAAGTTTTACTTATCTACCAGAACCAAATGAACTCTATCATTTTTATCAAGACAGTGGCTGGTCTATTTTGGAATATAAGGAAAAGCCAGGCCAACTACATAAACTGGATGAAACTGGCAAGCCCAAACAAGGCATCTTTGGACAGTTGCTTGCTCAGAAGTACTTTTAAAGCTTCAATCGATAACTAATGAAGAAGTAAATACAAACGAGGATTATTGATATGGATATTTTAGAATTAATTAAACAAAGGCGTGCTGTTCGCGATTTTACTGATAAAGCATTAAGAGAGAAGGATATTGAAACCATTCTTCAAGCCGGTCAATATGCGCCAAGCCCCTTAAATTCACAACCCTGGCATTTTACACTGGTTCGTAACAAAGAAACTCTGAGCACACTGGCTGAAAAAGCTCAGCATGCTTCATTTCTCTCTCAAGCACAGCTTTTAATTATCGTGACTGTTGATACAGGCATTGAGATTGATGCATGGCTAAAACAACATAACCAGCACTTATACAGCGGGGCTGCTGCTATGCAAAATATGTGGCTGGCAGCTATTGCTCTCGATATAGGTTGTTGCTGGGTTACCCTGGATGAGGCGTTTACCAAAGCACAAATTTCAATTCCCGAAGAACATACCATCATCAGTGGTCTTGCTTTGGGATACCCTAAAGAACCGCTCAAAGACCATGCCGATGAAGACAGGAAAGCCCTCCCCTCATTAATTTCTCTTGAACAGTTTAATCTCCATGGTAACTGCAAAACAGAAAGCTGTTACACCTGTCTTAAACAGGTTCCAAAATCAGCGGCCAATTCGTTTGAGGGTGATGATTATGTCCGATATTTTTGTGGTAACGATTGTTATGCTGAATGGAAAAAACAAACTCAGAAATGGCTTGATGAAGACAACTGACAATCGCGTTTATTACGCAAGATAAAGTCCTCAGAATATCAGCAAGACAATTACAGTAACAATCAATAACACTTGATATCAATTAGAACAACCTGTTGAATTAATTTCTGTCATTGATAAACTGAAATGGAAAGTAACTGATGAGCCAGTGTAAGCCTGGTGAAACCTTCCGAGGTCTTACTATAAAGCCACCTTCTTTCCCTAATCCTGTGGCTGAGCGTTAAGTCGGGAAAAAACATCTTGTATGGAAAGCAAGATTTTCACCGACAGTTTTACGGTGCTATACCGTATGTGCTTAAAGCATTCATTCTTTAAAAATTTGGCAAATCAACTTTTATGGTTGGTGATATTTCATAACCCAATGGGGATGAGTTTGTCCCCTGTTGGGATTATCTCTCCCTATTTTTTCAAAGGAGCGATACCATGCAAAATTTCGATTCTGCAAACATTCAGATGGACCATTTGCTGTTTGAGTTGGCTCGATGTGTGAATGACCTGCAAAGATTTTATCGTCAATTGTCTATTGAAGATAAAAAACAGGTTGAACTGAGCCTGAGTAAGTTGGAATTTCTAATTTCTCATTCAGACAGGTATCAAGGTCAGACAGCCCTTGCTGCTGTTTAATCTTATTTTTTTAACCGCATAACAGGAAAAAAACTGCCTTATGCGGTGCTTTTCCTGTTATGCGGACTTTTTAACTAACGGGAGAGCACAATGACAGCATCATTAAATAAGGTACAACTGATTGGCAACTTGGGCGCAGAACCAAAAACCATCACCAGCCAAAACGGTCAGTCTTTTGTCACAGCTACTCTGGCCACCAATGAGTCATTCAAACAGAATGATGAATGGAAAACCAGAGTCGAGTGGCATCAGCTGGTGATGTTTGGGAAATTAACCAAAATCGTTGAGTATTTACAAAAAGGATCGCAAGTTTATGTTGAAGGTAAACTTCGTTCTAACCAATGGACTGATGGCGATGGCAATACCCGTCATAGCCTCAGTATTATGGTAAATAATATTCAACTATTAGGTCAATCCAAACCAGCTGATGAGACTGCTAACAAAACTGCAGAAAGCCATATGGCTCAGATGCGTGACATGTTACAGGCAGACTCAGAAGAAATACCGTTTTAATCATAACCCAGCGCGGGGGTAAGTTCCCGCAGGGGCTTGCTCTCTAATTTACATGTTCAAGGAGAAGAACCCCAATGGATAAACCAGAAATCTATGTCGCCTGTTTGGCATCTTATAATAGTGGCTACCTACATGGTCAATGGATTGATGCCAATCAATCGGAAGATGCGATTATGGAGGAAATTCAAGTTATGCTTGATGACAGCCCCGTCTCCGATCCAAGTGACTGGGCCATCCATGATTATCAAGGATTCGGTGATATTCAGATTCATGAATTTGATTCTATCAGCACGATAACGGATTATGCTGAGTTTATAACTGAGCATGAAGAACTTGGCCAGGCATTAATTGCTGAGTACGGCTTTGAAGCTGCCAAAGTGATGATAGAGGAGCAATATCATAGCTGTTATGATTCTGAAGTTGATTTTGCCCACCATCTTATTGATGACTGCTATGGCGAGAAATTGTCGGACAATTTGATGCGATATTTTGATTATGAAGCGTTTTGCCGTGATCTGTTTTTCGATGATTTTTGTGCGGTTGAGTTAGATGGAAATGTTCATGTTTTTTCTAATTATTGAGGCCCTTCCGGGCTTAAATATACTGCTCAAGAACAATCTGATATTATGCACTAACTATATTTTAAGGAACGTTCTGTGGATATCAATAAACTCCATCATGGCTTAAAAATTGAGAAAGCATCGATAGAGGATTACCCTATTATCCAAAATTTAGCCAGATTTTATGTTTATGATTTATCAAGGGAGTGTGGATTTATTTCAGAGGACTGGGCGATACCTTCTGATGGTCTTTATGAAAGCTTTGACTTTAAGCATTACTTTGAAGAACCCTCGAGAGAGGCTTATCTCATCAAGGTTCATGATGAAATAGCAGGTTTTATTTTGTTAAATCAAGCAGGTTGCTACCCTGAAACTAATTGGAATGTAGGTGAGTTTTTTATCCTGGCAAAATTCCAAAACAAAGGTATTGGGCAATTGGCAGCCGACTATATCTGGAAACATCACCAAGGAAAATGGGAAGTATCCGTCATACCTGAAAACAAAAGCGCTTTGTTCTTTTGGCGAAAAGCAATCACCACCTTTACAAATGGTCAATTTACTGAGGAAATCAAAGAGGTCGATTTTGACCCAGATCAACCAATGCGTTATATATTTTGTTTTGACTCAGCATCTCATAACCAAATCATTCATACATCTTCCAAAAATACTTCCTACAAAATTGAAGTAGTAGAAGATGTTGATGATAAAACAAAAGAACGAATGCAAGACGACCTAGTTGCTTATGAAGCCAACCATGATATTGACGTGAATTATCGTCGTTTTTCTGTGGTAATGACCTGTCCAGATAATATTGTCATAGGCGTCATCAATGCCTACACGGCATTTGCTGAAATTTATGTTGATGATATCTGGGTCGATAGTGCCTATCGTAATCAGGGATATGGAAAGCAATTGCTATTAAGCTTAGAAGAACAATTCAAAGGCCAAGGATTTAATAATATCAATCTATGCACAAGTGCCTTTCAAGCGCCAGAATTCTACAAAAAATGTGGTTTCATTGAGGAATTCACCAGAATCAATCATAACAATCCCAAATTATCCAAAACCTTCTTTGTGAAATTTTTTGACGAGGTAGAAGAAACTCAAGGAATATTGAAGGCATGAATCAATCAAAACTGCCATTACAATGGGCCACCAATTATTTATCAAAAGAACATTTAACAGTTCAAGCCCATAAAAAGATAGTTGAGACCTCATATTCAATTGTCCATAAAATAGAAACTAATGAATGTACTTATTATCTAAAACAAGTTCCAGAGTCATTGTTTCTAGAGCCAAAAACCTTAGCTTTTCTAACTCAACATGGGTGTACCAATATACCTAAAGCCATTGCTCAGAATAATGAACTGCATTGTTTTCTGATGACATCCGTTGGTGATAGTTCGTTACGCCATCTGTTTAAGGGGCATGTCAACTTAGCCCCCCTTATCCAAGGAATTTCAAATTTCACCGACATTCAACGTTCATTAGAAGACAAAGTTCAAGCACTTCTTGACTTGGGCACCCCTGATTGGCGACTGAATAGATTCCCATCATTATATTCCCAACTCATTGAGCAAGATAAACTTCTACAAGACGATGGATTAACAGAACAAGAAATTGATCATCTACAAAAACTCCGCCCGACTTGTATCAATCTATGCGAAGCGCTGTCGAAATATAAAATTCCAGAAACCATCAACCATTGTGATTTCCAAGAAAATAATATGCTCCTTGATAACAAAAGTGGTTCAATAGGTATTATAGACTGGGGAGAAACGGTTATCTCCCACCCTTTCTTTTCCTTAAGTGGCTGCTTATGGAATATTACGTTCTTTAATGATCTTGGGGAAAAAGACGATGCATTTAAAATACTGCAATCTCAGTGTGTATCCCCCTGGCTCGATCTTCATGGTGAAGAGGCATTACTGACTGCCCTGGGTATTGCTAATAAATTGAATGGCATTTTTGCAGCCCTTGGCTACCAAATGATGTATGAGGCCACTAAAAATTTACCCAGAACAGCACAGCAAGAACATCCAGGGTCCATTGCCGGATGTTTGAGATCGTTTATCAATTGCGCTCAATTTTAACCAAAAATGTTTGAAACAATGATCTAACTGATTCCAAATCATCTAACCATGGCATATGTCCCGCATTTTTTATTGTTTCTATCCTTATATTATCCCTTTTAAATCGACTATCTTTGGTAAACAGCTCAGGTGGCGTCATACAATCTTCTTCTCCACAAACAATAAGCGTTTCAACCGATTCAGGGATCCAAGTTGCATCAAAATTTAATTCTGTTGCTTTAACTTGCCACCAATTAGCAGCATGATAATTAAACGGCAATTTTCCCAATACCTTCTTACCTTGCTCAATTGTTGAGTCTGTAAAGTAATATGGGGCACAAGCCATTAAGGCGATTTTAAAGGTTTCATCATTTGGATTATCAACAAATTCTTGAAGTGGCTTTTCCATCGAAGGTTTACCCTTTTCCGAAGCGACACGGTTTGCTGTTTCATGCCATAAACTTGGCGATGAATTCAAAATAACAAACCCTTTTAATAACTCCTCAAGTTGAGGAAACATGAGTGGGAACATGCCCCCAAAAGACTGACCAACGAGTATTGGGTTTTGGAATTGGTTGACTAATGGAAGTAATAATTCAAACCAACTATCAAAGTCATACTCTTCATGAACTTGATTGTTACCATTGTTGGGCAAATCAATAAGCCAAGTATTTCCTGGGAGTCTTAACTCTAATGCTAGTCCCTCCAAATATTCAGAGTCTGCACCTGGACCACCTGGTAAAAATAACCAATTATAGTTATTACCTTTTTGATTAGAAATAAGCTGATATCTAATACCACTTTTATCCCATAGATAGTTTTTACTCATAGTGCTTAACTCATGTTTTTATTTAGACAGCGATAATATTCAATTTTTGCCGAAATTTCTATATGAAATATGCTCGCAAGCTAAGCATGAGATAATAAAGGAAACATCAATTTGCTCTCTTTAAATGGATTTTCTCTTTCATACAAAATAAATAGTTTATCTTCCCCTTGCAGCTCTTCGACTTCATATGAAGATGTATCTAGAGGGGTAAAACCCAACTTAATTTGCCCGATATGATTATCAGCGAATATAGATAACACATCATCTAAATCAACAATGTCTGGACCAAAAACATCCCACAGTAGAGCCTGGCCATCATTAAATTGTGCGATGGCAATGGTATCTAAATCATCTATATAGAACACATTATCTTTTAAAAAGGAAGTGCAATAAAACATCACAATATCTGCATTTTCACTCATTGATAATTGGCTAAATGACTTTGTTGTTTTTGCATACCTATAGAGCATTGCTCTTTGTTCTGTATACTTTAATTTTTTGCCATCGCCCTTTATGCTAGACTTTCAACATCAGAAAATTACTATGGAACGGAAATGAGCAATACACATAAGCTTGGCTTGCCACTTGAATATCAACAAATGCCAGAATATTTCGATGCGCATAATGTGAGCGATGATACTGCATCCAAAAATGCTCTCATCGAGAAACTACTGAAGGAACAGGATGTAAATTCGGTTCTTGATATGACTTGCGGTACAGGCTCACAAGTGTTTTATCTGGCTGAGCATGGATATGAGGTGATCGGTAGTGATTTTAGTCCTGCACTCATTGAGATTGCTCGTAATAAAGCTAAGAAGCAAGGAAAAAATATCACCTTTATACATGGTGATATGCGAGAGCTACGTGTGGGAAAGTTTGATGCTATCATTACTATTTTTAATGCTATTGGCCACCTTACCAAAACCGACTTTGAAAAAGCTCTGCAAAACATTAACGTTAACCTAAAAGAGGGAGGTCTGTATGTTTTTGATATTTTTAATTTACAAGCGATAAGCGATGAGGTCATAGATGATTTCAATATGGATATTGAAAGTACTAATAATGGTATCAAAATTCGAAATATTCAACATTCTGAAATTGATAGAAAGAATGGGCTTCTCACTTCTCATGACCGCTATACGATTTTCAAAGATGTTGACAAACCTGAAGTAATCACGAATTCTTTTAGCTTACAAATTTACACTGCAGAAGAACTACAAACAATACTGACAAAAAATGGCTTTGAGACTATTCATCAATATGATATGGAAGGCAATGATTTTATGGCGGATAAGAGCCTGAATATTCTAACAATAGCGAGAAAGATTAAAACGTGATAGCCCTGTGGTTTATTATTCTGTAAATCGATTAATAGATAACGGCTTAAAATATAGGTGCCAACAAAAAGTGAATAGCATTGAATTTAAAAGGGTAAATATAAATGACATAGAGTCAATACATAAATGGTTTAATTTACCCCATGTTCAGCAATTCTATTCTTTACGCCAATGGACAAAGCAAGAGGTTTTACAAAAACTAACCCCATATATCACAGGCGAGAAACCCGTATTTGGTTTCATAATAATTATCAACAATAAACCTATTGGCTATATTCAATTATATAAAATTTTTGACTTCCCTTGGGACAATCAAGACTTGCCAAATGAAATCATTAACAACTCTGCTGGAATAGATTTATTTATTGGCGATGCAGCCTTTTTAGGCAAAGGATTTGGATATAAGATAATCGATCAATTTCTCAACGAAAATGTTTGGCCTCAGTTTAACTATTGTATTGTTGATCCACAGATAAACAATAAACCAGCCATTCGTTGCTATGAGAAACTTGGATTTAAACAACACAAGATAATTGAAACAAAAGATGCGTTAAATAATGATACAAATTTAATGCTAATGATAAAACATAAGGATAATATCCTTGTGTGAGTTTTGCGTGATTGAGTACGACACTGTTATACATCGTACGACATTTGCAGTGGTTTCCAACGGTAAAATTTATAATAAAATCAATTGGTTATTTTATGATTAAGGGGCTGAAAATCCTTGTGTCGACAGTTCGATTCTGTCTCTGGCCACCATTCAAATCAATAAGTTAGGTTAACCTAACTTGGATTAAAGTGCCCCCTTATTTGGGGTAGAGCCAAATAATATAGGGGAAGCTAATGAAAAGGATAGTTCAGGGTGTGATGCTAGGGTGTTTATCCTCGGGCTCTTTATTTGCGGGCATGATGCAGGATACAGCGC
>JAGVJN010000026.1 GCA_020051095.1 Pseudomonadota bacterium | reverse complement strand
CTTTTACCCTCTCCCCAACCCTCTCCCGCGAGCAAGATTTTACCCCTGGTTTAAATTCTAGCGCGGGCGAGGGGGTTCTCTTTGGTTTTGCCAATTTTTTCTTATTGAACAAAAATATATCAGGATTCCTCAGCGCTTTGCTGCATGCGGGCTGGTATCTTTAAAAGGTAGGCGATTTAGCTTAATCTCGAGGGCACTTGGGATGGGAGAAGAGATCTTGTATCCGGGCAAGGCATAAAGCCTGTATCGTAGATTAGGACCTTCTCCCCATTATCTTCAGACCGAACAGCATCTACGATTATAAAGATAATCCCTTATCCGGTTTCAATGAAAGGGAAAATGCGATAGAATATGTACACTATGTCCAACAGTCGCAATGAATGACCGCTCCAGTTATCAACATCAGCACGCTAGCGAACATATCAGGAATAGGGAAAGGTGAATTTAAGCACAAAGTCACCAAAGGCAACTTACCTGAATCGTCACAGATATGGTTTAGCAAAGAAATGGAAAATCCTCAAACGGCGTATTTGGAAGTATTAGCACAAGAGTTTTTCCGACTGATAATTCCAGGGCAGCCCGAAACACGTATTGCTCGAAATGAAGCCTTGAATACCTACTATATCTTATCGGCAGAAGTTCCGGGATTCAAAAATTTACCAAAATACAAACAAACGATGTTCTCAAGGGGGCCATACAAAGGTCTTGGACGGATTATGATGGTTTGTGTCTTTGTCCATGAAATCGATTTGAAAAACGGGAATATTGGTCTTAATTTTCAAAATGAGGTGATTAAAATTGACGGGGACTGGTGTTTTGTCAGCATTAGAGACCCTAAAAAGTGCTCCCTTGAACAAAGTAAAATCAGTGAGAACTTGATAAAAAACTTGCCTTACATCCCTGATTTTTACGCGTTTAATTGGTTAGATATCAAAGAGGAGGGGGTCAGCCAAGCAAGCAGCAATTTTGTGAATCACTCGCTTTCCTATAGTCCCATTTTTCGAGGTGAGATAAACCAAGCAATGTTACGCATTCTATTGCTGCCGGATAGTTATATCAAAAAATTTGTTGATGCGTATATCCCTGTAGGTTCCAATGCCGATCGGTTTATTAATTTTCTCATAAATAGGCGCAGTGAATTACAAATAGCCGCCTTACAAAACGAATCGTTTGTCAATTATATAGCCAGTGGCGAGGCAGCTGAAGAGGCGGTTAAGCACTTAGCTCATATGAAAGCATTTACGGCCAATGGGTCGCACACTGTGATATCTGAAGCGGAATTTCAAACAATTGAAAAGGATTTTTCTGCAAGACAACAGCAATTACTCGCCTCAAGAGAACTAGAACTGACCAAAGAGGAGACTTCATTTGGAGCCACAGACGAGACGTCGTCTGAAGCGAAAGAGGATCTGATATTAAGGTCTGAAACCATAAGCCCTCCGCAAGAAAAGAAAGAAGCACTAAAATCCATACAAACTGTTAATCGCCTTCAATGGGTTAGTTTTGTAGCGGGACTACTTGTTAGTAGCGCTGTCATGCTGTTGTTGATGGCATTACGCATCATTGATCTGACAACCTTGGGGCTTAGTCTGCCGGTAACGATCTTAGCCAGTATTGCTATGGTTGCTATGGCCAGCATTGTATCTGGCATATTAACGAGTTTCCTTAGTGAATTGGTAAGCAACCGGCAAAGCTCAACGCCTGTCATATCAACAAAAAATAAAGATAAGACAGTATCAGCGTCAATTCACCTAGTGGATGATCAGCTGGTTACTGAGTTTAGTAGGCAGTCAGAAATAGTCAATTCAATCACTAATCCAACCAGTTCTAAGAATACTGAAACAAACGTTGAACGAGAGGAAAGAAGTAACAACGACTTTAAGCCTACCTTTGGAGTGCCCCGATGAGCCAAAATAAATTTAAACTATTAAAAGGGTTATCAAGCGCCAAAATAACAGGCCATGCTCCGCTGGAAAGTCTAAAGGAAAAAGCGCGTGTTTTCATGGCGCTTCATAATCAGCTGGTTCAAGAGTTGTGGGTATTAAAAAATAAAATAGCCAATCAATGGGCTGATGGCGATGTTAGGTCGGAGTGGGTAGCTGCTGCGAAAAATATTGAAATAGTACTTGAAAAAACCCACTCCGAAAAGCAAATACGAAAATTATTGGAAATCATTAGACAAAAAGAAATTGCACTGTTTGGGGAATCGAAAATTGGAGGAAAAACGCCTTATACGCTTTAACTGAAACAAATTCAATATCCGTGTTTGACGGGGCGATCACGTTTCTCGATTATGAAAGAAAAACACAAGCAATGACGATGATAAGCCTAGAAACGCTAATAATATAAAACCGGCTTCATAGCGCCCTGTGAGGGTTAAGAAAACCCCTGTTAATGTTGGAGCAGCAATACCTGAGATAGCAAAAATAGCGTCCATGATACCGATGGCCGTTCCTGTGCGCTCTTTGGCGAGGTCAATGACCACGGCAAAATAGGAGGCATTGGCACTCAAAATTAAGCCTACCGCAAGTGTGATAAAAATCATGGCCATGTCGATATTATGAACCAGAATAATGGGAATGATACAGCTTGCTGATAACAATTGGGTAATACTGATTGGCAGGGAGCGAGACAAGCGCAAACTGTGATAGCGCTTGAATAATGCGTCAGACAAGTATCCCATACCCCACATCAGGATTGCACCCGCTAGCCAAGGAGCGACTGAATAAAGCCCAATTTGTGTTAGATCAAGCTTATAAACGTTACTTAGATAAGTGGGTAACCAAGTCATAAAGAAAAATAAATAATACCCGAACACAAAAAAAGCCCAGTTATTGATTAAGAGGGTGCGGTTGAGAATAATAACCCGCCAGGGGTTCTCAGTCGGGGTGATTTTTGAGGCGATAAGGGGGTTTCTTTCAATATAGGCGAGTTCTGGTTCATTAACGAATGGTGAATGGGCGGGGCTATCTTGAAACCAGCGTAACCATAGCGGAATCCAAATAACCGCTAGGATAGCCAAGGCAACATAGGTACCACGCCAGGTTAAATTGGTTACCATGAAAGATGAGATGGGCCCACCAATCGCTAACGATAGGGGAACTGCGATCAATGCATACGCTAATGCCCGGTTTCGCTCGGTTTCTGGTAACCAATCGCTGATGGCGCGTGATAAGACAGGAAACCCAGGCCCTTCAGCAAAACCGAGCAAAACTCTGGCAATAAACACGAGGAAAAAACCATTGGCTAAACTGGTTATCAGTGAGGTAACACCCCATAATAGCATAGATAGGGTTAAAACCCGTTTAGCGCCAATTTTATCAACCGCGATGCCCCCTAAAAACGTTGTCACAACATAGCCAACGCCAAATGCACCTAAGATAAAACCAATCTGATCATTGGTGAAATGGAATTCAGCAGCTATCTCATCAATCGCATAGGCGATGGAGGATCGATCCAGGTAGTTTACACCCGTGATAATAAAAAGAAGCGAGATAATAAACCAGCGAAAATGGGTTTTACTAGGCTTGGCCAGGGTGTCATCCTGATTTCGATTCATAACCGTCCTGCATCCTTGTCGTTACTCGTTTATCTTATCGAAGAAATAATGAAATCACAATAGTGCTGTGAATATTGAAAATGTTTAAATAATGGTCTATTAATTTAATAGGAGTTCTTTATGATAGATAACCAATTGCAAGTCCTGTTAAAGAAATCTGTGTATCTGTCGATTAAATGTTAACTTGGAATGAAACATTAATAATATGGCAAACGAAAAACAGTCAGATTTGGCTGAGCAGTCGTTAAAAAAGGTGCCTCATGCGATGACGTTCATCGTCATCTTGTTATTGGGATTACCAGCCATTGGTATCATTTGGGGCATGGACTTTGATTTCCTAACGAGCACCGTGGACTATTATTCGTTGTTGCAGAAGGAAAATATCGAATTACAATTACGAGGTTACTTCACCCAAACCCTCTTCCAATGGTCTGCATTTTCATTAGCCGCGATAACAACCATTTTAATTTTAACCGAATATCGACATTTACATGACGATGTTTCGTTGATTATCGCTTTAGCCATTATTTTTTCTGGTTCTATCGATGCAGCACACATCCTCTTAGTCGATGGGTTTTCGGAAAATTTAGTGTATAAAAAGAAATTAGATGCGTTGATATGGACGCTTTCTAATTCGGTGAGTGGTGTCATGCTAATATTAGGCATGCTATATCTTCTCAAAGCAAAGCAGCATAAACCATCGCATATTACATCAATTTTCTTGTTCACCTTTTTGTTAATGGTATGTGCTTTTTCAGCCATTTATGTCGCAGCCAACCATATTATTGTACCCAAGATGTGGCATAGTCAGAGTATCTTGAGCAGGCCGTATGAATTAATCCCCCTTTTGCTGTATCTTAGTATTGCCGTGTACTTTTACCCCAAGCTCTATAGTCGGCAAAGCAGTATCATGACCAACTGCATCTTTTTGATGAGTATCACCCAGTGTGTGATTGCCATGTATTTGATGTTACTTTCGTATTCCTCCTACGATAGCGCCTTCAATATTGCTTATTTTTTGAAGATTTTGTTTTATTTTATTCCTTTCACGTGCTTGATGCTTAATTATTCGACCTATTTTAGGCAAGTATTGCATTCAAAAGATTTACTCGTTCAACAAAAGAAGGATTTGCAATACATTGCATCGCATGACTTATTAACCAATATTCTCAATCGTCGAGCATTTGAAGAGCGTCTCGATGAAACCATCGAAAATGCAAAACGTTACAGTCATAAATTTGCCTTAATGGTGATTGACTTAGACAATTTAAAACGAATTAACGATACCCTTGGACATGGGCGAGGGGATACGCTTATCCAGGCGTTTTCCAAGCGCATTTTAAAAAGTTCGCGGATGGGTGACACCATTGCAAGGCTCGGCGGTGATGAGTTTGCCTTGATCACACCGACTATCACCAACACATCAGGCGTTCGAAGTTTAGCAGACCGCTTGTTAAAAAGCTTTTCCAGGCCCTATGAAATAGACGAACACCGCTTTGCTACAACAGCCAGTATCGGCATTGCCATTTACCCCGATGATGCGGATCAAGCGCATATGCTATTACGCAACGCGGATTTAGCCTTGTGTCAGGCGAAAAGAACAGGTCGCAATACCTATGAATTCTATGAAGATTCATTAAATATTTTTCATCATCAAGAATCGAAAATCGAAGCCCATTTACGCGATGTTTTAGCCAGTGATGAATTATCAATCTTCTACCAACCCATTTATAATTTGAAAACGCAAGAAATCGAAGGGGCTGAAGTGTTGCTCCGTTGGGACAACCCCAATCTTGGCCGAGTCAGTCCGGATGACTTTATCGATGTGGCGGAAAAAACGGGGCTGATTATCAATATTGGCGATTGGGTACTTAATCAAGCCTGTAAACAAGCGTCCAAATGGTATCATCAATACAATAAGGATTTGATTATCGCTGTTAACTTATCGCCGGTACAATTAACGAATCGAAATTTTACTAGGAAACTCCAAAGCCTGTTAAAAAAATACAACTATCCGCCTTATCTGCTCGATCTTGAAATCACTGAAAATTTATTAATGGAAAACAATTTGGGGGATCATAAAATTCTATCAACCATTAATGAATTGGGTGTTATTATCTCGCTGGATGATTTTGGTAAAGGCTACTCATCGCTTAATCGGCTTCGAAAAATGCCGATTTCAACCCTTAAAATTGATCGCGATTTCATTTCCGATATCACCACAGCCGAAGAAAAAACGACACTCGTGGATGTTATTATCGAATTAGCCAAACAATTGGATATGGAAATCATCGCCGAAGGGATTGAAAATCAAATACAATTGGATTACTTAGTCGGGAAGGATTGCTCACATGGTCAAGGGTTTTATTTAAGCCAGCCTTTATCCGCCGAAGATTTTGAAAAATTGGTATTTCTTTCAACGACAAAAAACCAAGTTGTGGGTGGCTCGTAATGCGCTTTTTGACCTTCGCATCTTCTGAATAACTTGCTTCATGTTCGCTTCTCCCAAGACATGGGAAGAAGGTGCCCAACGGGCGGATGAGGGGTTGTTGAATCGAAGTTATTATTTTGATAGGTACCACATTGTGCTTGAAATGCTTCTAACTAACCTCCTTCCTTAAGACAATTCTATCGACAAAGTCTTTGATGATTTTGTTAGCAAAAGGGGTGTCATCCACAGATTGATTAATGATGCGTTGTAGTTCAGAGTCATCCGATAAATAGTGTCTTTGATAACGTGTGATACGTGTGATTAAATCTTTCCTATCGACTTCCGGGTGAAATTGAAAACAATAGAATGGTTTGTTGATGAACTTAATGATGTGGTAGGGGCATAATGCCGATGACGCAAGGTGAATACAATCGGAAGGAATTCGATGGGCACGCTCTTTATGACCGGAAACGGCTAAGAAACACTCGGGATAATCATGAAGCAGCGGATCAGATTTTGCCTCGGGGTGCATATTGATTGGGTAAATACCCATTTCCATGTTTTCCTTATCCAAGATAACTTTGCCTCCTAGTTCTTCGACCGCTATTTGAAAGCCAAAGCAAGAGGCTAAAACAGGGATATTGTTTTTATAACAATGACGAATAAGCTTTTTACAATCGGGAACAAATCGATAGTCTTCTTCTTTTAGCACACTGGCATCGCTGGAGCCACCAACAAATAACGCATCGTAGTCATCCATCACGGACGGTAGAAAGTGTTTTGTTTTAAAGGTATTTAGCTTAGTAAATTGATCTTCATGAAGATGGCTATATTGAACAAATTCATAAAATTCTTCGAGCATGGTTTCTTCGTCTTCGCGAATTTGCAAGAGGAGGATTTTAAGTTGATGTCTTTCTTTCATAACAACATCCCAGTTGATTCACTTAAAATCACCATTCTAAGCATTAATGGGTTGTTATGCGATAAAAATATTCTTTAATATGTGCCCGAGCGCGTGCCCGTGCCCGATTATTTTAAGGGGCGGCAACTTTTTCTTGCTTTAGAAAACTAAAGATAATTCAGGCCCGTGCCCAGGCACGTATTAGTTCCAGTATGGAGAAAAATATGTTTGTACCGGAATATTTATCAAGAGCCATAGGCGGCATCTGGTAATATGTGTTACATTATTGACATCCGTTACCCAATTCTGATGAAAATAATCCGATGGAATGTTTGAGTTTTTGCCTTGCCCAATCCATTGATCTCAATCAAATGGAGCCCTGGTTAATCAAAGACAGGACCTTGCACTGCCTGAAATTAAGGCAATTAATTAAATTCCATCGCACGGATAACCCGTCAATCATGGGATTTTTATTTAAAAATGGCACGCTGGTGACTTGGGGTTATAAGCGTTATGAAGCCAAAAGGCTAGTCAGTAAAATTAAGCGTCATTGCCAAAATCCAATCAAATACCATCCCCATGATGAATTTTCCTATCGTTTAGGCGACGAAACGACTATTAAACCTCATGAATATTTCGATGTGGATTGTTTAACCCTCGAAGAGGATAATGAAGATATCAAATTATCCTTGTCGTATGGGTTTTCCCAATCGGTTAAACTGCAATACTTTGAATCACGCCTAGAAGGGCTAATTGATAAATATACCCCGATGATAGGCGTTCTCAGTAACACAGGAAAAATGCACATATCCCGTAAGCAAACGCGTAAGATTATCGGTGAAATTTTAGCGACGAAAAGTGAAATGAATTTAATCTCCAATTTCATGTACCACCCCAAATATTTTTGGCAGCACCCAAGCCTTGAGCTTTATTTCACCATGCTTGAAGGTTATTTGGATATTGCCAGGCGCATCCACGC
The DNA here is from genome assembly GCA_020051095.1 of Pseudomonadota bacterium. Taxonomy (GTDB): domain Bacteria; phylum Pseudomonadota; class Gammaproteobacteria; order Legionellales; family Legionellaceae; genus JAFIFT01. The sequence continues at coordinate 28,687 of JAGVJN010000026.1, read as the reverse complement.
TATTAACCATCGGTTAGATACGCTCAATGAAATCTTTGATATGTTTAGCGGCTATCTTGAAAATAAACACTCCCATAGTCTTGAAATCATTATTATCGTTTTAATTGCAGTCGAAATTGTTCTTGGTATACTCAACATACACATCTAAAAACGCACTCTACTTGTGCTATAATTAGTCAACTAATTGTATTATGAGGTTATCATGGCTTATACCGTACGCGATGCACTCTTAGTCATTCGGATTTTGAGCCAAATGGTGCAAAAAAATCCTAAGATATTAAACGAAGAAGGGGTCTTTAGGATATCGGGCAGCGGCACTAAAATTATTGAACTGATTAAAGAAATTCTTGAACCAACGGCCTTTAGCTCCAAGCTGGAGAGGCTTTCACAAAGAAAGGACTTTTCCATTCATGAATACATCGGTGCAGTGAAACAGGTGATGCGTGATATTGAACCGGATCCTGAACTATATGAAGAATTAAAAAAGATAGCCAAGAACCAAATTGACCTGAATCACGACACGGCCTCGTTGGATGATTTTTTTATAGTGCTTATCCAGTCTGAAAATCTCGATAATATTTACTATGCTGAAATACTCTACGACTATTTCCAGCTGGCTACCGCGTCTTTGCAATTTGAGGGCGAAACAAGAATGACGCCTTATAATTTAGGCATACTCCTTGCTACAATGCTCAATCAGAATAAATCAGATTTTGAACTGATGGAGTTGTTTAATACATTGGCTATCAAAGTGATTGCCTCAAAAACGTATGCCTCTTCGCTATCGTTTAATGACTATATTTATCAACTTGACCCCAAATTAATGACTCATTTAATCAAGGCAAGGAATGATGCATTTAAGACGGTTTCGCATGACATCGGATATGTTGGCAAAACGCTGCAACATCTAAAAGAATCGCATGCTCAATCTAAAAAGGAAGAAAAAGAATTAGAAACAGAGCTTAAGAGTCTTAGTTTTACGTTGGGGCTTTCCCAATATAAATTAGATACGTCAAATAGATCGGTCGAGAAATCAACGAATGACCCAAAACGCAAAGCCAAGTTGTCAGAAAAGGAAAGTGAATTATTGTTAAAATGGCAAGGACTGATGGAGCGCTTAGAATTAGCAAAATTTAAATCCAGAAATTTTGAGGATCTTTTCAACCAAGTGCTTCGACAACAAAAAATAGATATGGAAAATGCTGCGAGCATTATGCAGTCGAAAATCCTACTTGAAAAGCAAGAGAAATCGCATCAGATAGCCCCTTCTTCTCATAAGCCAACTGGAAAATCGGAGGAACGCTTATCAAACTCCTCGGAATTTTTAACCAGTCAATCCAATGAAATTCCTACTATACTTGCTCAGCACAATACCTCGGAAAAGTCAATCCCAGCCAAGTCCAAGTCAGAAAATATTGGACCATTGTCTCCGGCAGATTATAATCCTTTTCCTGATATAATGGCGCTAGATGACAATCTAGATGATGAGTGCCCACATCCTGACCATCAATTGATTTTATCGGATCTTGAGGAACTCTATATGGTTAGAAGTTCCCAACGAAGTATATTCAACTCACCAAATGAAGAGCAAGCAGTTTCTTCGACTTTGCAGAAGCAATCGTCAAGTGGGCTTAAATCATCCCATCAAAGCCTATTTCAGCCAACGGTGGATGTTAAACCAAGCGACGAGGACCATCGCAATCAAGATGAGAAATCGCCAAAATCCACGCACAAGGGCAAATAGTATTTCGGCTTAATGAGCGCTCTTTTCTAGCAATCAACTGTTTCTGGTAATTGCCATTGAATCGGCTCAGACCCTTGTGAAACAAGTAGTTTGTTGATGGTGGAAAAATGTTTATTGCCAAAAAATCCGCGAGAGGCTGAGAGTGGGGAAGGATGGGGGGATTGCAAGACGACATGCCGCGTTTGATTAATAATCTGACCTTTGCGTTGGGCATAGCTTCCCCAGAGTACAAAAATCACCGGTTTTTCTCGGTCATTTAATTTCGCAATGACTTGATCGGTAAACTGCTCCCATCCTTTGCCTTGATGCGACGCCGCTTGACCATTTTCAACGGTTAAGACGCTATTAAGTAACAATACCCCTTGGCTTGCCCAAGACGCTAAATATCCGTGTTTGACGGGTTTTACCCCTAAATCTTGGTTTAGTTCTTTATAAATATTCAATAAAGACGGTGGGATAGCCACGCCTGGTTTAACAGAAAAACACAACCCGTGCGCCTGATTTGGGCCATGATAAGGGTCTTGACCAAGTATGACCACTTTAACCTCATCAAACGGTGTCAACTCAAACGCATTAAAAATTTCATTACCTTTCGGGTAGATAATTTTCTTTGCTTGCTTTTCTTGCAGCAAAAATTGTTTTAAGGATTGCATATAGGGTTTGCTAAATTCATCCCCTAATTGTTGCTTCCAACTGCTCTCTAGTTTAATTTCGGCGGCGTCTGCTGTTGTCATTATGTTCTTCTTATTTCGTAAATCCGCATCTTAACTGTTGGATGTTCAATTTAATCGATTTAAAAAGAAATGCAACCCTTTGGACTAGAATGATTATGAACATTTACAGCATCAGTGGATTGTATTAGGATGGCTATAGCATATCTAATTGATTTGATAGAATTGTTCTCAAGGAGTAATAATGTCTGATTTTTTTCCCAAAATCTCAACCCTTAGTCTATGCGTTATTTTATCGCAAGGGCTTTATTCAAATGTTGTCAGCCCAACTGCCCATTTAGCAAACCCATTGCAACAAAGTACGTCACTTGCAGCAAATCAAGCGATTGATCACCTTTCGTTTAATCGAATTGCTGCCGAGTTAGATTTACCCATTTTTTGGCAACTGTCAAAAGAGGGGCAGGAAGAATTAACACCTGACAATGTCCATTTTCTCTGGGGAGTTAGCCATGATAAGGCCTCTCAATGGATTGACAAGGGTGCTTTTACGGAAAAGTTTTATCAGGCCTATGATCAAATTGTTTCAGTCTATCAACATGGCCATGCCGATGATGAGGCAGACAACCAAGAAAAGCATCGTCGAGCAATCGTAAGAAAAGAATTGGCAATGGGATTACAGACCTTGGTGTACAGTAATTTTTCGACACTTAATCCAAGCGAACAAGCGATGGTGGCTCATATTATTGCCGCTGCCAATCTTATTGAATCGATTTATGCCAAACAAAATGGGTCTTCTTCATTTCTCGACTCAATCACCCACCAAGATGCTTCTAGCAAAATGCTCTTTTATCGCAATCAAGGTCCTTGGTGTGAAGCCCCAGGTGTGAGTGAGGATCCCTTGTGTAATGCGTTCTCAGATAGTCCTGTCAAAACTTCCGGATTATATCCCTTGTCGATTCAAGCCGATGCTGATTTTTGTGATAAACTCGCGCAAAAAAATAATGGCAGCGAACTCTTAGACCCGTTCACGGCGGTGGTTGAGCAAAATGGTCAGTTAGCTGCTGTCCCTTACCACCTTGTTTATCAACAAGAGATGAGCCAAATTAGCCAAGAACTTGCCCAGGCAGCAGCGGCAATATCCGATGACAACGAAGCCGCTTTAAAGAACTATCTAAATGCTGCAGCACAATCCTTTTTGGATAATAATTGGTTGCCAGCGGATGAAGCATGGTCGAAGATGAATGCCACAAATTCCAAATGGTATTTACGCATTGGCCCCGATGAAGTGTATTACGATCCTTGCAGTCGTAAAGCAGGGTTTCATGTGAGCTTTGCCACCATCAACGAAGACTCCAAAATTTGGCAAGAAAAGTTAGAACCGCTTAAGACTGATATGGAAAATACCCTAGCTGAACTGGCTGGTGCGCCTTATCAAGCGAGGCCGGTGTCATTTCATTTGCCTGATTTTGTCGATATTGTTTTAAATGCAGGGAATTCACGCTCAGCCCATGGTGCTACCATTGGTCAAAGTCTTCCTAACTGGGGGCCAGTTGCCAATGAGGGTCGGGGCCGAACCATTGCCATGACAAATTTATACACTGATCCCGATAGCATGCACAATCATTTAACCCAATCCCAATCGTTGCTTTGTCCAATCAGCATGGTTGATTATACCGACGATAGTGGCCCTAAGACGATGAGCGTGGTGTTGCATGAAGCGGCACATAATCTCGGTCCTGCCCATGAATACCAAGTGGATGGCAAAACAGCCAGCGAAATATTTGGCGGTCCCATGGCGAGCATGCTTGAAGAATTGAAAGCGCAAAGCGCTGCCCTATATTTTACCGATTGGTTGGTTGAAAAAGGGGTCATTGATAGAGATTATGCGAAAAAGGCACATAATGCGGATCTTTTATGGTCATTTGGCCATATCGCGCAAGGGATGTATGGCAGCCACGGTGAATCCAAGGCCTATAGCCAATTGTCGGCTGTTCAACTTGGGTTTCTCATGGACAGACAAGCCATCAGTTGGCATAAAAATGTGCTCGCCGCTAATGGCAAGGATGTGGGTTGTTTTACCTTCGACCAAGAAAAATTACCCAAAGCGATTCATAGTCTTATCAAAGAAGTCGCTGGCATCAAAGCGCGTGGTGACAAGCAGCGAGCGACTATATTAAAACAAGAATATGTCGATCAAGGCGGGGACAGAGAGGCATTGATGAAAACGATTGCTGAACGATGGTTACGCCAACCAAAATCAAGCTTTGTTTATAGCATTGATTTGAGTACTGAGTAATACTCTAAAGTGGGGCTTGGTTGTTATTTTTTGAGTTAAATTATGAGAATAATTAGATACCTATTATTGTTGGCCCCACTTGTAAGCAACGCTCAGATAGCATCAGAAAATGTCATAACCGTGTATACTAGCCATCCTTATTTTTCCATACCTGTGACAATGAATGGGAGCAAATCATCGTCGTGGGTAATCAAAAAAATGGATGCTAGCTTATTTAAAAAGATGGATAAACCGTTCGGGCAGCCTCGTTCAAGGCTGTCCAATCCACGCCATGTCAAAACCTTTTATTTTAAGTTAAATAGCAATCCTTCTTATCCGTCCCACTCTGAAATTGCGCTGATTGACACGCGCCATCATTCTTCGCAAAAGACTGCTATCCAGCGATTTAAAATTAAAATTATTGATGACACTAAAAAATAGCTTTTTGAAATAACTTTGGTATATTTCCTCTTTTTCAAATTGGAATTCAAATGCATCCTTCTCTTTTGACTTTCTTTCAGCGTTATCCAATTACCGAGGCACCCTTCATGCATGCCATGCTTCAAGATTGGTCACGCACTCGGCCCCTTGAGGGACTAAAAGTGTTGCACCATGTGCCGGTTGTGACGAATACGCTATTAAAAATTGCCTGTTTGCATGCAGCAGGCGCCGATGTCACGGTTACCAACCCGGATTCTTTTGTACTAGCGCAAGCCGAAGCGGTGGACGCACTCAATCAGGCGGGGATACGTTATGTGACGGATCTAACCACACTGAAAAACGAACCATTTGATATTTTCTTTGATTGCGGTGGTCAACTGTATCAAGCCTTAGGGGCACCCAAAATGGGTGTGATCGAATTAACTGGATCAGGGGATGAATACTATCGCAGTTTGTCATCATTGCCTGTTGCAGTCATTAGCATCGATAGAACGTTAACCAAACAATTAGAGACCGTGTTTGGTTGTGCCAAAGGGGTTGGCTTAGCGATGACAAAATTAGGAATTCACGATTATGCGCGCAAAAGTTGGATGGTTTTTGGCTTTGGCAAAATGGGTCGGGGGATTTCCTATTTATGCGATTCTAACCAGATACCTATCACCGTGGTGGATCGAGATCCTAATCAATGCTTACAAGCAGAAATGCTTGGATTATCAGCTATCGATGCAAACGACTTAAATCAGCTGGCTCGCTTGAGTGCTGTGAGCGATATCGTAATTACTGCAACGGGTGTAAAGCATGCCTTGCTCCAATACCCCAGAACGTGGTTTAAGGATAAAATCTTGGCAAATGTTGGCGTTTACGATGAGTATGGACCGTTATTTGCCGCTTCCGATGTATTAAATAACAAACTACCCATCAATTTCGTCTTAGCTGATCCAACGCCTATGCCTTATATTGACCCCGAGTTTTATATTCATAATGTGGTCGCCTTACAATTAATGCAAAAATCACTTTCACCCGGTGTCCATGCACCGCCTAATGTGGTGGACGAGGGAATCATTGAGAGATGGTGTTCGTTACATGGGTCTAGCCGGGAAATCATGGATAAGTGGTTTATTAAGTACTAGGGTTGATAATTTTAGAGAACCTATGCAAAAACCTAATCTCTTCGTTAAAAGAAAATTTTGATTCGGACAGTTAGTATGTCTAAACTCCCGCATTTAAATTTCTGTTTCTTGATCAAAAGAATATCAGTATTACTCAGGGCAAAGTTGTAATGAAATTGGTATCTAGTTTTACAATTTCTTTGCAAGTTTCTATCCCCATATTCCCATCTAAGCACTTGGCTTAGTTATTTCACTAATGTTGTCTTGTATGGCTTTAAGTTTTTCTCCCCCTTTGGTTTCAGGGGTGGAGAAGAAGACATGGCGATAACCTTGTTTTGAGGTTGCTTGGACTAATAAACCTGGAATGATCAATATGGCGGCAATAACACCCAAAATATTGCGAATGATTGGGGATATTCGGTACCAAAACTGAGGGTGCTCTTTCAAATGATTGATTCGGGTTTTATTGCCAAGGGCATTTTCACAACTGTCTTTAAATATCTTGATCTTTTGTTGATCGATTAAGCCCTTATTTTTATCAACCAGATCGGTGGCTGCTTGATTTATTTCTTGATACAAATCTTGAGCTGCTTTTTTTGCTTCAGCGGATATTTCTTCAGAGTTCGCTTCCTCCTCTGCAATCTCGTGAAGTGCCTTCAGTTCTTTGACTAGGAGTTCATACTGATGATAGCAAGCAATATGGGTGGAGATTTCTTTGGGTGGTTTGGGGTCCTTTTTCTCTAACCGATTTAATACGCTCTGGTTGGTAAAGGGATGCAGAACGATTGACTGATAGGTTTCACTGGTTAACGTGATATCGGCAGTAATCGTTAAGATGGATTCTAGCGTGGATACAGAAGGTGCATTTTTTATCAAGTGTTGAAGAATAGCATCTGCCCGCGCTGTATTTTCTCCATAATAATTTTTAAAATGCGGTATTAATACCAAATCCGTATAAAATTCAGCAGGCGTATACTGCATAAGGTATTGATACTCGTCGTTACTTATCGCGTCAAGTCCGAAACTTGTTAATAGTGAAAAGTCATTTTTATTATGTGGCTTTGACTGGAAAGCTTGGATTAACTTTGATGCATTAACTTGGTTGTGTTTTTTTAGATGAGCAATGACAGGTTTAATCGCATCAATGTCTTTTGCTTTATTAAGAATCGGTATTAATAAGCTATCATCAAACGCGTCGTTTTCAACGAATTGAATTAACTCCTCGGCCGATTCTGCTTGCTCAATTAAGAATGGTAATGCATCTGTATTACATATTGGCAGGGAGCATATTTTTGCCCGTTGGGATGCATCAAGTCTGGTAGTCTTGATTAGCTCGGCTAGCATCTTGCTATTCAAATGATCATTATCAAGCAGCAAATCGGTGACTTTTTTCTTATCTCTTGCAAATCCTATGATAGTGACCATGCCATACAGTTTTTGCGCATCGGTTTCTTGCTTGCATAGCAATGATAAGCTTTCGTCGGTGGTGTTTGGGTGCCATACGATGATTTGTTTGCAGGATTGATCAAGATTTGGGAATCGCGCTATTTGATGAATATACTTGGCTTCTAATTTTGGGTCGGAAAGCAATGTCGCCAATGCTTTAAAAATGGTGTCACGGTATTCCTCATTGCTTGCTAAGTGACGCAAATGGTCATCGATCCCCTCTGTTGCAATGATTGCATGCAGCTTGGAAGAATCGAATGCCTGCTTTTTCAGAAGAGCGAGTAAAACTGTCTCATTAAAATGTGGATGTTTGCAAATTGTGGCACATGATTCGGGTGTGTTGGCATGGTTGGCCAAGTTGAGCAGCATGGATTCATCACAATGTTTTGAGCCGGCAATGGTGATTATTTGAGAGCCCGTTATTGCGACTAATTTCATAATCTGGTAAATCTGGTCTGAACTTAAAGCGGTATTTTTGAGCAAGGCGTTAATCAGGTTATCATGATTTCCGTAATAGGCAAGATTTGTTACAATCTTGCCTAGTTCTTCGGTATCGTTGATAGGATTGATTAGACGGTCGATTGCCATTTCAGACGTATTTTGATGTTTTAAAATGGCATCGCGACATGGATTGGTTAGATAGGGTAATTCTGCTAGTTTGTCGATTAAATCAGACGATAGGTTATGACTGGAAGTCAATAGATTTTCAAGCGCAGCCATAATGGGAGTGGGATTTTCTGGGTTACTCAATAAACGCTTTAATGTCAGATCCGCCCCATCCAAGGTTAAGCAACTTAGTAATACAGGTGTGTCTGATTGGAATCGTTTAATAAAATTCATCGTCGCCTTATCAAAGCGATGATGCATGTGTTTGAATAGTTCAGTCGCCGTATTTGAAAGAAGGTTATTTTGTTCAATCAGCACTTGAAAAGAACTTTCTTTGCTTATTTTTGACAAAACAGATTCCTGTTTTCCTAAATAATGCAAGTTGTCCTTGGAAAGTGAATGGTGTTTGCAGAGTGTCCCTAGCACATCCTCATCCAAAAGAGGATGTTGGATGATTTTAAGAATTTCCTCATTTCCTAACTTAGGTATTGCACACGCAAGCATCAAGTTAACTTTATCAATTTTTACGAAATCAGGACTTTGAATGAGCGTGGTGACGAGCGTTAGATTCTGCGTTTTTGAAAGCAGCAAGGCGATTGCTTCGCTGTCAAATGTGGCAGGTAAACGATTGGATAACGCATGCTCTTCGGTTAAAGGGATGAATTCTTCATTGCCATAGAGTTGTTTTAAAATATCACTCGGAGCAGATGCCACTAATGTGGTAATTACAGCGCGAAGATTTAGGTGTTCTTTTGCCAAGGTGACAATACGAGATTGCACATCAGGGTGAGTTGTTGCCGAATTTTCTTTCAACATTTCATTGATGCTCTGAGCACTCATCCACTTGACAAATGCATCCTGTAATCCGTATAACAGTTGATCCTTGTCGCTACCATGTTTCATAATATTCTGATAGATAGATTGTGTTATATGAGGATAATTCAACATATCCTCGACAAAGCGTTTATCGGATTTAGAAAAATCGAATAAAGAAATTTGTTCGATAAGGCGAGGGTCCGTTTTTTCATCCAGTATCTTTGTGCGAATATCGTTATAATCGACATAAGCGAACATTTTAGATTTAGTCGCTTCAAACAGAATGTCATTATCGTTGCTATGCTTGAAAATTTTTCCTGCAATTGAAATGGCAGGAGTCAATAATAGATAATTAAATAAACGGCGTTGATAGTTTATATCAAAATGATCGCTAATTGTTTTTACAACCAAATCAATTTTATCAGGTAATAACTCACGAAGGAAAATGGAATCTAACACTTCTGGTAAACTTCGATGCTTGTCTTTTGGATCAAAAATTTCATTTATCTCTGTTGGCGGCAATTTAGCAATGGCCTTGATTAAGCTTAATAGGTTATCGACGTTCTTAAGATTCCTATACTGACTTAAAAGTCTATAGCTGACCTTAGGATGAGAGGGGATGTGTGTGATTAATTTTTGAAAGTGTGAATCATCGAGAAATTGGCAACTAGCCAGCACCAGGGGAAGGATTTCAAGTGGGTTCGGTGAGATCCAAGCATCTGGCTTTAAGCCAAGTAAGCTAGCTAGATTGCCCATCTCCGAGGCTGGCAATAATTCGCCCTGGAGTTCCTCGATAAATATTTTGGCATTCGGTTCTGATTCGGTAAATGCCATGTCGATAATGGAATGGAGCAACTTGTTATCTGCCCCTTTAAAATCGGAAATCGCAGAGCGATAAGTCAAGGTAGCAATGAGTGCTTTTAAATTGAAGATAAAGTGATCGTCTTTCAGGCTATTTTGATACTGACTTAAATAACCGAGTGCCATCGGGGATAAATTATATTTTTTCACTAATTCTTCAGCGGTTAACTGATTATTCCACCAGGAACCGGCTAGGTCATAGAACGCTTTCACTACTTGCTTCATATCCTCAACCTCAGAATCTTCGGCAGTGGGGAAGTGGCTTTTCCAATCAAAATCGGTATAGTTGCGGGTCGGGTTTTCGGCGACATACTTCATCATCTTGCCGAGTGTCATCATCCCTAAACGTAGCTGCTGGGTATGCGTGGGATTCGATTCTCGTGCTGGGGCAAGGTAGGTATCAAAAAAGTCGAGCTTTTTACCGGTGTCTTCACTGAGCCATAAAATAGGCGATTTACGACTCACCAATTCGTCAAAATCGCCGGCAAAAAAGCGAATTTGCTCAAGCATGGATTGATACTTGGCATTCTTTTTTATCCCTTCTGGCATTGTACCGGCTAATACGGTTTCACTGGTTGTTGATACCCAATGCTTTTCTGAAGAGTTTTTAGCAATATGCTGCTTAACATCGGTGAGCTCTTCTGGTGATAAAAGTATGCTATGCAGTTTGCCTTTATTCTCATAGAAATAAATGCCATGAACTGGAAACATGGTTTGGGTGAGATAGTTACTTTGTCCTTGATAAATGCGGTAAAAGTTTTTGGAGGCAAGGATTTTGTAACTGAATTTAGGCGCATAAGCGGGTGAGGCACTGGCAACAATTTGGTTTAAATTTTTATATTCTAGCCCGCCACTTAATGGAGAATACCAACCAGCATACTTACTAGGCTCGTGGCTGGGATCAAATTGTTCGGTTAAGCGTTGATCTTCTTTTTCCACTTGGGTAAATAATTCAACCTCCATGGCTTCTTCTTTATCCGGACTTAATTGTTTTTCATCACAGACATTGGGCTGGCAGGTTTGTTCAATCACTTTGTCCATTTTCTTGCTAATCTTTTCTTGTTCAGTACTGGAGGCTTCTAGTTTTGCTTTTTTCAGCATTTTTTCCCAGTTATGCATCAGGACTTTCTTTTCTGTTTCTAACAGTTTTCGTGTATCGTCCATTTTTGCGACACCGCCAAATCGATAAAACAACCGTTCTTTTTGCTCATCAATAAACTGTTTACGGAATTGCTGAAATAAGTCAGCTTTTTCTTCAGGTGAACCAGGGTGGCTAATGATGCGCATTAGTAAGTCGTTGCGAATAAAATTAGCCATCTTATATTGGGCGGCGATGTAATTATCTTTTCGTAATTGGGCCTGCTCTTGTTCTTGCATATGCAAGCAAAGTTTGGCTAAGTCATCTTTCATTTCAGCCATTTCATTGGGCACAAAGATATCAAGCGTTTGTTGGCCATCCAGCACGTCACGCATTCTTAAGTCACCTTGCAAGAAAGCAGAAATACCGGTGTCTTGATCACATAACACGGCAGCTTTTGCTTTTTCAGATTGGCGAATATCCGTGCCTAATGTATGGGCTTGATCATAATAGGTAAAGCATGCATCGGGAGAGCAACCTAATTTATCCGCGATGATTTTCGGGTTAGTTGAACCTAACATCACGATTTTGGGCGGCTTACCTTCATTATCAACCGTCATGGCTGAAAGTTGATCGTGTTCATTAAAATAAAGCACGTATTTGATTTTATCCGGCTGATTGAATTTATCGGGTTGACCTTCAATATACTGGGCAAGTTGTTTCGCCACGGATTCATTGGCAATACCCTTAAATGCTGCTGAGATATCGATAACCGCTCTGAGTTGATCCGCGGCAGAATATCTTCCTAAGACATTGTCAACAAGCGTTTCTGGTATAGAAAAATCAAGGGTTTTAACAGGCGTTTTCTTTTTCTTCAAGCATTCAATAATATAGCCGTCCGTTCCGACAGCGAGCGATCGCTCATATTTTAACCGGTGGTGATACGTGCTGGCATTATAGGGGGTTCCAGAATAACCTTGCACGGAGTGCAGAATATCAACATGGTTCAGAGCATTCGAGCTTAATATGCGGGTATTCATGCGTATTGTTGGCAAAACTTGAGTTTTTAATACTTCATAAATGAACGATTCATTTTTTGCCATGGTTTTAAACAACTGGCTTATCTGCTCCGCATTATCCAGATCAAGGTTTGATAATAATTGACCTTTTGTCATGGATTTAAATAAGAAGCCTGATACGGTGTCATCGACTGAGTCTTTCTTGTGTTCATCCGCATCGACTTTTGCTTGGTGAAGTAAAAACTGCAAATATTGCTTGAGTAATGCTTCGGATACACCGTTAATCAGCATCGATTGGATGGTGTAATTGATGGATTCTATTTCATTACCAAAATTACTATGCTCATTGGGGGCATTATTTGCACGATAAGGAATGGCAACGGCCTGTTGAGCAGAGGATTTCTCAGGATTTTTGGAAGGGCCATAATGTTCATTGGTATTTCGCTTTAATGTGAAGGGAAGTAAATGATTAGCTTCTTCTTTATAAAGGACCACAATGTCTTGCAGATCTTCTGGTAATTTTAACAAGAAGGGCGGGATAGCGTCGCTCTCATCGTTAAAATACGCTTTGAGCTGTTTAATCTCAATCGGGTTAAGGGTGCCCCCCCCGCGTTTTAACACGGCTAATAAAGGACTTTGTTCCTGTTTGAGCAATGCATCCACTAATTGACTGCATGCTTGTTTATACTGTGCTTCTGTTTTTAGCGGTTTAAAGGGCAGCAGTAAACTCGCCATGGTCAGATTAGGATCGTCAATCCCCATAATCCCCTTTAATTTAACCTGCGGGAAAAATTGATAAAGGGCTACCACTTCGTGACTCACGAATTTTGGAACCGCTTTGGATGCGCCGATAGTATAGTTCAGCCTATTTTTTAATAAGAGTCCTTGATGCACTTCATCAATGATGCCATCGCCTCGGTTTCTTAAGAACAGGACCAACTGTTCCATCCAAAATGCTTGCTCTTCCCATTCATTGAAGGCTTTATAATCCGTGGTTTTAGGTTTTGCCTCTAAAATTTCCAAAAATTTTAATTCAAGGGATTGGATACTGTCGCCAGTTGTCACTAAGTACTTTTTGTTGACCATGACATCGGAGAAGAGCCGGAACATGGCTTCAAGGGCTTTCGGTGAGCAATCGCTATCGCGGGAGAATTCAAATAATTCCGCCGTTTGGCCAAAAAGTCGGTTAGAGGTTGCTTTTAAGTCCGTGTAATTGGTGCGCAACAAGGCTTTGGGTACTTCTAGGAGGACAAGGTTTTCTCCATTGGCTTTTAGATAAGCTAGCACGGGCGAAAAAACCGTGGATTTACCACCACCCATAACCACTTTGGCAATAATTTCTTTAAAACGCCCCTGTTTATCGTGTTTCAATAATTTTTCGATGCCAATATTTTGATGCGGTCGAAGTAAGATATTCTCATGATATTGAAAGACAGATATAGCCGGTTCTTTAACCACATCTCCCCAATTAGTGGCAAACACAACTTGGCCAAGCTTAAAGAGTTGCGCATCCGACAGGGTTTTATAATCTTGGTTTACTAATTTATCAGCGACTTCAGAGGTGCGAAAAAGCTGCTGGATAAACAGGCCACGTTTTAAAAATTCGGCTATTTTGCCATGTAGCTGATTAATTTTATCATCGGATAGGCCTGTTTCTTGGCGATAAAGCACCTTATCTGCTTGAAAATAAAGGCTTAGCAATTGATTGATAGTCAATGGAATTCTCTTTTGAGCATCCACATCAATATCCCACATGACTTTTGCTGTTTTGGCTGCAGGTCCGGCATTTGCTAATTCCAATAGGCTTTCCTCAAGCTCTTTTTGCTCCTTTTGGAAAAAATTTAAGCGAATTTTTGCTTGGCTATTTAATTCGATTATGGCCTTTTGGTTAGGAAAGAGCTTTCGTGCATGTGCTTGTAATTTTGTTAATAGCGTATATTTAAGTTCACCCGCTTGCTGCTCTTGCTCCAACTCACTGTCAGAATCCGATTCAGAGCCAGACGAATAATCTTCCTTTTGTATATGGTAGAATTTTTTTTCCAGATTCTGCCATTCTTTGGCAGAAGACATAACGCTAGTACAGACATGAGATGGAAATAGCTCAATGAGATTGATGGTCAATTGTTGATCTTCTTCAACGCTGGGAGGATCGGCTGGTTTGCTTTCGGGAATGCTATGTTGGATAGCTTCAGCACTGATGAGCAGCTCATCTGTTTTGTCTTCCAGTTGGTAAACATGAATCGGAGAAGCAGGGTAGTTTTTGACTTGATTGCTGAATTCGTCGAGGCTTGTGATATCCTCTTGAGTAAACCAAAATACGCTTTCCTTTTCGCAAATGACACGGTACAAAACATTGCATAGATAAGGGATATTATTGGGTTGTTTATCGATGGCGCTATGACGACTTGCCCTTAAATAAGACATGCAAAAACGCTTTAATTCCTCGGTTTGTTTATCTTTTTTGAGGGCGATTGCCAAAAAATACCCAAAATTATTCTCAAATGTGCTTGCTGCAATCTTGGGGTTTAGCGCTGACATGGCCTCAGCCATTTCTTTTTCCAATTTATCCAATTGTCTCGAAGACTGGTTGGCAGGAAATACCTTTAGAAACGAGCTTGATGCTGTAGGGCAGCTTGATAACCCTTTGTGGTCATTAATGGAAAGATCGATGTAGGCTTTGTTTAATTTCGAGCTGTTCCGGTAAGCACCTTCATGGTGTTTTATCCAGGCCTGAATGTCAACTTGTCGTTTTTTTTCAAAGGGCGATAATTCACCTTGCTTTGATTTTTGATCCAGGCGGTCTAGCTCTCGCTTCAAATTGACAATATTTAATCGGAGCCAATCATAGCCAAGTGCCCCAATGGCTTTGGGACCCTTGTCGGGTGAGTCGGGAATTTGATCATGATAAAAGTTCAATAAATACCGAGATTCTGCTTCCGATAATAGAAAGTTCACCTTCATATCGCGTCTCATCAGCTGGTATCGGGTATACAGGTCATATAGTTTGGTATTTAAACCGCTATTATGGAAAGCCTGCAGTGTTAAAACGGTTTGTTGATGGTAATATTCATCTGGCGTGGATGGTGAGGTGACCATTTTGGGAAACGTGATTTTACGTTTGTTTTCACTCAATTTAGCCCAAAGCTGTAATGCCTTTAATTGGCAGGCAACCACAGGCGGTGTGGAAATTTCCGCTTTTTTCGCCATTTCATCGTCTTCGGGTTTGTAAGGCAAGGCCTCACAGATCCAATGCAATAACTGCAACTCCTCATAACTTCCTTCAAGCCCCCCCAGTCGTTTGTCACACGCTTCAAGCATCTTCAGTGCTTTTTCTTCTTGGTGATTGCCTAAATACAGGTAAGATAAATACAATGCTTGGACGGGATTTTCGGGGTAGGGTTCACCCTCTTTCATTTTAATGACCATCGTCTGGACACTTTTCTGGTGTTGCCAAATCTTGGGTTGTATGAAACTTGGTTGATCTTTTTCCGGTTCTCGTTCAACCACATCCTTAGCAATTCTATTGTTTAAATCAGGTTGGAATTGATAGTACTCGCCTTCCTTTTCCCGGGTGCCAGTTGATAAAAATCGGGTAACGGGCAGAACACAGAAATTTTGGTCAGAAAATGTTAAACCGGGTAATCCACGTTGCGCTAAATTCTGCTTCTCATCTAAATATTGGTCTTTCCCATCCCAATGCCAGACAAACTGTTCGGAATCGGCATTTTTGTGAAAGCGTAGATTCAACCGTGGTAATTCACAATCAACATTCCCTTTGTCATGACTGATTATCATAAAATTGGGTGCTTCGATAGCACTAAACAAGGTTTCAACCGGTTTGTTTTTTTGCCATAAAATGGCCTGGTTATCAGCTCGTTTTATTACCCATTTGCCTGAATCAACGGGCTTATTTAAATAATATTGACGTTGGTTGTTCTCGCCCGTGATGATGAGTTGGTTGGCATCCTCCGCATTTTTCCAAACAAAGGTTTCTCGTTGCTTTAGTGCTTTGGGTAAATTGCTTGTTAAGCATTTATCAGGGGGTAGGTTTAAATAAGCGCGCTGCGCTTTATTGACTGCTAGAAGCTCATACCAAGTGTTTTTGCCTTCGGGCGAGGTAAACTGTTGCTCAACGCAATAAACCCCACTTTTTAGGGTAAACCGTAATTTGACGTTATCTTTTTCAAGCATAAATTGGCTTTTATCGGCTGTTTGATAGCATTGCCGAATATCTTGCATGTGTAAATGTCGAATAATTGGATGGTTAACGATTGCCTGAGGTGTGGAAACAAGCGCCATATAATCTCGTAGGATAATGCCTTGTTGTACATTTATTTGATAAACATGCCCTTCTCTGTCAGTTAAATGAATGTTTGGAAAGCCTATGATTGGTTTGCTGGACCATTTGATTGGTTTGGGCAAAAGATGGTGAGCACCGAGTATGCTCAAAAATTCTTCCCCATCGAACATAGGGGGTTCTGCGCGTAGTTGGTACATCAATGCTCTTAAATCACGATTGAGTCGATAGGTTGCATCGGCTTCATGGCATGTTTGGGGTAACGGATGGGTTTGCAAGATAAAGTAAGATTCTAGCAGGTTATGCAAGTCTTCCTTCATCAAGGTTTGCTGGTGTTTATAAAGGGCGTTTAAGCTGAGAAAGCGACTAAAATGAAGCTCAGCCAATTGTTGCGGATGTTGAGGTTGGTTTATCCAAAAATTTAATTTTTTAACAAGCTTGTCCATTGAATCTTTATAAGCGATAGGATTTGACTCAAACGCATACACTTGAATGGCTTGGTATAAGCGAACATAAAATAAGGATTGGGGAGTAAATTGCCCTTGTTTTTGTGATTGTTCGATGCCTTGCTCAACCCACTTATCCAGCAATGGCCAAAAATTTGCCGCCTCAGGGCTTTTTAATAATTGTAACAATAAGCCACTTTCAAAAATATTCGCTTCACAGTAGACCTGCATTTCGCTGCGGCTTAATTTATTGGGATGCTTGAGGAAGTATTCTAACGTGAGTAAGATTTGGCTTTCCGAATCTTGGCGTAAATGGAAGAGCTCGCGTTCCTCAAAATCTTCCGGACGAATCGTGCTGGCTGTCGATGTTTGGGTGGGTAGTCGTTTTAATTGTACCTCCGCGGATTTTGGTAAGCCAATGCCTACTTTTGTTAAGGAGGTGTTTTGGTTGATGTAGTAGTCAAAACATGATTTGACGGCACCATCTGGTAAAGGATAAATGGATTTTTTTAAATTGGATGAAATAAAGAAATGGTTGGAACCGTTTTGTATATCAGAAACTAATTTTAGTTGATTTTTCATTTCATCATAGGATAGGCTCAGTTCGCGGCTATATTCATAATTGCCAAATAAGGTGGGCAAACCATACGAGAAAGCTTGCTCAAGCGTTGCTTGTTTGCGCCATAAATCATGTATTTTGTGGAAACGGCCATTGGTTTTCAGGTCGGGATCGCTAGTGTGATAGGTTGAAAAATAATAGAGTGCTTCCGAATCGCTACTACGGATTTTTTGGATAAAATTAGAGTAATCATTTTTATGTTTTAGGTTAAATTTTTCTTCGAGTTCAGCTTTCAGTTCGCTATGTTCATCCAGTAATTGATTATAATGCCTGATCATGGCGTTTTGATAATGTTCCGGGAATGCTTTTCCAGAATCATACTTGTCGCCAGAGTGTAATTGACGAATTTGCTGGAGGCGTTGGTCAAGGGCTGGATGGTGATTTGACAGTTGAGCAACACGCCCATTTTGAAGTTGCAATGAAGAGGGTAACCAGCGAACGAGATTGGCAAAATTTTCCCCTAAAAGATACTTCGAATGCTTACATACATGAGCACACACCGCAAAATTGGAAGCTTTGATGGTTTGCATGCTTGGTAATATGACCGATGGACCCAGGGAGTTTTTAGCGGTATCAAAATAGAGTTTTTGCAAATCTGCCATCAGGGAAAAAAAAGCATGGGGGTCGTTTAACACGCCCGCATCTTTGTAAAAGGCGAGTAGGGAGTCATCCTTTTCATCCGGTAGTGGGAGCTGCAAGAAAAAGGTTTCGAGCATTTCAAAGACAAACGCCGGGTCTTGCTTTTGCATCCTTTCACCCTCTGTTTTTAAATCCCGCATGGTTTTCAATAAATTGGGTGCATGCAAAGGCTTTGGTAAGGGATCAGACAGAACAGGGGATGGCAGTGAGGTAGCGTTGGCATGATTGGGAATGAATCCTGTCGAAAAATCGACATCAAAGGTTTCAGTGGGCTTATTTGGGGCTTGTGCGCTGGGCGTTTCCTCTTTTTTAGTATGTGAGCGTAGACTTGATAAGTATTTGACAAACAATAAGCGCTTTTCTTCTCGAAAATTATCCGAAAACAAGGGCTCTTCAGAGTCGGTACGTGTCACATTGAGCAAACGAAGCAGATGGCGAATGGCTTTTTGTATTTGCGGGTGATATTTAGTCTCACCTAAACGACCCTCTTTCGCCATGTTTTCCATGTATTGTTCTAACGCATAGGCTTTGAAGCGAAATATGAATTGTCGATAATCGTCAACGGAGCTAAATCGGGCTTTTAGCATCTGGTGAATGGAGCGTTGAGCACAGGTTCCTGATAATTGACCACCGGTATAGAATTTAAACTCTTCCGGAGTTGGTTCAAGGATGGTAGCATCCAAGAAATCTAGCTTTCCAAACACGCGCTCATATAAAAAACTGGCATCAATGGTATTTTTTTCATGAACAATACTATTTGCTTCAATCAACTCTTGCAGGATAGGTATAAAGTCCTTTTCATTGGCAGCATTTTCTTTGGGAATGCGATATTTTAACGTTGCGCTATAAAGTTCTTTATCGGCTTCGGAGCGTTTAGCATGGTATTCAATGCCGGCGCCTGAGTTATTGATAGTAAAAATAATATCGCCATTGTCTTCGCGATGAAATTGATAAATGATCCCATGCCCGCTTGGTTTGGCTTTCCACCCACCTGGGAGGAGTAGGTAATCTTTTTTTTCGGCAGAGGTTTGTTGAATCAATTGAAACCATTGTTTAGCTAACGCTTGCGTTGCCTTTTCGTCGTGTTTGGAGGCGGCTAGTTTTGCAATTTCATTTTCCTGGTCAAGCAGGGTGGTGGTTGCCTCCAGCAATCCTTGAACTTCGGCTGGCAATTTTAGCGAGCTACTTTTTTCATCTTCAATGAATTGGTTGAGTAAGCCAACGGTATTACGAAAGTTTTGCCCTTCTAACCGGAAAGTGCCTGTTAGAAAGGGGTCATTATAAATATGGCCAAATAATGATTCGGTAATTTCAATCGCCATGATGCCCTCGATATGCGCAATTATGCGTATTATACTTTAGTATAGATTAACTGATCATTAAGGATGAAAAAATGATTGACTGAGCTATTGGTGTGCATTCATCGAAGGTCACATCATGCCTGAAAGCGAGCAGACTGCCTCTCATTTAAAACCGCTTGAATAATCCTTGAAAATTCTTTAATTTGGAAATATCGGCGCTTATTGGAAATCAAATACCGTGTTCACGTCACTCCTTTATGCTTCGCACGGTGGCAAGGGGAATGTGTGATTAAAATGTTCCGCTAATCGAATTGTACCAATCGTAGCCCGCATGAAGCGAAGCAAAATGCGGGGAAAACATTATTCAACTCTCCAATATTTAGACGCCGACTCAACAAAAACGCGATCAACGTTTCCACTCGGATCATCCAACGTTCTAAAGCTCAACACCAGAACCAATGATAATCCGAGCAAGAAGAGGGCGAGCGGAATTTGGTTTGACTCTGGAAAGATGGCGACAAGCGCGCTGGCTACCGAACAAGTAATTAACTGAATACTGCCATATAACGCGGTCGCAATGCCCAAATGTTTTTTGACATTATTAAAGGCAAGCGCTGCTGAATTGGGATAAATGAACCCTTCCCCCAGAATGATTAGACTTGCGGGAATGCCCAGTGTGGCAACAGTCATTGTGCCCAAAAAACCAATGATCAACATCACCAATGAGGCACTCACCATGATGGTTTGTCCAATCTTAAGGAGAGTTGCAATCGAAAAATAACGAAGGAGGTAACTATTGGCTATTGTGCCTATCAAATAACTCAATGCCACAGCAAACGAGAGCCAACCAAACTGAACAGCGTTCAGGTGTAGCGTGTCTTGGAATAAGAAGGGAGCGGCAGTGTTGAAGGCGATGGTCGCTGCAAACGTCACAGCGGTTGCCAACACATGTATTATAAAAAAGCGATCATTCAAGAAATGCATATAGCGGGAAATCACCCGAGAAACCGCTAAGCGGGTAGTGGGATTTGGATTTGTTTCTGGCAACGTGGCAAATAAATACAGGATCATAGGCAGGGGATAGAGAAATATGAGATAAAAGTTAGCTCGCCAGCCTAAATAATGTTGGATATAGCCACCAATGGTTGGGGCAATTATGGGCACTAGCGACCAAACCATGGACATATAAGCGGATACAGCAATCAGGGCTTTTCCACGATAGCTATCTCGCGACATGGCTGACGTCGCCACGACGATCCCCCCACTGGCGATGCCGTTGACTAAGCGTCCAGCGAGTAGCCAATGAATCTCGGTAGCCAGCGCACATAACAAACTGGCTGCTAGATAAAGCCCTAAATTGAATAACACAATTGGGCGCCTGCCATAGCGATCGGATAAGGGGCCAAATAAAAGTGGGGATAGTCCAAAACCGAATAAATAAAGCGTCAGTGTTTGCTGCAGATAACTTGCCGGGGCGCCAAAATAGTTGGTCATGGCGGGTAAAGATGGCAAATACAAATCCACCGCAAACTGTTCCACCGTCGTAAGAAACAAAATGACAAAAAGTAACCGGGGATAAGGTTGTACCATGATTATCGAACAAGGAAGAAATGGATTTCCATTGTATCATTTTTGACACCATTCGGAAACGTTTTTACACCATGGCTCGATGTGCTTACTAGACATTTTTATCAATTCATGCAATGGTAATAACCAGTTACGCTGTCATCATTGGCTGGATGCTGTAATATCAGGAAACTTGCATTTTGAATGATCATGGGTATATAAGGGAATGTCCCTCACGTTATGGACAACGGATAGGCTAGAAGGAAGGCGAGAGATTATGGGACAGGAAATTTCCTCTTCAACATTTTGCCGCAGTGACTTTGAGCAGTTTGAACAGCGATTAAAGCGCGAAACGGACATTTTAAGCAACTGGTTTGCGGAAGATGTGTTTGATTGCAACCCACTGCAAATTGGTGTGGAGCTGGAGGGATGGTTAATCGATAAACACGGTTTTCCTGCTAGCAAGAGCGAGCCCATGATTGCGGCTGTCAATGACAAAAACGTTGTGCCAGAACTGGCAAAATATAATTTTGAAATCAATACAAAAGCGATCTCCTTGGGGCACTTTTGCTTAGATGAACTGTACCAAGATTTAAAACAAGTTTGGCAGCGTTGCTGTAACGAGGCCAATCAACTCGATGTGTCGGCGATAGCGATTGGGATTTTGCCAACCGTCCAACAAAGCATGCTTGTGGCAGAAAACATGTATCCTTGCCAACGGTATTATGCACTAGAAGAGGAAATTAATTTTTACCGAAAAGGACAGCCAGTTATGGCTGAAATTCAAGGCATTGATCATTTCCAGACATCCTTTTATGGATTACTCTTGGAATCGGTTAACACTTCTTTGCAAATCCATGTGCAAATTTGTCTCGCTGATTCGGTTAGGATGTATAATGCCTCGCAAATCATTGCTGCGCCGATGGTTGCCGTGTCGGCCAATTCCCCTTATTTATTCGGCAACAACTTATGGTGCGAAACAAGGATCCCTATATTTGAACAGTCAACCGCCATTCCCCATTCTAAGAATGGTAGCCAGGCAACTTATAAGCGCGCGAAATTTGGGCAACAATTTGTGGCGTCATCGTTAATGGAATTATTTTCCGAAAACCTCCATGATAATTTGATTTTGTTACCGGAATTGTCCAATGAACCAGAAGAGCAGTTGCACCATTTAAGGCTACAAAATGGCACCATTTGGCGTTGGAATCGCCCTTTGGTGGGGATGGATAATCCAGCTAAACCCAATTTAAGAATTGAACATCGAGTCAATCCAGCAGGGCCCAGCATGATAGACAGTATTGCCAACGTCGCCTTGTTTCTAGGGTTATTAAATTACTATGCAAGAAAAGAAGTACCGCCTGAAACCGAGATAACATTTGAAACAACAGCCAGTAACTTTTATCGTGCGGCGAAAGATGGCCTTGATTGTGATTTAATGTGGTTAAACCAAAAGCAGATAGATATCACCACATTGTTGCTGGAAGAGCTAATTCCCAATGCAAAAATAGGGTTAAAAACGCTCGATTTCGACCAAGAACTCATTGACTATTACTTAACGATTATCGAAGAACGCGTGAAGCGTCGATTGACGGGCTCGCAATGGCAACGAAAATTCATCGCAAAATATGGCCGTGACTTTAACAATATGGTATATTTTTACCTCGATAATCAAACCCAAGAAATACCTGTATACCAATGGAACATTTAGACCCCAAGCTTACGATTATTCATACATTACCCGATGGATTTTTAACCATTGATCCGCGCGATCTCATGACATTAATGCCTAACCCCACGATAATCGATTTGAAAAGCACCCATGATAAGCCACCTTTATTTGTCTCAATCCTATTGCATGGCAATGAAACAACGGGGTTTTATGCATTACAGCACTTGTTAAGCGATTATTTATCGGGTGATAAGACCTTGCCTCGGGACTTGATTATTTTGGTTGGCAATGTGTATGCGGCTAAATTATTCCAAAGACGGCTCGTGGGCCAGGTGGATTATAATCGTATTTGGGCTGGCGGCTCGCGGCCTGAACATCTCATAGCCAATCAAGTGCTCAATTATCTACGCGCTCGAAAACCGTTTGCGGGCATTGATATTCATAATAATACCGGCAGCAATCCGTTTTACAGTTGTGTGAATACCTTAGGGTTTGATTCGCTTCATTTAGCAAAATTATTTAGTAACCTCGTGGTATATTTTACCAGACCCCATCAAACGTTATCGGTAGCACTGAACCAGTTTACAACAGCTATCACCATAGAAAGTGGTCGTTCTGGCAAAGTGGCTGGCATTGAGCGTGTGTATCAGTTTGTCGAAGAGGTTTTAAATCTTCCCCAGTTGGAAACAAGTCGATTAACCAATAATGATGTGGCCATGTTTCATAGTATTGCACGAATCTATGTGCCTAACGAAGCTACCATCACATTCGATAAATTACCTCAATCCAGTTATGGATTCACGTTTATCGAAAACATCGAGAGCATGAATTTTCTTGAATTGTCAGAAAATACATGCATTGGTTGGCGTCATCAGGTCGACTTGAAGTTGCAGGTTATCAATGAACAGGGTGAGGATGTGAGTGACGACATGTTCCATTATGACAATGGCGAAATTCGGGTGAAACGTCCGATAGTTCCGGCGATGTTTTGTACGAGCGAGACAATCATCCGCCAGGATTGCTTTGGTTATATCATGCAACGGTATTCGATTGACTAAATTCCCGTTAAAGAAAATGATTTTTTTTCTACTGATCCATTAGAAAATGGCTTTTCTGCATTACCTTTATTTCTAGATGGCTCAAATAGACTAAAAGGCGACACGCAATTTTCCTCACCCATTGTGCTGGCGGATTGACTCGCATACTTTCGATGAAGTGGATTAAATTGAATCGTTTTTTGGTCAAGCCAACTCAAGTCTTCAATTGTTGTAGAATGGACTTTTAATTGTTCACTGGCATCTTTGGGCGTGATTCGTTCACCATGTTTAGGAAGACATAAACCTTCCAGCAAATGCAAAATTAACGCTTGTTGTTTCGTATCAAATGGCAATTTAGCCAACTTTTCAGGTATGTCATGCATGAAATCTAATGGTGGGGATTGATACGGAGAAGGAGCGAAACAGCCTAGCATCATGAGAATACTTTTACCCAATGCGTGAAAATCTGACTGTTGATCATTGACCGCATTCTCTTCTGATAGCGCTTCTGGTGCGGCAAACGATAGATTACCGATCCCATAACAGTCCTTGGCATCTAACTGTTTCACTGCATGCCCGAAATCAATGACAACTATCCCTTGCTTGGTTAATAGAAAATTATCCGGTTTCACATCACGGTGAGCCCATCCATGTTGATGGAAATTATCTATGGCAACTAGCATGTGGTAGATAAGACAGGCCCATTGTTCGGGCGAAAGATTTGGATTGTCTTGAACAAATTGATCCAGATTAACCCCATCAATGTACTGGATTTCAATGGTAAATTGTTTGGTTAACGGCTTTTTGCTAAATGCTGATCCGCGGTATCCGGATGTGGGCTCTTCGTGGGTTTGAATGAGTAATCCATGGTCTTGTAAGCAATCAATTTCTCTTTTAACTTGTAACGCTTGGCTATCGGTCGCCTTGATAACTTTCACAATAGAAAAACTATCAGGATTTGATACAAAATAGGTAGTGGTTGAATAATCCGGACTATAGGCAATTTTTGTTTTCATGATGCATCAAATTTATAAAAAACATTCATTATAGCAATTAATGATCACTATGTATATCAAATATCATTTCAAACAAAATGCAGTCACATGTTTTGGGCAGTTATTTATTGTAGGGCTGTCGCTGGGTATATTTTGGTTTTGAGCCACATGACAAGGTTTGCTATTAAGATACCCGCGAGGACGTTGAAAAAACGTCCCAACACAACGTCTGTGGTTCCCTCCTTTAAGCCAACTAATAGCATGATGGCAATTGCTGAACCCGCATGGTTGCCAACACCTGCAATCGGTGAGCCAGAGCCGATGATGCACCCACTGATGAAAAAGCCGATGGCTAAGGCGATTCCGGTTATGAGCAAATCACCCCCAGCGTAATAGGCCACTAATAAACCGCAACTGGCAGCAAGTATTTGCCCGATGAGACGCATGAAACTTTTCTTTTCCGTGTCCGTAGCACTATCTTCCATGATGATTAAAAGCGTAATCGTTGTCCAAAAGCCATAGGGGTATTTCCAAATTAACCAAGATAGGAATGTGAGCGTAGTAGGTATGCTGATGATGAGCGTATCGATAAGCGACTTGGAAGACCAGTGTATTTTTTTGAAAACTTGGCTAATTTTTTCTTTAAATCGAGGCGCTATAAAGGCATCGGAGTCTTTTTGTAAACTTAAGACAATGAGGTTAACGCCGGCATAGACAAAGATACCAAATATGACCTCTAGTGTTCGAAACAAAGCAATGTCTTGTAAGTTGCCCATCGCTTTCGAGGCGATGACAACCACCGCCGTGAATCCAGCCACCACGGAAGCGTATTGATAAGGTTTCGTTTGCAGTCCGACGTAGGTTGTCAAAGTGATAAAGATAAGAAAAATGGAACTTAACCAGAAGAGATTATCATGTATTAAGTAGGCAAAGATTAAACCGACTAACGCACCGAGGCAAGTGCCCCAAAAGCGAAGCACTGCCTTGACCATGGTGTCCGATAACATTGACTGGGTAATGGCTGAAACGGTGACAACTGACCAATAACCTTCGGGCCAATTCATCCACTGGTAGGTTAAAAAGCAAATAAGACCAGCCACCATCATGCGCATGCCGGTGATGAGAGAGTGGCTGGGAAGCGTCATGATTAATCCTTGTTTGACAAGCTGTCTGCCAGAATTGAAACCAGTTGAGTGATTTGCGCTTGTTCAATAATCAAGGGTGGTGATAAGACAATAGTTTCACCGGAGTAACGGACTAAAGCACCTTTATCAAAGGCAGAATTAAACACGTCTCTGGCTCGTTGACCGGGCGCTCCTTCTATCGGCTCAAGCTCAATCGCTGCAGCTAAGCCAATATTGCGTATATCAACGATATGGGGAAGCCCGCGTAAACTATGAACGCTGTGTTGCCAAAATTCCGATAGCTGCTGGGCGCGGTGATATAACCCTTGTTCCTCAAAGACGGTCAGGCTTGCAAGTGCGGCAGCACAGGCAAGTGGATGGCCTGAGTAGGTATAACCATGAAACAGTTCAATGCCATTTTGCGGCGCTGAGTCAACAATCGTATGATAAATATCATCGCGAACGATAGCAGCGCCCATTGGCACTGCACCATTTGTGAGTCCTTTTGCCGTGGTAATAATGTCAGGAATGACATGAAAAAAAGGTGCGGAAAAAGGGCCGTCAACTCGACCAAATCCGGTAATGACCTCATCAAAAATTAATAAAATATCGTGCTCATCGCACAGCGTTCGTAATCGCTGCAAATAGCCTTGGGGAGGAACTAATAATCCCGTTGAACCAGCAACCGGTTCAACGATAACAGCAGCAATATGGGGGGTGTTGGCAATGATATCTAATAGCGCATCTGCCAGATGTGCTCCCCATGTGGGCTGGCCTTTGGAAAAGGCGTTATGTGCTATATCGTGGGTGCTTGGCAAATGAGAGACATTGGATAATAACTGAAATCCTTTCTGGTTAGTTGCAATTCCGCCAACGGAAACGCCGCCAAAGCCAACACCATGATAGCCACGTTCTCGACCAACGAAATGCTGACGTTCCGGTTTGCCGCGAGCATGTTGATAAGCCATGGCTATTTTTAAAGCGGTGTCCACCGACTCTGACCCTGAATTGGTGAAAAAGACATGATTGAGTGGTTCAGGGGCAATTTGTGCGAGTTGTTGGGCGAGCTCAAAGGCTTGTGGGTGCCCCATCTGAAAACCAGGGGCGTAGTCCATAGTGGCGGCTTGTTGCTGAATCGCTTCCGTGATTTTGGGTTGATTATGTCCTGCATTGACACACCATAATCCCGCTGTTCCATCTAAGATGAGTCGGTTATCATTGGTGGTGTAATACATGCCATCTGCTTTGACTAGCAGTTTCGGATGCGATTTAAAATAACGATTTGCGGTAAATGGCATCCACAGTGATTCAAGTTGATTCATCGACAATCCCTTCTAATTTGTAAAAATGTGCTTTGGTTAACTTGACGACAACGCCGGATAGCCCCAGTAACCCAATAAGATTGGGGATAGCCATGGCACCATTCACGGTGTCGGAAAAATTCCACACGAAGTCAACTTTCAAAAATGCACCCAAAGCTATGGCAAAACAGAACATAAAGCGATAGGGGACTCGCGCTTTTAAACCAAATATATATTCAATGCATTCTTCCCCATAATAAGACCAACCGATCATGGTTGAATAAGCAAAAATAGCGATAGCAATAGTGACAATCAAGGCGCCATATCCTGGCAAACCTGTTTCAAATGCAAGCGAGGTAAGATTACTCGATGTTGCGCCACTGGTCCACACCCCCGTTGTGAGAATGACAAGTGCCGTTAAGGTGCAGATAAGCAGGGTGTCAAAGAACACACCTGTCATGGCAATTAATCCCTGGCGAACAGGACTATTCGTTTTAGCCGCTGCATGTGCAATCGGAGCGCTGCCGAGACCCGCTTCGTTAGAAAAGACCCCTCGGGCAATACCAAAGCGCATGGCAGCCGCAACCGTTGCACCGGCAAAGCCGCCAAAAGCGGAAGTGGGGGAAAAAGCATGATTAAATACTAACGCCAATGCAGACGGGATTTGTTCAGCATGCAATATTAAAATGATCAGTTCGGCACTGACGTAGAAAATCCCCATCAGCGGTACTAATTTTTCCGTCACTTTGCCGATTCGTTTAATGCCACCAATGATAACAATCCCCGTGAGCACCGCTAAGATAATTCCTGAGAGATAAGGCGGGATACCTGCGGTGGACTCTAAAACCAAGGCCACTGAGTTGGATTGTACCATCGAGCCAATGCCAAAGGCGGCAAGGGAGCCCATTAAGGCAAATAGCCACCCAAGCCATTTTAATCCGAGGCCTTCAGCGATATAACGCATGGGGCCGCCTTGCATGGTTCCATCGGGTAATAAATGTCGATATTCGACTGCAAGTACTGCTTCGGCATATTTGGTTGCCATGCCAACAAATGCGCAAATCCACATCCAGAAAATAGCACCCGGCCCACCCAGAAATATGGCCGTGGCAACACCGGCAATATTGCCAGTGCCGATTGTGGCAGATAAGGCCGTGGTTAATGCTTGGATGGGGGGGATATCGCCTGATTCAGTTTTATCCGAACGTTGAAATAATAATCCCAATGCCATCGGTAATTTAATTAACTGAAGAAACCCCAAACGCAGGGTTAAATAAGCCCCTGTTCCTACCAAAAAGGCAAGCATATAAGGACCCCAAACGAAAGCATTTATAGTATTTAGCATGGCATTGAAATCCATCTCCACTCCGGGTGCTTGGTTCATCAATATTGATTATGAAATGATTGACGTCATTGGTCAATGACGCTTAGTTTTAATGCGGTATTGTCAGGATTCCTCAGAAATCATAGCCAGGATTAGCGAAGCGCTGAGGAATCCTGATATATTTTTGTTCAATAAGAAAATTTGGCAAAACCAAAGAGAACCCCCTCGCCCGCGAGAAGATTTATTGTGATATTATGTTGTTCCTCGCGGGAGAGGGTTGGGGAGAGGGAACAAGAAGGT
>JAGVJN010000048.1 GCA_020051095.1 Pseudomonadota bacterium | reverse complement strand
ATCTGAGAATATGTTAACTGTTACCTATGTATCCGGTCACTTGTGTTACCGATGTATCCGGGTCGGACCCCCTGGTTAAAATTCTAGCGCGGGCGAGGGGGTTCTCTTTGGTTTTGCCAATTTTTTCTTATTGAACAAAAATATGTCAGGATCACTCAGAGCGAAGCGTTATCCAGGGAGAAATTCAAGTTACAATGTTACTTTTTGTAAATACTCTGGAATTTCACAGGCCCAGCCTAGTTGCTCTTCAACGTTAATTTTCAACGCTTCGGAAGCGGAGTCCTCGCCATGGGTAATAAATGTTTTCTTCGGTGGCGTGGGCTGTTTTGATAGCCAAGCTAACATTTCTTTATAATCGACATGAGCAGAAGTGTTTGATAACTCATACACTTGGGCACGGATGGGTACCATGCTGCCAAACATTTTAATTTCCTTTTCACCCCGTAGAAGTCTATCACCACGGGTGCCGCTCGCCTGGAATCCACAAAATACAATGGCATTGCGATCATCGGGTGCAAAACGTCGGATATGATGCAACACGCGTCCTCCAGTGGCCATTCCGCTAGCGGAAATAATGATCATGGGCATGGCATGTTGATGGAGGGCTTTTGATTGTTCGACAGAATTAATATAGGTTGCAGTCTGGCAAACTTCGCGGCTCACTTTTTCGGATAAACGATGGTAATGATGGTGTTTGTAGAATAGTTTGGTCACATCGGTGGCCATTGGGCTATCGATGAAAACGGGAATATCAGGGATTTTGTTTTGCGATTTTAGTTGATAAATGGAATACAGTATCGCTTGAGCCCGACCGACGGCAAAAGAAGGAATGACGATAACGCCCCCTCGTTTCACTGTTTTATGGATAATATGACTGAGTTCCTCAGTTGGATCAGTTGCTTCATGCAGTCTATCGCCATAGGTTGATTCAATGACAAAGTAATCTGCTTTTAGTGGAGGTGCAGGCGGATTCATAATGGGATCATTGGGGCGACCTAAATCACCTGTAAATAGGATGGAACGATCCCGATGTTGAAAATGAACGAAAGAGGCACCTAGAATATGTCCGGCGTAATGCAAGG
Organism: Pseudomonadota bacterium; assembly: GCA_020051095.1. Taxonomy (GTDB): domain Bacteria; phylum Pseudomonadota; class Gammaproteobacteria; order Legionellales; family Legionellaceae; genus JAFIFT01. The sequence continues at coordinate 35,933 of JAGVJN010000048.1, read as the reverse complement.
AAAAATGGGTATCTTCGTCGAGTTTGTTTTCTTTATCAAACGGGAGTGGGTGCAAATAAGCCAACGATTTTTCAGCTTCTTTTTGTGTATACAATGGCAAGGGTGGGTGGTGCTTTGAATAGCCCTTACGCATTGCATAGTGCGCTTCTTCTTCGTGAAGATAACCACTATCGGGTAATAAGATCTCACAAAGATCTTTGGTCGGTTCGCTGCAAAAGATTTTTCCGCGGAAACCATTTTTTACCAGCAAGGGGATATAGCCGCTATGATCAATGTGTGCATGAGTTAAAATGACATATTGGATTGCTGCTGGATGAAACGGCATCTTAAGCCAATTTCTTTGACGCAACAGTTTCTCACCCTGAAATAATCCACAATCCACCATAACATTGGTGTTGTTATAGGTGATTAAATATTTTGAGCCTGTGACGGTTTTTGTCGCGCCTAGAAATTGTATTTGCATCTGTTTTAAACCTGTTATTATCGCCGTCCATCCATGGATGGACGGGAAGCAGTGCCACTAAAAAATGGTTACATTTTTGGTGCAGTTGATTCGGTATAGGATTGTGTATCCATTGGCTTCTTATAGGCACTGTCAAGTAGCATTTTTTGAAGTATTTCCTTATCTTGAGCCCAGAATTGAGTAATGTCGATCTTTTCTTGCTCAGATTGGCTCGCGGTGATATTTTGATTGTTGAGCAGCAAGCGAAGGGTAGATAACAGCTGTTTTTGTGTTAATTGATTGGATAAGTCAGTATTAGCACTGTTATCCTCTGATTTATATTCACTAGCCCAAGTAGATAACTCTCTAATATTATGTGTATTTAAATCAGAGACAGCTTGAGATAGTGATTCAATTTCAGTTGCAATTATTTCCTGAAGAGCCGTGAGATTACTTGATAAACGTTTATTGGATTCTAGACGACGTTGGCCCTGGTTGGAGTAGGATAAAAACCCACCCAAAATGCCACCACCGGCCAAAGCAAGCATGAAGGTAGTAAGCCCTTTGTTATCGCTTTTCAAAGATCGTTCAATGAAAATAAAAAATGCAGCAAAACCCACAGACCATTTTGCCATGGAAAGATTGTCTTCCATTTTTTGTTTAGCGATTTGCGCTTTGGGATCAAAGTTTGCAGGCTGAGGATTGGGGGAGGAAAAAAAGGACGGAAATCGACTAGGAATTGAAGAAAAGTACTCATAAAACTTGCTTGGCATATTCGTCTCCTACGAAATATAAAGTGTACAGTTTACTGGGGTTTTTAGTACTGTCAAGTCCTATTGATAGAAGGTGTGGAGCCCGCATATGATATAACAATTTGCTTGCTTTTGATCGTACGGTAACGCAAATGTTTACATATAAAATACGCTATAATCAGGCACATTAGTCGTAATTTAGACTTATCGATTAAGCGAGTTCATGATGAAGTGCCAATGGGATGGCTGTATGCGCATCACCGATAATCGATTGCCTTTTCTTAAGAGTTGCATGCCTTCCAGTTCAGGCTGTTCTTTTAGTTGATGCAACGGGATTATCGCATTAAATTTTTCTTTGAATTTAACATCAACCATAAACCAACGGGGATTATCAGCCATGCTTTTGGGATCATAATGGTCGTCTTCTGGATCAAATGCGGTGTGATCGGGATAGGGTTTAGAAGCTACTTCAGCCAGGCCAACGATTCCAGGGGTATCACAGTTGGAGTGGTAAAAGAAAACCAAATCACCAATCGCCATATCATCGCGCATCATATTACGCGCTTGATAATTCCTAACCCCATCCCAGCAGGTTGTCTGATTTTTAAGTTGACGCAAATCATCAATACTAAAACAATCCGGTTCCGATTTCATAAGCCAATATTGCATGCCTGATTCCTATCAATAATTTATAAAAATGCAAGCATACATGAAATAGATTGGCAGGAAAACTAATAGTCCTTTGCACCGGCTTATTTTAAAAATTATCCATTACAACGCTAAGCCTAAAAGCTAGCATTTTGACTGATTAGGGGTATATGTAAACATCTGCGGTATCGGGTTTGATCCATGCGATTGTTTTGTCCGGCATAAGGAATTTTTTTTATACAAGCCCTTGCCATTATCAGTAAACTGCGTTTAAATGCACGCAAGTAATGTGTCATTAAAAGTGAAATTGTATAATATTTAATCATCACCTGGTTTTTGATCTATGGACGGATAAAGGGGTGAAATATGGCGAATATTTTCAATAAACGGTTATCCAGGAAGGAGATTTGTTTATCGATTCAACCAGGAGACCTTGCATGAACCGTGTACTTCTCAACAAAATCAAACTCCCTGCATTTTTACTGGCTGTTTTAGTCTTACCTATGCTGTTTGGTCATCTTGTTCCCGTTGAAGTCAAATCATGGTCCTATGCGCTTAGCTTGAGCATGAAATCAATTTTAGAGTTTGTCCTGCCGTTTATCATCTTTAGTTTTGTTTTTTCCTGTCTTGCTAACCAGCAAAAAGGGGCTGTTTTATTTGTTTTTTTGCTGATTGCCTGTGTTTTTATATCCAACTTTACCGCATTATTGGTTGGCTACAGTGCAGGCAATCTTGGGCTTGAATTGTTGAATATGCAAACAACCCCTGCGCCATCGATGATTCACTTACAGCCTGCTTGGACATTTACACTGAAGAAATTAATTAGCAATGATAGAGCCTTATTGCTTGGATTTATGACGGGCATCTTTTTTTCCCTCATGCCAAGCCGCAAGGCCAAACAAGTTGCTAACCAATTAAATTTGTATTCAAATGCTTTCTTAAAACGCTTATTCATCCCCTTATTACCCTTATTCATCATCGGTTTTATTTTCAAATTAGAATTTGACAATGTATTGCAAACCTCGTTAAAAATTTATGGTCCTGTTTTACTATTAATTATTATTACTCAATGGGTATATTTAACCCTGTGGTATAGTATTGGCAGCGCGTTTCAACCAAAGCGGTTGTTTCAATACCTCCGAAATGTCTTGCCAGCGACGTTGACGGGGTTAAGCACTATCTCCAGTGCCGCGTCCATGCCTGTCCTTTTGGTTGCAACGGAAAAAAACTTAGGCGATAGCGACAGAGCACGAATGTTGGTTCCTGCCATTATCAATATCCATACTGTTGGCAGTGCGATTGGCGTGCCAATTTTAGCGTTGGCAACGTTAGCATCATTTGGCTACCCGATCCCCTCTTTATCGAGTTTCATGGTTTTTGCATTTTTTACAGCATTGGCTAAATATGCAGTCGCGGCAGTCCCTGGTGGCGTCATTATTGTCGTTGCCCCTCTGTTAGAAACTTATCTTGGATTTTCCAGTGATATGATCGGTTTGATAACCGCTGTTTATCTCATTTGCGATCCGTTTGGAACCTGTGCGAACGTCACCGGAAATGGTATTTTTCCAATTTTATTCTCTCGATTGTATAACAAATTATCGCGGCAACCCCAGTATGATGATGCCAGTGTGGCCGAAGTCGCATGACTTAACAAGGCCGCCATGTCTTTATAATGGACTCTGTGTTTAGATTAAAAACTGTACATCGGCTCCTGAAAATGATATATTCTTCTCCACTTTTGTTGGCAGGATTGGTGACATAACGGATAACTAATCCCCTGACGACATCTCTCAGATTTTTATGGAGTCGAATTATGAGTTGGGGTGATTATCTCTGGGGTGGTTGCAAATACGTCTATAACTCAGTGAGCGATGGCTTGGCATCTGGCCTGGAATGGTGTGGCAATGTTAGTAGTATCGCGGGTGGCGTCCTAACGGCTGCCTCGTTTGCAGTGGATGAATCCATATCAGTTGGTTACTATCTTGCAGGCTCAATCTCTGGAACGGTCAACTTTAATTTAACGGTTATCAATTTTGCTTTCTCTATTATTGAAACATTTTCTTTTTCAAGACCAGCAAATAGTCAAGGTTCTTTTCATGATAATCTAAGTGACACGCTCGATCCTGAGACGTTACGTCTCTATGCATTAACTGCTATCATGCTCGGTATTGCCTTAAAGTCCTTGGGTTCTTCATTAAGTTTATATCTTAGAAGCAGTCGAGAACGCGAACGATTTAAACAAAAGAAAGGCATTGATTTAGCGATGCCTGGTTGGAATGAATATGGCTTTGAAATTGGTAAGTCGGTCTCCGGTGCACTGACTGCTGGATTAAACACCCATGCGATTGCGTTAACGGCACTGAAATATTCCGGCATTGTCACTACGAAAAGGCAGTATACTAAGCCGGCAACGAGTAATATGTCTGTTTGTGTTCCAGACTATTGTGGACCTGTCGAAGAAGGCAGTTATGATTTTGTCCAGAACATATCGAAGATGGTAAATGTGACTTTTGGTGGGGTGACAGAGTTGGTTGATGTTGATGCCGTGATTAATGGGACTGCCAGTGGTGATTATGGGGCAGGGGCTACCTTTGAATCTAAAAATGGGGTCGATGGAACATCGATTATACCAACAGCCATTGGGGCAATGGGTACGGGGAAGTTATATCAGTTCTTTAAACAAAAATCAGAAGATGCCCATGGCGACCGCGTGTTTAATGCAGGTCGATATCATGGCTCCCACTTAAGCTCTATTGATGTCGAAAATACAGATCTCAATGAAGAGAACCGTTCACTGTTGAATAAGCCATCGAGTCAAGTTTAATTTTCAGCAAGCGCCAGATTAAATTGTAATTGGTAGGGGACAACCCAACTTAGGACATAATCGCTTTTATAAAAAATATGAGATAAAAGAGTATAAACAGAGGCACAGCGATCCAACCGACGTATTTGTTAACGGTATCTGCGCGATGAGGATTTTTTTGTTGAATGCGGTAAGTGATGATAGTTGATAACACGGTTGTTAGAATTAAACCAAATGACGCAACCTGCATGGCATCATTTAAGGTGAAATGATCGACGATGGGAAGGTATCGGTCGATGATATATTTATTACCCACTGCTCCAAAAAGGGCTGCTAACGTAAAGCTGGCGCGTGGTCGGATTTCACTTGGCTCAATAAAAAACACAAACGACGATATTAAAATCGACACAATAAACCCAATATAAAAATTGAAAAACAAGCGGGCACCATGCCGTTGAATGGTTAGCTCAGCGACGAATTGGGAATATTTATCATATTTTTCATCATAATCACCTAAGCTTGATCGATAGGCGTGCGCGTTGGTTTTGACCTCAAAATTCAAAATGGTCCAATCTTCTATATTCAGGTTACTAGATAGCGTGCTGCCTTTTTTGTCAGCAGTAAAGACGATATCATCAATGGTATCGGAATCCTCTACGCGAATGGTCAATGTTTGTTTATCAAACGGAAAATTAGCCACTTTCCAATCGTGGAAATTAGTACTATAGACATGCATCACATACAAATATTTACCATCTTTGCGTAAGGTCTTCGAATAATTTTTGTATTGATAGTCAAATGCATTGGTAATTTCGATACTCTTGTCAGGGCGGTAGTTCGGGTTATCGGTGATGAACCAGAGGTAATAGCTGATTTTATAACTTTCATCAGCGTAATCTAACTCATGAATAAAAGTCGGGTAGATGCCCATCACCGCCTTCATCGGCTTTTCCGTTGGTCCAGCCCAGCAAACATTCATTATCAATAATCCAACGACGAGCCAACGTATCATGAGATATCCTATTTGCAATGATACTTTCTTCCCTTAACCTTATTTAAATATATAGACTTTGAAGGTACAATTAGCAAATTGGCTAAGGAGCAACTTCGAATTTTGTTATGGTTGATTTTTTAAAACGCTGTTTTAGTTCCTTGAAGGGCTCTCTTCATTATTCAACATTGTCATTGTGGTTAAATATCACCCAATATAGCCTCGTTTTTTTTGGTTTGATTACCAAACTCACCGCTAATGGCTTTTTGTTGCCCTACCAAGGGTTTACATTTGCAAAACTATGGCTGCGCTTTTCAGCAGGCGTTGTTGTCGGCACGCTTGGATTAGTCGTCGGCACGGCGTTGTCACTCATCTTATTACCATTTATGGTGGCAGCGACTTTGTTTGACTTGGTGCATAACCTCATTAGAGGGGCACTGGATGGGTATTCGTTTATCGATCAAGTAACTCCCTTGGACTGGAATGTTTTTTCATTTGATTCGGATGATAATCCGACAAGGCACCCATTTACCCTGTTTTCACGATTTTATCGCTGGGTCATGGGCCCTCAAGCAGGCCATAGTGTAACCCAACCGACTGCAGTTTTGCTTTTGAATTGCATTGAGCAGCATTTGTTGAGTAATGAGGAGCCACTAAAGCATTTTCTGGAGGATAACCCTTTATTCAGAGGACTGGCAGAACAGTTGATTAAGGATAAGGAGCGAGATAGAAATGCCTTCATCAAATTACAGCAAGTAAATCCAGTGAAGGATAATAAACTAACAGCGCATGAATTAGTGAAAGCCCGTGCTCTTCAAACGCCAGAGATTAAGCTTTTAGTAGAACAATATAATCGATTATTACTTGATTTAGACGCAGCGGATGATCAGCTTATACAAATGGAATTTGACCAAGATGCAATGATTATCTTGTTTGTTAAGCAGTATCAATCGAGCAGTAATCAATGGGAAGCAGTGCCGCTGGCGACGTTAAAATCTTGCAAAGAAAACGCTGAGCATTGGTTTAAGTCCAATGCTATCCAACCGCTAACCAACGATAATGTTCTTGAACCAAAAAAATACAATGATCGACCAACACGGTATGTTTGGCACCGATATGATGTCAGCCAAGGGGATGGATCCCAGCTGCTAAACCAATTATCGGATAAAATACGCCAGGTTACGGCTAAGTTGGAGCAAAATGTGACGCCAGAGCCTACAAATCCACTCAGTGCGACGATCTATTGATTTGGTTATGCTAAGAGCCTAACGCAAATGCCAACGGTCACGTTCGAGCTTAAGTCAAACTTGCACTGCAACACGGACTTTTCCGAGGTGACATTGGTACGCAAAAAGACGTACAATGCCTAATTTCGTTGAAAAGGAAGTTGCATGATTGCATTCACAGGCACCTATACCGACCAATATCAATTAACCATGGGCCAAGCCTATTTTTTGCGAGGCAATCATCAACAGCCCGCCATTTTTGATTATTTTTTTCGAAAATTGCCCTTTAGTGGCGGCTATGTGGTATTTGCCGGTTTAGCGGATTTACTTGCTATCATTGAAAACTGGCGATTTACTAATGACGATATTGCCTATTTAAAAACGATTGGATTTCATCCCGATTATCTGGATTATTTATCCCAATTTCGTTTTCAAGGCCACATCTATTCCTGCAGAGAAGGGGAAGTGGTATTCCCAACGATGCCCCTATTACGCGTAGAAGCAACCATGCTCGAAGCACAATTGCTTGAGACCATGCTGTTAAATATTCTTAATTTTCAAAGTTTGATTGCCACCAAAGCTAGCCGTATTCGATTGGTGTCTGGTGATCGGCAATTGATTGATTTTGGTTTACGTCGTGCCCAAGGACCTGGTGGGTATTTTGCTTCCCGAGCAGCCATGGTTGGCGGTTTTAATGGGAGCAGCAATGTTTGTGTGGGAAAGGATTATCAGGTACCAGTATCTGGCACCATGGCCCATTCTTTTGTACAAAGTTATGACGATGAGTTGACGGCTTTTCGAGAATTTGCCGAAATCTGGCCGGAAAATTGTGTGCTGTTAGTCGATACGTATAACACCCTTGAATCGGGTATTCCTCATGCGATTCAAGTGGCAAAAGAAATGATGGCCCAGGGGCACCAATTGAAGGGTATTCGTTTGGATAGCGGGGATCTGGCGTATTTGTCGAAGCAGGCTAGACGAATGCTTGATGAAGCGGGGTTGGCACATGTTCAAATTGCTGCATCCAATCAATTAGATGAATATGTCATCAAAAGCCTGATAGAACAACAAGCACCCATTGATATCTTTGGTGTGGGCACCAAGCTTGTTATTGGTGATCCCGACTCTGCCTTGGATGGCGTTTATAAATTAGCTTATGCGAATGCTAAACCCCGAATCAAGTTATCCGATAGTTTAAAAAAAGTGACGTTGCCAGATAGAAAACAAGTGTATCGTCTACTGGATAAGAAAGGACAATTCATTGGTGCGGATGTGGTGGCTATCGAAGGGGAAGAGGTGGCAACTATTGAAACCATGCATCATCCATTTGACCGCGATAAATCGATGGACGTGCTCGATTATGCCAAAGAGCCGCTGTTGCATAAAGTGATGGAAAATGGTCAAAAAGTGGATAAAACAAAAGCAATATCCGATTTAGCTGACTATAGTAAAATTAGGTTAGGTCAATTGCCAAATGAATATAAGCGATTTGATAATCCGCATATCTATAAAGTCGGTTTAAGTACGCAATTAAACGATGTGCGTAATGAACTGACAAGGCAGCATAGAGCGTAACGATGAAGGTGTTAATTTTAGTCGATGTTCAAAATGATTTCATGCCGACTGGTGCATTACCTGTACCCGATGGTGATGCGATTGTACCCATCATTAATCAAGAAATGACTCAATTTGATTTGGTGGTTGCCACCCAAGATTGGCACCCTCACGATCACTTAAGTTTTGCCTCAAACCACCCAGGTAAAAAGCCATTTGATGTGATTAGGCTGGATGGATATGAGCAAATTTTGTGGCCGGACCATTGCATTCAAGGAAGTCATGGAGCAGCTTTGCATCCCCAATTAAATCAAAATCCAATTGAAGCGATAATTCGTAAAGGCAGTGATAAGCGCGTGGATAGTTATAGCGGTTTTTACGACAATCATCGCAAGTACAACACCGGCTTAGCCGGCTACTTACGGGCAAGAGGCGTTACCTCGCTCTATTTTGCGGGGCTAGCGGCTGATATTTGTGTGTATTGCACCATTCAAGATGCTGTCTCAGAAGGCTTTGAATGCACATTGATTGATGCCGCAACGAGACCTCTCGATAAAGCCAAGTATGAACAAATCAAGCAAAAGCTCCGACAACAGCAAGTCCGTATTATTTAGAGCACGCATCGATTTAGTGTTGCATCGTTTGCCCATTTTGTAATAGAACAAATTCCTGCCTGGGAATATGGTGTTTTTTCAGAGCTAATTCAAATGCTTGCAATACTTCATCTGGGTAAACGTTGCTTAATTGGAAGGTGAGCCAATGGGTGGCAAAAGAACGTTTGGCGCCTAGATCTCGATGAGCAAGCATGGCATCATCGGGCGTTAAATGCTCATGCCGCAATAGCTTTCTTGGTTCATAAGAACCGATTGGTAACATGGCTAGATCGGGTTTCCCCCAGCGTCGTTTGATTTCTTTGAAGTGCACATTATAAGCGGTATCACCCGCAAAAAAGTACTTATGCCCTGGGAAATCGATGCCATAGGATGCCCATAAAGTGCGGTTGGAGTCGAATACAAATCGCTGCGAGCTGTGTTGTGCTGGCAACATAGTTATTTGGGTACGATGATGAGAAATGCGTTGCCACCAATCCATTTCGACCACATTTTGAATCTTGTGTGCCTTTAGAAGGTGCTTATTTCCAAGCGGCACAATAAACAGCGGGTGATATTGATACTCCAATCGCTTTAATGTTGGTATATCTAAATGGTCATAGTGATTGTGTGAAATCAAAACAATATCAATTTTCGGTAATTCGTTAAAGTGCATCCCTGGCAAACGATGTCTTGCTGGGCCAATGATTGGCAGAGGGCTCGAGCGATAACTATATATAGGATCGGTTAAAATAGTCGTTTCACCTGATTGAATTAAAATGGTTTCATGATTAATGAAGCGAACCTGGGGAAAGTGATTAGTTTTGGGGGATGGTTTGGGGTTTTCTAGGAGTTTTGGCCAAGGATTTTGGCTAATAGCCTTCCAAAAAATGTATGCATTATAGGCTAAGCTTTGGGGCTTTGCTGATTCTCCAGGGAAATGAAAGCGCTTGCCATCAAAGTGATCAGACACGGGGCCTTGATAGCCAATGCTCTGACAGCCGCCTACCATGAGGATGATTAAAATAGCCAACAGGCATATTATAAAACGAATCATTTTCATTGACTTATTTTGGCGTAATTCCTCTAGCCCGATGGGGGATGGTAAAGACAAAATAAAAATACTCTAATAAGGTTAACCACATACCCCAAAACGAAAATTTATTCAGGATGCGAAGCGTGGGGTGTGCCTTGGCAATCACATGAAAATCGGTTAAATAAATGGTTTCACAGGCACCTTGACCACCATCGGTTCGAGTGGTGCTGGTGCTTCTTTTCATGCCATTCGATAGATTTTCATAATTGACCAACATGCCTTTAGCACTGACCACATCGCCAATATTTGCCGACAGCAATGCTTTTTTGACGATTAAATCCGTTGTTAAAAGGTGATTGTTTGATAAAGCGTAGGCATCAAAGCGATGGGAGGTTTCCCTATCCGGCCAAGTGACCCAGCAGGTCCAACTGTCGCTGGAGAATTCCAGGTTTTGATAGATGCCACTGGTCACATTCGGATCCCAAATGACACAGAGATCGCGGACATTGATAAAATCTTTCCAACGTCGATGGTGCCAGATATTGGTAAATCCATCCGCATTGCTTAACGATACGACCACACCGGTCAAATCATAGAAAAATAGCGGAGTAATTAAATATCGTTGTTCATTTGTATTAATTTCAAACGGTTCATTTTCAGACGGTGTCTGGACTGGCGCAGAAAAATCCCGCCCAGCATAAAAGCTAGGGGGCGGTAGTTTGTCTTTATACCAAAAGGTTAAAATCCAAGTGATCGCACACAGGATAAACAACAATCCCGCAATTGTTTTTTTTCTTTCAGGATTGGTCATTAATCATCATACATGATAAGTTATTTGGTTAGTGTAACTCAGGTTTAGTCAAAGTGCGATATCCATTTCATCATTGAAATCAAATCGTTGCAGATATTGTATTAAAATTAATCTGAGTTTGATAAAAAAGATCAGCGACTCCGTTCCTGTACACAGACCATTTTAAAAATGGTCCAGTACGAAGATTTTGTCCTTTGTACCGGACAAAAAACAAAGAACTAATACGTGCCCGAGCCCGAGCCCGTGCCCGGTTTTAAAGAATTAAAAGATAAACTTAGATATTGAAGCAGTCCACCGAAAAATAGAGAACTGTGCCCATTAAAATTCGGGCACGGGCATGGGCACGGGCTCGGGCACGTACTAGATATCAGTTTTTGTCCGGTATAGAGGATGTTATCTTGTACCAAGGCAAGCATCAATACATCACATTAAATGTGCTAAAATTATAATGCTGGTTCCTTTTGTTGTTGAGATGTATCATGAAGATCATTTTGCTGTTAATTGCCACTGTCGTGGGGCTTTCTGCTTGTCAAACAACTCAAACAAGTGACAATAGCGAACAGGCCTATAGTCCATATAATTCAGAACTGACTCATACGACCTACTTAGGCCCTGCTCCGTCAATCAGATCACCCCTGGTGGAGAAGACAAAATAAATTAATATGGACGCGTTATGTTAAGGATTAATATTAAGCACCGTAGTGTTGCTCAGCTGCAATATCTGGGGCATAAGGTGTTGTCTTGGCATGTGGGTTGGCTTTGTTAAACATTGACAAAGTACTGACACAGTTGCCTTTATGACAGGGAAATGCAGCATGCAGACCTTGTCTTCGTGCAGCGGCGCGCTCGATGGCAAGTTGCTGTTGATATTGCTGTATATTCTCATAGGTATACGCTTTCACTTCTCCGGTGTTGCTGACAACCTGCCCCTTGTCTAACCACTCAATCGCTGTTTTGCGACTGGTGTCTGTTAACGTGGCTTCGGTTGCTTTAACGCCTGTAGCACATTCTTCAAAAATCGATTCCATCCCTGCTGCTGCTGAGTTGACACCCGCTGCGGTGGAAAGGGATAAGGCTGCTGAAGCAATGTTAGAACCGGTAAAATTTTGATAAATTTTGATGCTTTGGTCGTCAGTCCCTAAACCGATGGCTTGTCCTAAGCTATTCCAAAAGGCTGAAAACAATAACCCATACTTTTTAAAGGCTAAGCTTAACCCATCCATGAAGCTGATGGGGCGCTCCAACGAGCGCAGGATACTTTCCGACTTCGCATCAAAACTGTGTTTGAATGCTTGGCTCGCTTGAATCGGATGAAAAATCGCTTTGACAATGCCTTTTATGATTTTAGGGATAGTATAGATTCCCTCGAGTATTGTATCGCTTAAGGATGCGGCAAATTTTGCTAAATAAACCGCATTGAAGTAATTAAAGTTAATACCAACGGCAATTCCGTCAATGAATACAGCTGCAAACCATTGGCTAAATGAACTGCCTGCTTTTAAGGTAGACTGTAAGAATAACAAGGCTTTTTGGTGATATAAGCCGGCTGTGGCAATACAAGCGACTACGAAAACAGAAGTCATCGCTACCAGCACGACTAAATTAACGGCAATTTTGAGCAAGTGTTGTGCCCATTGTGAAAACGAGGCCGTTTTAAAGCCAGGCATCAGAAAGATATCTTTAAAATATTGCCAGATTTCTTTATAGCGCTCATTTGCTATCAAATCGGCAAAAATCACAAAAAATGCACAGGTGAGTGCTATGGCCGTTACTCCAGCAATGATTCCCGCTAAACTGATTATCAAAATTGGAGGGGCAGCAATTCCTAAGCCCGCCATGACCGCTGCTATCGCAGTACTTGCTGTTGAGTAGGATAGAAAGCTGATTGAAAGTGCACCGGATATGGCGATGATTAGTGATGCGATGATCAGTGCTTTTTTGATCAAAGAAACGCTGTCACCGTTCTTATCTTTGAATAATTTGAGCAAAAACAGTTTTTTTAATGTTTCCTCGCAAGAATCATGGAAGAGAACGTAATTCACTAAAAATCCGCAAACGCCAATGGTCAGTAAGGCTGGGATTACAGGAATATAGCTAAACATGACGGCTGCTGCGAATCCTTCACCAATACCCACGATAAAAGCACAAAAGAAGGCGGCATAACTGATGATCTTTTTCCATTTCCTTCTGGCCTTTAGGATAGCATTTGGTATTGTTGAACGTTGCTCGTTTGCAATCGCAACTCGCTCTTCTTCGGTAAGATCTTTTTCCGCTAAGTGATCAACCAACATATAGGTCTGAGCATACATCCCGCCATTTATCATGGCTTCGATATGGGCATACTTCTCATGAGGAAAGTGATCCGGTTTCGTTCCATACCACCAGTCTTTTAAGCGTTCATTAACGGTTCTATTATCTTCTTCAGCATATTGCTTTTTGAGTTTTCGATAGAGTTTTCGTAAGTTAATAATGCGCTTGCCATCTTCTATTTGATAGTCTTCGGCGAGGTGATGTAGTAGCTTTTTGATTTTTTTGGCTTGCCCTGGATGGGTGTCTTCTAAGCCATTGCTGACTAAAACGTCATAGACTTCATATAATTTATCCATAAACGCCGCACAGACGACTTTGTCCTTCAGGTCAGAGTCTGCTTGTAGATGCAATGATTGTAAGTACTGGTTTAACTCAGTAATCATATCAAAACGTTCAGCGACTTTTTCACCATCGATATCATCAAGCCCCAGTCGTATATATTCTCTCAGAATTTTGAAAATTTTATCATTATAGGGACAAAACGCGGATGAAAATGGCACCAAATGCCAGAAAAAAGTTCGCCAAGGATGTTCATCGATATAGGCTAAAGACTCGCGAATATCTTGACTCATTTTCTTCGCTTCTTCATCGACAAAGGCGTAGCGACTTTTAGATAGGATAGTGTCTATGCTGGTAAGGTTAGTTTGGGGTGTTTCAGGGGCAGGCGTCGTGGAGGGTTCATTTTGAGTATTGCCCATTGTTCCGCTCCATTGTAGTGCATAGTGATCAATATTCTATCATCTATTCCTTAAGGAAACCTTAAGGAATCTTGATTTCATATTCTCTCACTTTGTAACTGCAGAACACAAAGAACTTATACGTGCCCGCGTCCGAGCCCGTGCCCGGTTTTATAGAATTAAAAGATAAACTTAGATATTAAAGCAGTCCACCGAAAAATAGAGAACTGTGCCCATTAAAATTCGGGCACGGGCACGAACTAGATATCAGTTTTTGTCTGGTGCAAAGATTCTCTCTCTTTGCACCGGCAAAATTAATACCTATCTCTTATAACGAATTATAAATTGTTACCTTTTTGAGGCTTATTTTCTTGAGCATCTTTTTCGACTGATTCAACAGCCGTTTTGAATAAGCTTAAATCGCTATAGGTCTTTGTTTTAATCAATGGCTCTTCAAAAATAAAGGATGCCAGCCAATTGATAGCTTTGATAAAGAGTTTAAATAACACATTAACATCGGCATGATTTTTCAACTCACTTTTTTGTGCCGTTGCGACATGGACTCTGCAATTATCAATGAACGCTTTCGTATTTTGAAGATGTAAATCCCAGTTTGTTTTTTCTTTCTCTACGTTTGTAATAAAGGACAGTAATGCTGCCTTTTCCTCAGAGTCGTCGGGTAAAGTGATATAAAGGTCTTTGAAATTTTGCAGTAAAGGGATAAATGTTTCTGTTAAAAAATCTTTAACTTTTTCATCATTTGATTTGCTCACAACGGGCGTTGATTCGTATGTGGTCGAATCTGTGTGTGAGCTCCCAGTCACAGGACTAGCGGTTTTATGCGCGCTGGGTTTGTGATCCCGCTCATAAGCATCTTTATGCTTATTGACGCTAAATTCATTTTTGGCATAGTCACTTTCTGATAATGCACATTGTGCGCGGAACACTTGACCGATATTTTCAGCAACGAAGATGGAAGTGTCAGCACCGCCATGACCATCATAGATACCCATAAAGGCAGGCTTATCTGAAATTTTACCATGGGCATAAATTGTTTGTGTCGCCACTGAAATATTATCTTTTGATCCATCCATTTTTGCGCGATTGACTAAAGCTTCGCATAACGCTTGACCTTGTTTTCCTTTAATATCACTTTGTTCAAGGCAACTTTTTAAATAGGCTTCATGTCCTTCTTTACTTTGATCTGTCGCCCCATCCGTAAACCCATCACACGTGCTAATAATTTCAATCGACTCAATTTCACCTTTCACATCCATTGTTAATTCGTCTATGGAGATGATGTCGATCTGGGATTCAGCACAAACTAGCGGTGCTTTATCATTGCCTACATAATCATGATCACCAATGGCGCGGGATACAGCCAAAGAGCCAGATACCCTTCCCATGAATACGAAACCACCTAAATCCTTTATCCTTTTTGATTCGCTAGCATCAGTCGGTTTATGCGTAATTGAATTTAATCTAACAACTTTTAAGACGGACCGGTCTTTTCCATAAAACACTGCAAAAGCAGAAGCATCCGCGAGTGTTGCCGTGATGATGTTTCCTTTGCCATCATAAAAGTTTGAAGAAGCGGTTGTACCTCCACCCTTATTTTGCTCTTTGGATTGCGCATCCAGTTGCATATGCGTTGACCAAAGGCGTTCGCCGAATTGTTGGGGTGTTAAGTTTTGTAAATTGCTTTCTTTTTCTAGATCGCTAAGACAAACTAATGCATCTTCCTGTCTCCCTCGCCACGCGCTATTTGTCGTTTCATAATAAGCAAAACCTGTGTCGTTTTGTCCGAAAGTATTCTCTTGGCCAGTGGGTGTGCTAATGATATCGACCATTATATTCTCCAAATTTGAGATGAATTAAAAAACAGCATCATAGCATTAATTATATAAATATTATACATCATGCAAATAAAATAAACTTAATGCTGCTTTGGTGAGATTTATTTGAAAAGGGACAGAGGAAAAAGTAGCCCTACTACGGGCTACTAATTTTGGTGTTGGCGTATTTTAATCAAACCATCCTGTCTGTGGATTGATTCGATATACTTAAATGGCTGGTAATGGGTATTCCGGGGCTAAATTCGAAGCAATTTGCTGCCAAAAGACTTGACTGTAGTTGACATCGTCTTTATCGGACTCTTGTTGTGTGTTGAATGCCACAAATACAATTTGCTTTTCAGGTAGAATGGCAAAAATTCCGCTATAACCACCAAAACTTGGGTTTTGAATAAGCCAATGATTGGCAACGCCAAACCCCATGGCAAAATATAAATCAGGCTTATTGTTTCCTTTACCGACAGTATCGGGTGCTCTTAATTGTGCGTTTGCCGCGGGGGTCAAAAAATCACCTTCCATAAAGTCTTGGCCCCATTTACCCAGATCGCCAATGGTGGAGGTGATTGCGCCGGAAGTTGACGTCCAAGAAGGATCCCAAAATGTCGAATCTTCATAGATTTTGCGGTCTTGACTAAAGGCATGTAAAACAGGTGAAGGGATTTCGGGGGTTAAATTAAATGCCGTGTTGTGCATCTCCGATTTTCGAAAAATCATTTCTTCAAAGATTTGAGCAATCGGTTGTTTTTGAATTTGACTGATAATTTCACCTAATAAGACATAATCTGTATGCGAATAATGTTGATTAGAACCCGGTTCAAATAGCGGCTCTTTTTCCATGGCATAGTCTATTAATTCATTCGATGTCCAATGTTTAAATGGTTCTGAGAGTTCTTTATCCATAAACGTTTCGTTATACACATAATCGGGGTAACCGCTGGTACCATTAGCTAACATATGCAACGTGACTTGGTTGGCATTGGGTAAATTAGGAAACCACTTGGCAATCGAATCATCCAAAGCCACTTGTTTATTGTCGACTAATTGCATCAACAACGTCGTTAACATGGGTTCGGTTATCCCGCCAATTCTGACATGCATTTTGGTATTGGCTGGCACTTGTGTCATCGATTCACCCAGTGCGTTGATACTGACTGGCTGCCCGTTCACCCAGAGTCCATAGATCATCGCTTTAACCGGATTTTTCTTAACAAATTTAGCCGCTTTGGCATCTAACGAAATTTTATCGAGCGCCTTATTATCGCTTAAGTGAGCTTGACCAATAATGGCGACAACCCCCAGAAGGGCGGTTATGCCAAGTACGGCGGTAATAATTGATAATTTTTTATTCATATTTAGCTCCATGCTGATGCTAAGCGACAGTTGCTTAGTGATTGGCTTTATCATCAAGTGGTTAATTGTTGCAGGTTTTTAGCAATAGGAAAAGACCTTATGCGCATAAGTTAAATTTTAAAGGTAAGGGGTTGGCTTTTGGGACAATTTTGTGTGTAATGGATACAGGTTAATTTTTTTTGCCAACACGATGAATGACTGTCAAACCATTATTCTTGCGCTTGTCCAAGGTGTTACGGAATTTTTGCCTATTTCTAGTTCTGCTCATTTGATCTTAACTAGCCAAATTTTGCATTGGCCTGATCAAGGATTGGCATTTGATGTGGCTGTTCATTTTGGGACGTTATTTGCGGTGCTTTTGTATTTTCGTAAGGAGATAGGGCCGCTTATACAAGGGCTGTTTAAGTCAAACGATCATAGCCGTTTGGCTTATGGTATTTTAGTTGCCACGATCCCATGTGCCTTGGTTGGATTTATATATAGTGATTTTATTAGCACTTATCTACGCTCCCCACCGGTTATCATCGCCACAACGTTATTGTTCGGATTATTGCTTGGTTTGGCTGATTGGTATGATTCGCGTTTACCGCAAAAAAAGACGCTAACCTTGAGCATGATGTTTGTCATCGGGTTATCGCAAATTTTAGCCCTAATTCCAGGTACTTCAAGGTCGGGAATCACGATGACCACCGGTTTATTAGGAGGACTTTCTCGCCAACAAGCTAGCCGATTTTCCTTCTTATTGGCAATTCCAATTATTCTGTTAGCCTCAGGTTATGAAGGGTTAAAATTAGCCCAACAGACCCTGCCTGTTGATTGGATTCAATTAGGCATGGCCATCGTCATTTCAATGCTAAGTGCTTATGGCTGTATTGCATTATTTCTTCGTTTTATCGAGCGCATCGGTTTTTGGCCGTTTGTGGTGTATCGAATTATATTAGCCATTGGCTTAGCCGTTTGGCTTGATTATTGATGCTTAAAGGGAAAAGACTTAGACATGCAAAAGCATGTCTAAGTGCTATAAGAGACGATTATTGAGAATTAGATGGTTTTGTCATGTTGTTAAGCGATTCTTCAAGCGCATCCAATTTTTTATGCGAGTCAGTCTTAAAAATGGAAAACTGCGCGCCAGAAATTTTATAAGCGGCCAAACCAATCGCATAAAAGACACCTAATCCAATAACTGCTAGGGCCAGGTGACCAAGAATTTGTTTCCATCCGCGGTGTTTTTCTAATACGGGGCGGGCATCATTGATGGCCGTTTGGCAATTTTTCTTGAATTGTTCTATGTCCTGTGGGGTTTTGTCTTTTAGTTTAGTTAAATTATCATATTGCCATTTGACAGTATCGTATAATTTATCTGCAGCCTGAAAGGCATCCTGTTCCCCTCTAGCTAAAAATTCTTTTCGTTTAGCATCAATCAGGTCAAGGTTTGCTACGAAAATACGTTGCATATCCTCTAAATTGATAACAGTCGGATCTTTTTGACTATGAGATAATTCTACTGGCGGCATCTCATCAGACGATAATGTTGCTTGGGTTTTGGTATCAAGCGTCAAGCTTTTAGAATCTGTTTTTTCAGGCTCAGCCGCAAGCGAAATGGTATTATGGGGGGAATAGAGAGCGGTGTATTCGCCTTGATTAAACGTTAATGTCTTACCCAAATTTCCATCTAAATTATAGATGTTATCTTTGGTGAGGTCACCGCTATCATGTCCGTGGACATAATTAATTCGATAGCCATGGTGCTCTTTTGGGCGCGATAGCTTGCTGTAATCCCTGTTCCAAATAATGAAAGCCAAGGGGTCTGTTTCAGGAACATAACCTTCATAGCCTGCCCACATGCCTTCATGGGTATACAAGGTATGTAAGGACTTCTTAGCGACATGCTTCTTAACCACGTCATTGATTTGATCAATCGTTTTGGCAATCGCTTGAGCAGAGTCATCTTGATAGTCAACGCCGAGCTTTACAGCCAAACGCTTGATATTGTTTAAGCCTATCCCTGCGTGACTATAGATAGTTATTTCACTGTTATCTTCACTGAGTGAATAGCTGATTGCTTTTAGGGTAGGAGTATAGACCGTGTCGGCAATAGCGAGAATTTCCTCACTTGAGACCAATTTCTTTTCAATGAGCGCTTGTAAATCGTATAATGAGCTGGCATGGCCATATTGTAGCATGGGTGGTTTAAGGTGTTTATTTTCTTTGAATTTTTCACATGCCTCCACGAACTCGACACTATGATTGGAGATAGTAATCTCGACAGGGACATTATTTTGTCGGAGCTTTTGCAGAATCTTTAAGGTAAAATAGTCATTTGACCCGCGGTCGGCTAATTCATCACCAATTAAACGAATGCCAATCGCTGGGTTGAAGGTTAGTTTGTCTAATAGTTGGTTAAATTCTTTTAGGTCTTGTTGAGTTAGCTTATCGTATGATTTTGAGTATATCTCGACAAGCTTTTGATAATCACCATTGCTTATTCCCTTAACCGCACCATGTTTCACCAGCATAAACATTAATTTCATGGCATTGCCATGCAAATCACCAATGGTGACTTCAGAATTGTCTTTGCTATAGGTGTCATCGACTTTGGGTAGTTGATAGATATCAACCTGTTCTTTAATTAATGTAGGCATGATTTTCCTTGGAAAGGGTACTATTTGCTTAATTATAGTCCTTTAATATTAATTTAATATTAAGCGTTGAAAAAAATGCGGATTTACAAAGGATTGACGTTTATAAAACCAAAAAATACGCAATGATGATAAACCCGATTAATCCCCAAAAGGGCGATAGGTCAAAAAAGGCAAGGAGGATGAAAAACGAGGCTGTTAGGCAGATAAGGGGCAAGGAAAAATTGTGTTTTAAGATGCCCTCGCCAATGGCATACGAGGCGGCAGCTAGCATGGCAAACGCACCGTATTGAACGGCAATGATTGCTTTGCGAGTGATGGGGGTATTGGCTTGAGAAAGGTAGCTATAACCGACCAAAGCCATCAATAGACCAGGAAGATTCAAACAAATAACGGCGATGATTAATCCCAATAGGCCGGCAACTTGGTAGCCAATCAAGGCGGACAACTTTACAGCAGTAAGACCCGGGAATAAAAACGTCGACCCCACCATGCCAACAAATTCTTCCTGACCAATCCATTGGCGGGAAACGACCGCTTCATACTCAATTAACTTCAGCATGGAATTACCGCCGCCCAGCGCGGTGAAACCAATTTTGCCAAAGCTAATCATCAATTCTACGAGTTTAAGCATGTTATTTTTCTGTTGGCCAAGGTATTGAATCGATAAAAATGACAGAGCTTCGTTAAGGGCACACTGTTTGTATTCGATTACCCATTAAATCATCGCAGCCCGGATTAGGCGCAGCCGTAATCCGGGAATCAATACCCTTCAAAAGCTAAGCGCAATCACCCAATTCACCATAGTAGAAAGTTTGCCAACAACTGTCAATCAGCCGTGCCACGGATTATTATCACCTAATAGGCAGCCTGAATAAATGGTTGCTACCAGTTCATAACAGGAAAAGGCAGCTTATCAACGCCCTAGCGGAAAATTGTAATAGCAGGCAAAATGGGGTTTATGATCGAGAAGAACTGTAATACATAAATAACCACCACGACCAACACAACAATATTAAACAGCATATGAAACATGCCTGGCATCGGAATAAACGCATTCACAAGCCAGGTTATTACGCCCGCTGCTACTATGATAACTAATAAATTAAGTAACTCGATCATCATCGCTTCCTTCTGACTATGATTGAAAACTGGAGGTGCATTAACACATCAATCAATATGTACATATTATAGACAATAATTCAGCTCTCAGATGTCAATTCATCCATGTCGACTTGCAGGTTGCGTTCTATCTGCTATATATTAAACCATTAAAAACAATCAGTTGATTGCCATGAACATTAAAACACGAGGGCTCATTTATTTGTGGGTCTCTATTTTGTTGTTTGCTTCCCTTGATTCTATAATTGGCAAGTTGGGGCAGCTTGGCGTCAATTATCCGATTCATGGGCATAATCCTATTTCATTCTGTAATGTCTTATTTGCTGGCAATATCATTGCCGGTATCGTTTTTATCATTGGTTATCGAAAACAGCTAAGTGTTGATAGTATTTGGGCGATCCAAGCGAAGGAGTGGGGCTCTCTGTCGCTTGTTACCATTTTCGCCACTATTTTAGGACCTATTTTTTATTTATTGGCTATTTTGACCACAGCGGTGATTAATGTGGTGCTTATATCAACCACAGAAATTGTTTGGGCATTGGTATTAGGCTACTTATTTTTAAACGAAAAACCTTCCCGTTTGACACTGCTAGGCGTGCTTATTGCGGCAATGGGGGTGTCGCTCACTTTTTACTTAAACCTACCAGACTCAATGCCCATGGCAATGAAAATGGCCAAAGCCAACGTTGGTGAGGGTTGGCTAGGTCATCTTGTCGCCACGGCACCTAAAATTGGACTGATTTTCGCATTGCTTGGTGCGTTATTTACAATCATGGGAGATATATTGACCAATAGATACATCAGCAATATTCCCAAACCGATTTATTCCATTTTTAGAACCTGTGTTGGCGCACTATTTTTCTTTGTGGTTGCAACCTATCTTTTTGGCTTAACCCATTTTGCTGATCTGTTTTCTCCCTTTCTCTGGGAATGGATGCTCTTTTACGGCGGTGTTATTTTTGCAATGGCGATTTTTACTTTTTCTCAGGCAATCGAGCATGTTAACCCGCAAAGCATTGCCATTGGCAATGCTTTTTATCCCATAGCCGGTGTTATCTTTGCTTACCTGATTGTGGGTGAGATCCCCAACAGTGCTCAGATAATTGGTGGAGTCGTGATTTTAGTTGGTATAGCAGTTGGTCTGTATGACAATATCAAAGCTGCAAACCTGGAAGAGGAACGTTTGATAGGATTTAAAGGCATTTAATGGGCAGAGATGCCCTAGGCATTGGTAACGACAAAGTCAATTTTACTTCCTATAAATTGTGCTATTATTCAATAGGGTAGGGCCGTTAGCTCAGCTGGTAGAGCAGGAGACTCTTAATCTTTTGGTCATAGGTTCGATCCCTATACGGCCCACCATATTCAAGGTGGCCTCTACCCTTAAGAAACAAGGGGATAAAGATTCCTAAACTAATTTCAGTGTAACAGTATGAAAATAATCAATATATATTGCTTGATGTTGACACTAGCAAGCCAAGTCGCATTTGCAGACATTCATGTTTATCGGCAGCAAAAGGCGCCCCAAAATTTGCTGCACGATGGTAAGCTGCATCTGTATTTTTGTGGGACAGGCGATCCTGAAATTGCAATGCAATCGGTTAGAAAGCCGGCCTGCTTTGCGGTTGTTGGTGACAAGCAAATGTTCATGATTGATGTTGGGGAAGGGGGTTCGCAAAACTTGGGGGCACTTGGGCTGCCTCTTGGGGCAATGAATAAGATATTTGTGACCCACTGGCATTCAGACCATATGGCGGGGATAGGGTATTTGAATAATGTCGCTTGGCCGGCGCGCAAGAATTCATCCCTAATGTTATATGGCCCTGCAGGGGTTACAGACATTGCAGATGCTTTGAATAAACTATATTCATTGGATGCGTTATACCGAGCAACCAGTCGAGAAGGCTACGTACCATTAAATACGAATAAAATTACCCCCGTTTTGGTGACAGCTCCCTATGAGGGCGAAGGGGAACCTATTTTAAAAACAACGAATTTAAAATTAACCCCCTTCCGAGTGAACCACAACCCTGCCTATCCAGCATTGGGTTATGTGATTCATTATAAATCTTGCAAAATCGTTATCAGTGGTGATACAAAAATCATGCATAATTTAAAAACGGTGGCAGAAAATGCAGATATTTTGATAAACGAAGCATTCAGTCACTATTATGGTCAACTCATTCAACAGACTTTTCCTTCACAACCCAATCCAAAATTATCGAAAAAATTTTATGACCAAATAGCGCAATACCACTCCGATACGTTGGCATTAGCGAAGATGGCACAAGCGGCAGCGGTTAAGAATCTCATTCCCACTCATCTAGTTCCTGCTATTCCTACAAGCAAAGCGGCGAAGGATAATTTTATTAAAGGCATGGATAAGTATTATAAAGGCCCCATCACGGTAGTGGACGATCGCGATGAATTGGTGGTTACCTCAACTGATGCTCAGTGCCAATTTGAGTATAAGCCTGCTCCTCAATATGATATAAAAACTGTCGAACAGATTGAAGCACAGTAAATTGGCAATATCTTGCGGGTTAGCCGCATACCTATATGAAAGCAAAAAGCTGCTTAGAAATAGCTGCCCTTGATTGATTAGGTAAAAAAGCGCACAAAAATATGGCTGAATATAATTAGTGCGATAATAATCATGAGCAAAAAACTTCCGCTGTTAATTGGTTTTGAACCCGTATTGACGTTGACTTTCAAATCCCCAGCTCGATTGGTGTCAAAATAGGTATCTTTATTGGCGATAATGGCTTGGGGCAGTATTTGCTCTGATTGTGTTTTGAGTACGGATGTCCGTTTAACCGCGGTGCCGATAGCGAGAAATTCAATGAGACCATTGCCTAAATCATACACATATGTTTTGACGCCAACGATATCATCAGCGCCAATGGCATTTGCTTCCGTGTTGATGATGTTTAAGGCATTTTCGCGGGCTTCATAAATCAACCGTGTTAACTCATTGATTTCGCCTCGTTTGAATGACTTAATCAGAGACGTTATGCCTCCAACCACCCCTAGTGCATAAACCGATGTTCCCAGTAATAATCGTTGGGGCATATAACCCAGTTTAGCCATATTCCATAATTCGATATTGGTTAAGTTGCTGGTGGCAGGCATTTCGGTGAACTCGGCGGGCAGGCCAGGATGGTGTGAAGCGGTACCGATCATCAACATTTCATTTAGCCCACCAAAAGGGATAATAGTCGTGGTAATCCCAAGAACCGCATTTGCTTTATATTGCGCGGCGTGGTTAACAATGCGGGTTAATGCCAAATGTCTTGTCGTATTAAATATGGACGAATATTCCTTGATTTCGCCTCGGGCAAGGCTTTTAATGCCACCTATCAATCCGCGACCAACTCCCATTGAATAAGCCGAATTACCAAATGAGAAGCAGATAGGTCTGAATCCGACATCCAGTTGAGCATATAACTGTTGCCCATTATCGCTGGTCGAAAACTTATCTTTGCTGGCGTTTCCGGCGGCATGAATGGCAGAGCCAATGGACAAAAATTCGATATTTGAACCATGAAACACCAACTCACTGGTGACGCCTGTGATACCCGTTGCGCCCTGCTCTTTCGCCTCTTGAAGCATTCTGCGGTAGGCTGTTTCACGTCCTTCTTCAATGAGGGTAGTCACTTGCTTGATTTCACCCCCCAACATGGCTTTCATACCCGAGCCAATGCTACCTATGATGCCAAGTGAATGAACACTGTTACCCACGACAATATTACCCGGCTCATACCCTTTTTCTGCTAAACAATAAATTTCATTTCCGGATAAACCAGTCGTTACGGTCATGTCTATATCCTTTGAATTGGAGTAATTGATACAGGACTTACGAAAAACTCCCAATCTCTTCGTTAAAAAATATTTTTAATTCGGTCATTTAGTTGATCTAAACTCCCTCATTAAAAATATTTTTTGCCTCGACCTTGGGGTTTTTCGTAAGTCCTGTGATAGATAGTATAGTCGGTTTTTTTTACAAGCACACGGATAATGCCTTGATAAACAAGAGAAAAAAGAATAGCCAGGTAGGCCGAGCCCTGAGGGATAGACACTTTTTTTAAAACATAGTATTCGTATAATGTATTGGCATAATGTTTAACCCGACGTCCCGCGGCTTGTCCGCGGGATCCAGGGTTTTTGACCAATATGTTTTTATTTAGTGCATACAGGGATCTCTGGATACCGCGGACAAGCCGCGGTACGTCGGCGTTTTGAGATAAGTCTAAGTTTTCAAAAAGAGTGTCTATCCCTCAGGGTCGCGCCTTGGCACGACAATTATCATTGAAATAGGCGCTCATTAATTTTTAGGTGAGGGGCGTGTCAATCCTTGTTCTTCATCAGGAATGTCTTGGGGCTTTTTGGTGACTTGGTTATAAGAGTGATAACCGAGTTCACCTGTTTGCATAAAAAAGATACCTGCCCCTAAGCAGTTAATTGCGATGGTGAAGAATAGAATTAATGTATCCTGATTGTCATGTCTTTCCTCAACACCGACTTCGGCTAAGCTGAATGCTAATAATAAGAGCGAGAGAATGGAAATGATTGAATTGGTAAACACAGACCAGCTGCTACCACGCGAATGCTCGCCTTGTCCGCGCCTAAAGTACATATTAACGCCAATGGCGACGATACTTCGTAAGAGATTAAGAAAGGCAAACACGGGAACAGCGTTGCTGTCATTTGGCAGTAGCGCATTGTCAAATAACCATCCGGTCCCGTTCACAGGAACAATACCGACAGCTGACGACATCGTGTTAAATCTATCTTCTCGTACACAGTTCCTTCGATATTGTCCTTCTTCTTCGTGGGTTCGAAAATATTTCTCTGATTTTTTCTTGCTACTTCGAGAGATACAACAACAGAAAAAAGATGCGCAGGAGCATTTGCTGGAAGAGATAGCATCCTCTTCAGACTCATTACCTTTTTCATCACTCCCTATCCTTTCCTCTATTTCCTTCGGGGCAATGTTGATGCTTGTGTCAGATTCTTCCGATGACGGTGATTCTTCTAATATCCTTCCTTTCTTTTTTTTGTGTTTTTTAGGACCCTCGGAAGAGCTTGAACTCGATTGATGTAATTCTTTTGGAGTGCTGTCTCGACCAGAAGAAGGAGGCGTAGGAGGGGAATCTCGTTGAATGATGTCTGGATTTTCACTTCCACTCGAAGCAATATAGGTGCCTGATTGGGAGGGCGATTTTTTTTTCGGGGGCATACCAATCCTTACTAACTCTCTAAAAACAAGTTGAGTAAAATACGCGCTTTTATTGGAAAAATCAATGATCTTTATATCGAGGCAGACGCAGGCTATGACGCTTTATGTTGTTTAACAAAAAAAAATCATAGCTCGTGTCTAAATTAGAAATTGGTTACCTACTCAGCGTATTATACTCGGACATGAGCCGGCTCTGCTGTCTCATCATATAATGTTGACTTGGGTTGGACAATATATGCCAACGAGAGAGCAAACAAGGCAGCTGCAATGGTGAGTGATATTCCAGCACCGGATACGATGGCGGTAAACGCCGCAAAGCCAACAATTAAACCAACTCCAATGCGATACATATTATGATATAGCCGACTTTGCTCATCGGTTAAATCATGATCTTTCATTTTGAATAACCAATTAGTTACAAATGTTGTTGATGCATTCGGTTCGGCATCATCAGCTACCCTAGCAGATATTGCTTGGGAGTTAATCGTGGCTTCTGGGAAGGGCAAATAGCTATAGATGCCAGAGCCAAGGGCTAAAGCAACAGCTCCACCAAGCAATAAGGTGGCAGGTGCTGCAAAAAATAGGCCAATACCCAGGGTAGCGGTGACACAGGCTTTCACCATGATTTGGTTACTTAATAAGTGTTCATTATAGGTGGTGACTTGTTTATTATATAATTTTCGCATGGCATTTGTTTCGGTGATCAAATGGTGCCTTTGCTTATCATTCAAATTATTAGGTGGATTAGCAACAAAATGGCTAATAGCCGAAACGGGTAATTGGTTAGGATTGAGTGGCATTTAAATACTCCATTAACGTTTGGCGAATTTTGCCAAACCCCAAGCCATGTGTCAAGCTTTGTCCAAGTATATTGCATATTAGTGCACTATGGATTAAAATCGCCCCATCATTTATAAGATCACAGCCCCATGCGATTTTTTTTTAATCACTCATATTGTCCCTCATTAACTGTACCCTTGGATGAAGTTTACATTCCAACCAATGTCACGCGCTTTTATTATTTAAAAAAATCGGTGGAGTTTACCTTGAAGGCTACGATTTTGGCGTCATTGACAGCTGCGCTAGTTTGGGGCGGGCCGATGTTGATACTCGTTGGTTCAGCGGCTTTGATGTTTAAGTTATCGACATTACTACTGAATCAATTTGTTCCCAATGATCGTATTAGCATTGAACATAAAGATGTCGAGAAGACGATTGCAGTTGAGTTGCATGCCATATTAAAAGGTAAAAGCACGATCTTGACAACCGAACAGTTCAATCAAATTGAATCCCAAAAAGAAGTGTCTTTGTATGTCCTTCTGGGTTTCATGGTTTTCACAGCCGGTTGTGCTGGGTTATCATGGCCAATCGTTGCCGCTGCTTTCGCCTTGGGGATTTGCATGCTTGAAACGAGTACCCATTGTGTTAAATTGGATGCGGATCTCATTCAAGAAGACAGGGTAGCTATGAATTTAGGCTGAACAAACCCTCTTTAAAATATCTGCTTAAATACTGAGGAGCTCTTTTCGTAGGGATATTCGTCTTGATCAATGGCAGTCTTAATCTGCTCATCAAGGGTGGCGCTGGGTTTATTGCTCGATCGATAGTTTAGAATATCGACAGGTGAATAGGTGCCATGCCCAACCCTAGGGATTTTAGCTTGGTTGCCTTGAACTAAACTTCCATCAGGGTTGAGAATGATTAAATCCCCTATCCCGGTTAAATTAAATGCGACACTGTTGCCAAATAAGACGTTCGGTTTAACCTTTTGCTTCAATAAAAGTTTGAATAGTTGTTTACAACAATCACTTGGTTTTTCCTCAAAACTACCACAGCTAACCAAGGTCACTTGATGTTTTAAGTCTGACCAAGATAAATTTTTTTCGGTTAATTTATTAATGTCGTGAAAAATTCTATCCAATTCCTCCTGAACGGATAATTCGGTTTTTCGGCCACTGAAAACATGCGCCAGATAATAACAATCTTGGCCATAAACATCACTTGTTTCAACCAATACACCCACACATTCAAGAATGCCTTCTGTTCCCAATATATCCAAGTCACCTGCTTTAAATCCAGCACCCGCGTCCGCGCCGACTCGATAGCAACTTAACCCAGTCATATCGGGTAGCATGCCTGAATAGGTTTTATTGGGATGGCTAAATTGAAATAAACTTTTAGACAATAAGGCGAGAGACATATCTTCCGATTCTATTTTTTTCTTCTGCAGGAGTTTGGATAGCAAGGCTGGTTTCCAATTCTCTTTTTCATTAATTGAGTTAAGTAATGCTAGCGCTTCGTCTAACTTTTTATAGTAGGAAAGATTTTCAAAATAGGCGGTAGCGTAACACATTTGGATATTATCGGTGTCTAAGAGCACTATTTCTTCACCTTCTTCTATCACAATGATTTTATGCATGACAAAGCGTGTTAAAAATAATTCAAATGATTTGCAATTGTACAATAGAATGCACATAAATAAAACAATGTTAGAAAAATTATATAAGTTTTGCGTTAAATCTGACATCTACCCTACATTCTAAATTGATGTAGTAGTATCCGAGAATCTGCTCAGTACCTTTTTGTCGACTTTTTTTGTATGCTAGGAATGGTTGGTAATTCTTAAGTGATGAACTAAATATGACATTCCCTTTTACGATAATCGATCTAACCCACACGCTGGATGCTAAGACGCCATGTTGGGATTTAGGGTGCGGTTTTGATATTACTTCGACGTTAAACTATGACGAATGTTCGACGGAGGTCAAATTTAAAGTTCAACATCTGTCATTGCCAGCAGGGATCGGCACGCATGTTGATGCGCCTGCGCATTGTTATGCGAAGGGGGAAACCATTGAAAAGTTGAGCATTACACACAACCATTTATTAGCGACCGCCACTATGATCGATGTGAGTTCTAAATCCCATGAACATTACCTTGTTATGGAGGATGATATTCGTTCATTTGAAAAAGAGCATGGCAAAATTGGACAAAATAGTGTAGTAATTATTTTTACTGGGTGGGAAATATTTTGGCAAAATCCCCAGCGATACCGCAACAATCTTCAATTTCCCTCTGTAAGTCAAGAAGCAGCTCAGTTGTTACTGGATCGCGATATTGCGGGTCTAGGCATCGACACACTTTCCCCCGATACACCAACTTCGGGCTTTCCAGTTCATCAGTTGCTTTTATCTAATGGAAAATATCTCATTGAAAATGTTGCCAACGCCAACAAACTCCCTGCAACAGGCAGTTGGCTACTCGCATTACCCCTTAAAATCAGCCAAGCTACGGAGGCCCCTGCACGTGTTATTGGCATGGTGCCTGCCTAGAGGATAGGAAAGACAGTTCATGGATAAGTATCAAACTATCATTAAAACAAAATGGCAACTTGGTATTGTTGTTTGTTCAGTGATAGCGATTTCAATATCGCTTGTGATGAGTGTCGTTGGTTCTTCACATGCAAACCTGCCATTGATTGTGATAATTGGGTTAGGTGGCGTCCCTTTATTTTTTCAAATTGTGATTAATTTAATAAGAGGGGATTTGGGTGCTGATTCATTGGCAGCATTAGCGTTGATGACGGGTGTCATCTTGCAGGAATATCTGGCGGCCAATCTGATAATATTAATGTTAGCCAGTGGCCAAGCGCTGGAATACTATGCTCATCGCAAAGCATCATCCGTTTTGCGTGCTCTGCTTTCACGTATGCCATCCATTGTTCATCACCGTCTAAATGCCGTTATAACAGATATCCCATTAGAATCGGTACAAATTGGTGATGAGGTTGTCATCTACCCCCATGAAACGTGCCCTGTCGATGGTGAGGTGGTAGAAGGGTATGGCTCAATGGATGAATCCTATCTGACTGGGGAACCGTATCAAATATCAAAAGCGCCTGGCGTGTCCGTGTTATCAGGAGCAATCAATGGGGAATCATTGTTGGTTGTTAAAACGTTAAAATTACCTTCCGATTCTCGCTATGCTTCGATTGTTAACGTGTTGAAAGAGGCAGAACAAAAAAAGCCAACCATACGTCGATTGGGGGATCAAATAGGCGCAATTTTTGCGCCAGTGGCATTGCTGTTTGCGTTGCTGGCTTGGTATGTATCCAATGATGCAATCCGCTTTTTAGCTGTTTTGGTGATTGCAACACCCTGTCCGTTGCTCATTGCTATTCCCATAACCATCATAAGCGCTGTTTCAATGGCTGCTAAGCGGGCAATCATTATTAAAGATCCGACGGTGTTAGAGCGATTACCCACCTGTGAAACGGCTATTTTTGATAAGACAGGCACACTAACTTATGGACAGCCAACATTAACCCAAGTTATGACCAATGAGCAATATACCCCTGAACAAGTCATTCAATTTGCTGCAAGTTTAGAACGCTATTCAAAACATCCTTTATCCAATGCCGTCCTTAATGCGGCAAAAGAGCGTGCCATCTCGCTATTACAGGCAACGGAAGTGTCAGAAAAGCCTGGCCAAGGGTTGTCTGGCGTCATTAATGACCATCTTATCCAAATTACCAGTCGGAAAAAATATTTGGCCAAGAATCCCGATAATGCCAATCTTATTCCACCGTCTGCTTCAGGATTAGAGTGTCTCGTATTAATTGATAATCAATTTGCGGGAATATTGCTTTTTCATGACGCACCCCGCGCTGAAAGTCAGTCATTTATCCACCACTTAGCACCGTTTCATCAGTTTAAGAAAATCATGATCGTATCCGGCGATCGAGAGTCAGAAGTACGTTATTTAGGTGAATTGCTTGATTTAACTGAAATCTATGCATCGCAAAGCCCTGAACAGAAACTAGAGATTGTACGAAACCAAACTCAAAATGCGCCCACGCTCTATATGGGGGATGGGATAAACGACGCCCCAGCGTTAACTGCCGCAACGGTTGGCATTGCTTTCGGACAATATAGCCATGTAACCGCAGAAGCGGCAGGAGCGGTCATCATGGAAAACACGTTAAATAAAGTGGATGAATTATTCCACTTGAGTATGAATACGCGAAAAATTGCCCTACAAAGCGCGGTTGGCGGGATGGTTCTTAGTATCATTGGTATGAGTGTTGCTGCTTTGGGATATATCAATCCTGTCTCAGGTGCTATCCTTCAAGAGGTCATTGATATTTTTGCCATTGTGAATGCATTGCGATTAACATGGGGAAGCCAGGTGAAAATCGATCTGCCAGGTTATGGGTGAAAAGCGATTGGTAGGGATTATCCCAAAATAGTTTTTGCATAACACACCTATCGGATTGCAATGATCTTGCCATGCGTGAGCGATTCAATGTCGCTCGCACTCAAGCTAAAAACGGCATTAGGCGTGCCAGCGGCAGCCCAAAGAACATTATGGTTTAGCAAGTCTATATCGATAAAAATATGACGAATTGTTTGTTTGTGTCCGACAGGGGGAACACCCCCGATAGCAAAGCCAGTTACTTCACGGGTAAAATGCGCATCTGCTTTCCTAATTTTTTCGCCTACCCATTGGGCAATGTTTAGTTCATTCACCCGATTGATGCCACTTGCCAATACGAGAACAGGCTGTTTGCTTATTTCAGTACAAAACAGCAACGACTTCATAATTTGTGCGACATCACAACCTATCGCTCTCGCAGCGTCAATTGCAGTCCGAGTACTTGTAGAAAGTTCAATCACTTCAAAGTGCAGGCCTTTTTCTGCGAGTATTTGTTGGATACTTTGGGCACGCTTACTAACTAATTTGTTTTCATGAGACATGGGTCACTCCTCGATGCTATCGCCACAAAGAACACTTTTTAGTTAATTCAGTGACAGTTGCCCAATCACCAAATAACACAATACCGTAATAAATCAGTTCTTCCTCTTTGGTTTGTTTTGTTCTTTCGATTTGGTCCTGATAGGTGCCAATTGTCATGGTGTCGGTAAAATCATTCAATAATATATTTTGCGACAGTGCCGCTTGACGTAATTTCCGAATTTTATTGGAATTTTCGGATAAGACGATAAACGGTATTTCGGATATAAAGGGATGCAGACCACCGTCTGCATCTTGATAATTCGATAGTCTCAAATCTGTTTGGCTTATAGCAGAACCCAGACCGATACACATATGAGCTAGGGCATTCATCGCTCTCCCAGGCTCGATATTTTTATTCAGTACGGCCACTAATTTGTTTTTAAACAGTTCAGCAGACATCTAGCAACTCCTCATTTTAGCGATTTACAATTCGTGCGTTATAACGCATAATAACCTATAGTAACATTGTGCGCAATAACGCACAAGCATTTTATGGATAAATTGTGGAAAAGATATACAAACATATTGCAAAAACTCTCAAAGAATTACGGCAAAAAAAAGGTTGGAGTTTAGATAAAACGGCCGCTGCTACGGGGGTTAGTAAGGCGATGCTAGGACAAATAGAGCGAGAAGAGTCAAGCCCGACTATTGCGACTTTATGGAAAATAGCCACTGGTTTTGAGACGTCATTTTCGTCGTTTATTGAAGATATTCAAACTGCTTCTGCTGATGCGGTCCATCGCACAGGTCAAGTGCAAACGATTCATCCTGAAGATAAAAATATCCGGGTGTTAACCCTATTTCCGTTTGATCCCGAATTGAATTTTGAACTCTTTGTGATTGAACTACTGCCGGGTTGCGAGCATCTTTCACCTGCCCATAAACCGGGTGTTATGGAGCACGTGGTCGCTGTTGACGGTCAAATGGAAGTGTTCATTGACGGCGATTGGCATGCCATTGCAAAAGGAGAAGGGATTCGATTTAATGCAAATCAACCGCATGGCTATCGCAATCTGACATCTAAAGCAGCAACATTCCATGATATGATTCATTATCCTGGTGTAAAAGCGGATAACAGTTAAAGAGGCTATCCCGGATACCTTTGCTGAATTCTCCTATTTCTGACATACCTAGTTCGAAACGACGACAAAAATTTTCCTCTTGGCAGGGCAAAGATGAGTTAAATCGTTAACTATTTATTAATTATTAATTAACAATATTTTAATCTTAGCTAATAACTTCTTAATGAGTATCGAATATAATTAACTCACCTTGAGACATAAAGAACAATAATGTCTTAATGTGGTGAATGATGCGTCTTCTTGATTGATAATAATTCTGATTGATTTTAAATCGATCGATGACTGGTTGTATAAGAGATGAGGATCGAAATCTCTTGAGCCAAGATTAGACTGTTCTAACGGGTGCATCGCTTTATAACGTTATCAGAGAGTAATCACCACCTCAAACTATTATTTTTTTGTGGATATGCTCAATGAACTCTCAAAATGGCATTGATAGACAGCTGACAGTATTGTTAATGAGAAGGTTTATTATGAAAAATAATGGTTCTTTTAAGGCGGTTGAAGATTTGTCGCCGAAAGCTGTATATTATAGTGCATTATCTTTTGCCTTAATGGCAAAATTTGGTTATGACTACGGGAAAACTGGGACCATCGATTTTCGAGGCCCACACTTGTTTGAAAACCCGGTCTTGGACTTAGGTGTGAAGCTTGCATTTGGGGTGGGTTTGGCACTGGTAAGAGAGCAGATATTGCAAAAAATCGAAAAATTGCAAACGAACCAACAGGTCGGTGAAGTGTTAAGCGACCATCCTGAGTTTAGGCTAAATCTTCCTTAGATACTGTGTGCCATCCCAGATTAGGCAGGAGCTTTAATTTGGGAGGTACTTCCCACTTACTAGCCTAATAAAGGTTCTATGTCTCCTGTTTTCCATGGGGAGTACTTTTTCATCACGATTATAAAAAGGGGCGAGTCTAAAAAGAACGCAAGCCAGGTGATCAATGGTTTTAAATTGGATTGCATAAACCAATCTTTATCGACCATGCAAAATTGACGGACAAAGGGAAAAAGCGCGATGTCTGCCAAACAAGGTTTATCAGAAAATAAAAATTGGCAATCTAACAATTTTGTATTCAGTTTTTCCAAAAAAGGTAACGCTTGTTTTCGATAGAACAGTGGGTCACCCACTTCTGAACGTTGAGGGTATTTGTAGCTGTCTAAGATGGGCTTAAATTCCAGGTCATTTTCTTGAATTAGGTCAAAATTTTGTTGCTGCAAATCAGCTTGGAGCCAATTTTCACAATCGGATTGTGCAAGTGCCCACAACATAATATCAAGGCTTTCATCAATCACCTTGCCTGAGTCAGTTACCAATACAGGAACGGTGCCTTTTGGGGACACGTTAATCAACTCAGTCGGCTTATTACTAAGTTTTACTTCGCGTATCCCAACTTCTATCCCTGCATAGTTAAGCGCCATGCGTGCACGGATTGCATAAGGACATCGCCTGAAACTATACAAATAATTCAATTGAACATACTCCAAAAATAGGTTTTGACGTCTAGTTTTCATGAAAATATCAAAAAGCTTAGAACAATGGTGTCAGACTCCGAGAGTTCCACACGAAATTAATACCCCCGACGAAGATTGATTTCCCCGATTAAGGCTCTTCCTGCATCTGGGAAACTGGTTTTTGTCAGTCCAGCTTATATTTTTTTATCTTGACCCTGCTTTGATTATTGTAGTATGAATAGTGGGTAGTTTTCGAGATGGTTCAGGATGAGCCGTTTTCTTACACCACGGACTGGAGTTTTTTATGTCATTAAAACCCGCATTTAGAGCGCTTGTTGAGCAGGAAATCAGGCAGTATGCCAAGCAGTATTCACAACATAAAGCAGAGATTATCAGCGCATTAACCTCTTATGAATTACCACCTTCCTTAATCACTTCTATTCACAACAGCCGAAAAGAATATATAAATACCGAGTATCTGCAAATAATTGAGGAAGTTTGGAGCAGTCAAAGGGCATCAGATAAAATTCAGTTGAGTGACTTGTCTATTGAAGATGCAAAAAATGATCTTCCAGTGCAGATTGGGAGATTGGAACTCATGGTAAGCTCTAAGCAATCTCAAATAGCTCATATGGAATCCCTAAGAGATGCTTGGATTAATAACTTTCATAGGGGGAGTGAGGCATCTGGTCAAAACATGTATAGTTTTGATGTGACTAGAGAGATGATTATTGCCGATATGTCAAGCTTTGATAGTGACTTGAAAAGCAAATTGCGCCCCTATTTATCGCGTGCTTTTTACTATCATTGGGATTTGCAAATGTATTTGCTTAAAGATCAATCTATGCTAGAGCTTTTACAAAGAAAAATGTATTGGGCGGATAAAGTTCAAAAACTTCGAGATAAGGATGAAATAGGCCTATTATCCACTGAACTGCACCAACTACAATCTGATTTAGAAGAAAAAAAAGGCATTTATAAGCGACTTATGTTAGATAGCAATGCGAGTGCTAAAGCCAAGATAGAAGTGCTTGATAGAGAGCATGCTCATCGTGCAGAATCAGGGCGTGTTGCGATTTTACACAAATATGGACCTGAAAATTACGACAGTCAAGACACTGAAATGATGGTAAGGCTATTTGGAGCTCAGATTCTACCTGTCATTAATAATGACTCAGATTATGAATTTGCTGCAAATGAATTTCGACGAGTTCAGGCTAAAATTAGTTGTTTGAATCGCCATCAAGGGGAATTGCTTGCGGAACTCGATCGAGTTATTCCTAGAATTAAACCCCATGGCCCAGCTATTTTCTCAAGTAAAAAAATCATTCGAAAAAATCTGGAAGCCTTACGCGATAGAATGGCGAAGGTGGTTGTTAGCAAAGACACTGACTATGAGGCGTTTGAGAAGGAACTCGATGGCTGGAAGCGTGATGTGAAAATGGATTTGGAAGTGAGAGGGCCTTTTGCGTTGTTAATTAAATTAATTCGTTCATCAGGGCCTACTAGAACTAAAGAAGTTTATGAAGATCTCGTTGATTCGTCCAAAGCATGTCCT
>JAGVJN010000050.1 GCA_020051095.1 Pseudomonadota bacterium | reverse complement strand
TGGATGCGAGCGAATCATGTCCAATCTTGCTAGCCCCCGCGGCAATGAGCGGATCAAAACCTGCGCCATTTATACGCGCTTTTACATCGCCGTTAACAGCAAGTCTCATCAACCCCAGACAGGAACGAAAGGCTTGCTCTGGGAATGCCCTGGCCGCAATCATGTATTCGATATAGCGAGCGGTATCTTCCCCCGTTTTTAATGCCCATCGATGGATTCGCTCAGGTGTCCACTCGGCATGTGCCTTATGACTGCTTGGCATATGTTCTGCCAGAGTGGTATGTGTAAAGCGTTTTTTTGAGCGGGTATGCAGGGCGATGCGCTTCCCCTCATGAAAGCATTCGACCATTGAACCACTGGTCCGAACTTCAATGGTCTTATGAATGTACTGATAGGGAACACTGTAATAATGTTCATCAAAAACAAAGTGATAATCGATATTCACCTTGGCTCTTTTCCATTCGGCATAGTGATATGGCTCAGAGGGCAAAGGTTGAAGTGCTGGTTTGTCCAGAGCCTCGAACAGCTCGAGACGAGAGGTATTCATTTTCTGAAAGGACTGTTGATTAAAGGCCACAAGCTTTGGAGCAATGGCTTTTTTAATCTCAGCAATACTGGTAAAGGTATGATGTCGCAACGAAGCAAGAATCTGGCGTTCAATGCATCCAACAGCATTCTCAACCTTGGCTTTGTCCTTGGGCTCAGCGGCTCGAGCAGGGACAATAGCGACTCCGTAGTGCTCGCTGACATGCTGATAGTTTGCGTTAATATCAGGGTCGTAGCGGTGCGACTTGCTCACACCGGACTTCAAGTTATCGGGCACTACAATTTTGGTGACTCCACCAAAGTAGTTCCACATTCGAATGTGTGAGGTAATCCAGTGTTCCAGCGATTGACTTTCTGTGATGTCAACAAAGGTAAATTGCGATGCGCCAAGACTGGCTACAAAAACTTGTGCTTCATGAATCTCCCCTGTAGACGGCTCTATCCATGGAACAGTCATGCCCGCATAATCAACAAAAACCTTTTCTCCTGCTTTATGAACTTGCCGCATGACAGGACTGATTTGCTTCACATAACGTTTGTAACGGTCACAGAACTGGCTATAACCAACACCATCTGGATGACATTCCCTGTATTCTCGCCAGAGTAACATTAATGTCATCCCTTTTTTTCGTAGCTCAGCATGGATGCACTCCCAGTCCGGCAGAACACGCCGGGTTGAACTTGCCTTTGAGGGTAAAAATAAGCGCTCATACAGTTGCTGCTCGCCAAGAGAAAGTGTCTCAGCCAAGGTTAATCCCGCTACACGTGCACGATATAGGTAGTTGGATACAGTTCCAGAACTGATATTGAGGCTTCGCCCAATGTCACGGTTACTATGCCCTTGTTCATGCTGTCGAAATACTTCTTGAATTTTTCGCATACTTAATGGTCTCACGATAATCTCGCCTTGGGTCACAAGACGAGTAGTGTATAAAAATTGTCTTATCGTGAGTGTTGGTGGTGATCAAATACGACCGGAATCAGCGATCAAATGCGGCCGGAATTGGTGATCATTTCGCTCCGGAATACACACACGCAATCATAAATCTATATTGGTACGATATCCCATAAACACTACTTAATAATTGTGCAGTTGTAAAAGCATCTAACAATTGCACTTTAGATTCAAAAAAATTCATATAATTTTTAAAGCAAGCATCTTTAATCCTCAGATACGTATCATCTTTATCTGTTAGTCCGTGATGTTTTTTTATTTGTTCCAAACAGTTTAGCAGCGAAAAAAATGGATGAGAGATTACTATTTCACCTAAATCAATAATCGTGATTTTTTTCAATACGTTGTCAATGAGTGTGTTATTGTCATTAAAATCAGGCTGAACGATGGTTTGTTTGATAGAATAGCCAGATAATTTTTTACACAAACTAATAACCTTTGGAAGTAATGCCTCCAATTGACTAATTTCTACTTCTGTTAGTCCTTCCGCTTCCAATAAATCTTTTTGTGAAATTAACTTATTATATAAACCAGACAATTTATCTAGTCGATAATCAGGAACTCCAATATCAAGAAAAACATCCACACGATCTGCCACAGCCATCTGTAGTGAGGTAAATTGGTCAATCGCTCTGCAAAGTAAAGCTTCATCGAATTTCAGTTTTAGAATTTCTCGTAATGGCTTACCTGCATCTTTCATTAAAAAACAATTTAATTCAGTATTGCGTGCGATAACTATTGGAACAGAGGCATGAAATTGTTCTTGTAAAATTTGGATAATTGTTGGCTCCAATGCAAACAGCGCTGGTTTAAATAGATGTAACCATCAGATGTTTCAAAGCGAACCACATAGGACCAAGGTGTGTTAAGCACATTTTCAGGCTGGTTGCTCTTTAGCGTATAGTTGTGGGATGAGAGGTATGCGCAACCCCATTTGATAATTTCCTTATTTACATTGTCATTATTGATCATTAGATTAAATCTTTAATCATGTAATAGTTAATAAATGAAACACCGTTGAACACCTTTGTTTGTTCATTAATGGTTACATACCCACATTTTTCAAAGAAAGGTTTTGCCGTAATGCTTACCTCTGAGAATAGTTGTTTAATACCCAACTCTCTAGCTCTATTTTCACGAGCGATAAGCAAGGCTTTACCTATACCTTGTTCCTGATAATCTTTATGGACATATCCCCGATTGAGACAACCGTTCTCTTCCAGATCTGCGAAACCAATAATTCGTCTACTATCTGTGTCTATAGCAACAAAACTTTGGTTTTTAGAGAGCGAATTTGTCCAGTTGCTTAAATCGGGATTTTTAGGAGCCCACGCGTCTAGTTGCTCCTCAGTGTAATCTTTTCTGTTAACAGAATGGACAGTGTCATAAAAAAGCTGATAAATTTCTGCCTCGTCCCCCAGTTTATATGCCCTGATATAAAATTTGGGAGACTGAAAGGCAGGATAAAATTCTAGAGGTTTTGCATTAGGCCAGCGTTTTTGAATTTCATCTAATACCGCTTTTGCCATCTGTGTTAGGTGAGGCAATAAACCGTTAGATGTTGCGACTTCAATGAATGCTTGTAACCGAGATAATACTCTCGGTCTTACCCAATTTTCTTCTGGTTTCCATAGCGAATTTTCTGGAACAGGTCCAGAAGGTCCCACTCGGTCATTTTCAAGTGATGAATCTATGAAATGGAGAGTTTGTTGAAGGATCCAAAAGCCACAGGCTTCTGTATAGGCTTTTTGATAGATGGCATCGTCTTTTGCTTCTGGAATAGTTCTGATGATTTCTTTTCGATAAATCAATTCTAACGAATCAATAACCTCTTTAGGAATGGCTTTGGCACACCAACAGGTTGGCATGCTCATGCGCAAATAAGTGCCATCTAATAAGGCATTTCCAACAATGGCCCATTCAAAATCGATAAGTTGTAATTCATAGTTCTCTTCATGGTCGAAAACATTGTCTGGACAAATATCGCCATGGGTTAGCACAGTGAAAGGTCCTGGGCTAAGTATGGACTTGACAAGATTTTGAGCTTCATGAATGTATTCATTTGACAGTGATAAATTTAACGTTTGGTGAGCTGATTTTAACCGGTTAATTAAATCATTAAGGACATGAGCTGGGTCATATGTTTGCGAATCGTCCTCTCCATGGATTTGCCTTAAAATAGTTTCATATAACTGGGTATGGCCAGCGCTTGCAGCATGGAAGCTTCCTAATGCTTTCATAAATCGACTAAGCGCACGAATCGCTTTATCTCGGTTAGAAAGCGTCAGCGAATCTACTAGGCTCACATGTCTAATGCCCAAATCTTCGATTAAAATGAATCGATGTTCTTTCTCTCCACTATAAAAAAGAGGGGTGTTATGAGTGCGTTGGGGGATTTTTGATGCAAATTCAAGACCAGACCAATCTCTTGCAAATCGAGCAAAAGCTTCCTGATCATTTTCCTTTTCAGGTAAGGATTGCTTCAAAATCACAGTCTTGGGAATTATTGTAGAATCATGTAAAAGTCCTAGACGTAATACAATGTTTCTTCGTTCAGGATCACTTAAAAACACCACTGAATCTATATCTATTTTCGTGTTAAAGTAATCCGAAAGTATTTGTTTCGCTTTATCTATGATGTGAGGATTGGGTTTTTGATCTTTTTTCACTCTTGCATTCTCGAATTTAAATTAGCTTTGTATGTCTCGTAAATGGCCTAATATCCCATTCAAAAGTCCAAGCATCATGAGGTTGATTAATGACATGATGTATTTCCCGAGCAATGGAGTCGGGCTTGATAAATTCGTTTTCCTGAAAATCAGGATTAAGCGCTAAGCCTCTGTCATTAAGAATAGGACCATCAATGATTAAGTGCGCGACATGGATGTCCTTAGAAAGTAATTGTTTAGCCAAAACCCGGGAGTAATGGCTCACTGCTCCCTTTGCAACTGACATTACTGGCGCTTCTGGATTCATCCAGATACTTGAGGTGCCTCCGATCGTAATAATTGCTAATCCCTGTAATGCTCCACTGCTAATTCTGATCGTCTCTTTAATGGTATTAAACGTGCAGAAAAAATTAGATTGCAAACCTTCTAAAAAATCAGATGATTCCAATAATTCTATGGGTTTACTTTTTATCCATGAGCCAGCAAAGCAAATCACTGCTTTGATCGTTTGCCCATGGATAGAATGAATGATATCAAAGGATTTTCTAGTTTGAAGTGGATCAGAAAGATCAACGGCATGTGTTGAGATTTTGATGTTTGCATTAATACGTTGTAATTCTATTTTTAGGCTGTCTAAATCAGAAGCTGTTCTAGAAATTAAAGCGATATCATGGCCCAATTCAGCAACTGTTTTTGCAAAAAAACGCCCAGAACCTTTACCTGCTCCGGTGATAATGTAGGTACTTGTCATTGGAATGATCCTTGGATTCAGAAGCTCTAGCAATTAGTGATTGTGTAGTTGGTGCAGGGTAATAGCATTGCCTTCAGAATCTAGGATAACGGCCATTCGACATACAGGAGAGGAGAAAATGTCTAATTTAAATTGAACATCCTGTAATTTTAGTTTATTGACTAATTCTTCCAGGTTTTCTACCTCAAAAGCGATACTTCCACCGGCATTGGCACTGGGCGTTACATCTTGGGCTAATGTGGTAATAGTAAAGCAGCCTCCACCGGGTAAATCATATTCTATCCAAGCACCTTGTGCAGAAATTTTACCGACCTCAATCTCTAAGATATTTTCATAAAAATGTCTTGCTCGTTCCATATTTTTAACAGGGTACATCGTAAAAGCAATTTTTTTAATCATTAGTGTTCCTAACATAATGTTTTTCAATGGCGGTATTATACAATCATTGATTGATGTGTCTATCTGGTTTAAAAACAGCTTGTCTGATTGTTAACTCGAATTCTATTGATGGGTGCTTTATACTCGCTGCGAGAGGATTTGAATAACTTCAGGTAAAAATTGTTTGAGTTATGCTCCATCGTTTGCGTCACTGAAATAAATCCTCAGCGACGCAGCTAGGTACCACAAATAATTTATTTAACCCTTACTTTTTTTGATAAATGTATCATGGGTTATGAATTGAGAACCTGGACTTCCAGTAAAGGTAGAAGCTTGATGTGCTATAACGGCAATGGTGTCTATTGTATCTTTATTCGGGTTAATATGTCCTGTAAGTGTAACTACGGAGCCACATGTTGGGTAGTTAACACTGAAGGTTATGGCCGTGCCATCAATATAACCTATAATTGGTCTTTTCGTACCAATAACGTTCTGACAGTCCTTTGAGGCGACAGCAGTTGTAAATGTCCCTGTTAAAGTATCTTGTTTACTGAAGTTCAGTTTTAGTGTTGAACCACGCATATTTTTGTAAGTTATCGTGTTTTGTTCTGCAAATACCATATGACTTGCTAATGATAAGCTCATCATGACTGCACAAGTTTTAATGTTTAACTTCATATTTCTTAACTCCCATTGGTTTAAATAATGATTAACCTATTGTTGTAGGTGGAGTGATTTTAAGGAGCATGACATTCATTTTCACTTCGTGAAATCACGGATGCTTACGCGAAAATTGGGCTATTAATTCTGCTCGAGTTTTAACGCCTAATTTTTGTTTTGAGTTATTAATATGTGCTTCAACGGTTCTAGGAGAAATACCTAACTTTTTTGCTGTTTGTTTGTCAGTATGCCCTTCAGATAGTAGCAATAAGGTATTGTACTCTCGAGGAGTTAAGGTCTGTATGATGTTCGATTGAGGTAATTCTATGCTAAAACCAATTAGACCAATTGGATTGAGTTCTTTATCAAATAAAGGACTTTTTTTGCTGACTATATTTACAATAGTCCCATCATGACGTAATACTTGCTCATAGGCACTTAAACTTTGACCACTTTCAAATAACAATTGATCATTTGTTCTGAGTTCATCGGCATAATGGTGCCATGTAAAATGATAATCCTGCTTATTATAAATTTCGCTAAGTGATTTAAATCCCGCTGATTTGCCAATAAAAAAACCATTTCCCCAGAGATAACATCCTTTCAAGTTTTTTACGAAAACTGCGAGATTTAAGTCTTGATAGGCATGAAGAGGCAATGATTCTAGATACAATATCTGTTGAGTCA
Organism: Pseudomonadota bacterium; assembly: GCA_020051095.1. Lineage (GTDB taxonomy): Bacteria > Pseudomonadota > Gammaproteobacteria > Legionellales > Legionellaceae > JAFIFT01. Next base: position 29,339 of record JAGVJN010000050.1, on the reverse strand, counting down.
TGAAAAATCACCTCACCTACCAACTTATAATTTTATTCAATTAAAAGAAACAAATAATAGCATGAATCATAGGTCGTCCCAAAATTTAAAATTGAAAACTAACTTATGGTAAGTAACTCAAGTTTGTTTCCAATCTCTACTTAATTTGTTGTTAAGCTAAAGAGCAACATACCCTTTATCTCTTGTACAAAAGGATACAATTGGTTTTTCAAAATTATATAGAAGAATTTTACTCAGCACTTGATTAGTGGATTTTTGATGATGTTTAATGTTACTAAAATAAATTTCATCTGTATCAAAACACCCAGTAAGCCGAAGTAATTTCAAAATCGCAATGAGTCGGTCATAAACTTCAATCAACTCAGCCAGCTTCATACTGATTGGATTGCTGACAGTAATCTTTGGATGAAATTGCACCATAAAATTGATTTGTTTGTTTTGAAACTCTTTCTTTTTTGAAAGAAGCTCTTCAAAGCGCTTAATTTCAGAAGCATATTCCTGAATTAATACATTGAGCTGTTGCTCTATTTCGTACAGTACTTTAAGGGCAACTGGGTCTTGCTTGCGGCAGCGCCCAATGACAGTATTAATTTTATACAAAATAGCCTCAATAAATAGCCTCTCGCCACTGATTTTTCTCTCGAATAGTTTATACACTTCACGAGTACGAATGTTTAAAGTAATTTCTGCTTTCATATTAATCTCCAAGGTTATCATCCAATTGGTTAATTGCACGAATAGCACTCTTGATATCCTTGGGGGCTAATCCATCGTTAACAGGCAAGGGGATTCTCACCTTATATAGCTCTCCGCCATTCACTAAAACAAAGGCTTGCCCTTTGGGCAATGAGATAATGTCATTGACATCAATCATAGGTACTGCGGTGGTTTGTACTCGATCTTCATTGGTAGTATTGAAATAAACGCCGTCCTCTCCATGGGGTGTGTCGTTGACCATAGAAACTTGAGTGTGATCGACCACGCCAACTTTCGGTAGGACTTTGACTAATAAGTTAGCTGTTTCCTCATTTTTGACACGTAACATAATGAGCGTGTTTAGATTTCCTTCTGTTACTTCAGCTTTAGCTTTTGATCCTAAAGCTACTTCCATATCTTGCTTGGTCTGGGCATAGGCAGTGACTTGGAAACCAGCTCCACCTGCTTTATTTAAAATTTTGACAAACGAATCCTGGATAATTTCGGAGAGTTCATCGCAATGTAAATTGAGGCAGTAATGAGCATTACTTTCTTTATATATTTTTCCTGCAGTGGATACTAAATCAGATAAAAAGGCTTTGCCAACGGCCTGGGCAATGTTGGGATTAGTCAGACTATCTAATCCGATGTAGATGACTTGCTTATTCTTAATTGCGTTCATCAATTCGATTTCACAAGTACTATTGTGAAATGAAAAGATGCTTGATGCGTTACTTTTATTAATCTCAGACAATACTGGGCCGACACTTGCTGTGATTTTATCGTAATAATTTTTGTCCATGATGGCTGCATCAAACAGATCAATGAGCACCTGATCATGAAGGCTTTCAACGTTACCTGAAGTAATGGTTTTACTGATGTATTCTTGTAAGTATTTAACCACAGCCTTTGAGCGGCTCATGGGTGGTGGTGTATTGCCGTATTTGTCCACACGGCAGTCATTATTAGCGATGATTTCTTCTATTTTTTCATGATAATTAGAGTCATGTGTAGGAAATGTAGCATCAGAGTAGGCCATGAGTAATTGATCCAGACGGCTAATGTAAAAGGCTATGGTCTTGTACGTGATGGGTTGCTTCATTTCTTCAAGACAAATTGCCACGATATTGATGTACTTCCAGGCAAAAGCGGCAAATTGTTTGCCTTCACCTTCTGCAGCAATTGCATCGGTAATACGAGTGGCGACCTCACTCACTTGATCATAGTTTTTCAGTGGATTGTAAAAGGCAGACAACTCGGGAAAACCTAAGTGCACAATCCTAAAATCATGTAGTCTTCCACTAGAATGGCAGGCAGAGTACATATCACGTACTAAATCCAAATCACCCTTTGGATCAACGACAATAACTGCATCGCCATTTCTAATATCTTGATTGATTAGGATGCTGGCTAATCGTGTTTTACCAACGCGGGTTGTGCCAACTATAAAAGTGTGGCCAACTCGCACTTCTTGTGGGATGTGAATTGGAGTATCTTTTTCTCCTAATCCATGCAGATAAGGACTACCGCCTACTGGTGGATCAGGCTTAAATGGGTTTAATCTCGATGGTTTATTGAAGAATTTGGTTAATACAGCCTTCTCGTGGTTTGTGCAATAATTTCTCACTACACGATAGCAGTTACCGCGTTGCATAAAAGATTCGTTTCTAATTTGTTTAATTTGGTGTAGTCGTTGGGTGTGATGTGGAAGCCAGCGAAAACCTTTGCCAAGAAACAGCCATTTTTTTGAAACAGGAACTTCAGTGGTTGATAAAGCATAATACGGCATAGCAATTAATTTTTTGTGGTAGCGTTTAATACGCAACGCTTGATACCCTCGTACAAGACTTAGAGTCATCAGACTTAATCCTGCGTAATAACCCATGCTTTGAGTTAGTAGGAATAGACAAGGCTCTGTGACAGCAAGTAGTGCAAGTGCTGTACAAGTTAGGCTGGTATAGATTTCAGTCGGCTCTCGAAGCATATTTTCAACAGGATATTGGTTCATTACTATCTCCACCAAATCAATAATTCAAAAAAGACTAAAGCAGCTAACAGATACCCTCTGGCTTGCAAGGCCAATTTGATCTGGGATTCATTAATCTCATGTTTGCAACGATTTATAAGAACAGTAATCAGCCTTGGCCCGCACCAATATAAAGCAAGATAAAATAGGCCATGAAAGATAAGAAAACTCATTTGATGAGTTTGAAAAAAACGGTTGGCCATACTTAACTCTAAATTAAACCGAATGAGTTGAGGTGCCAGTAATAAAAGCAGCACTACTGGCAGAAGGATTTTGCTTATGCCTATAATGGATTTATAAATACGTTTATTTAACATGGAAAAGCTCCTTATGATTAAGCACATCAAACCCACACAATCGGTGATTTTTAGGGGATTGAAAATTCTTGGTAAGGTCAGTGTTTTGGCCTTGCAAGCCATTGCAGCCTTTGTCTCTGATGAATCTAAAAAACCACGTTTGACTGCAGGGAAAGCTCAGCAGCTTTACGAAGATGGAGTAATTAGCGGAACAGAGCTTGCTGAACATATCCATGGGGATTAGTACTGGGATATTCATCGTACTTTCCCCATACTTGCTATTTTTGCTCCCTGTTTTAACGTCTCCGCTCCTGAGTTTGCTACCTTATTACTGTGCTGACCGGCATCATAGACTAAGCTGGCTAATCCAGCCCCAGCTTCACCACCAAAATGACTGGACAGTTTCAAGAGCAGCATGGGCGCAATAAAATAAAACAATACGGCCATATTTCTCATGGCTGAAATCGCATCATTTTGTCCTAAGGGATCTAGCACGCTTCGTTCTACAAAGCCTACCAGATGCCACAAGTATTGCAGAAAAATCGCCATGATGAATAACCCGCATAAACTGCCCAGTGCTTTAGGGTTATAACCACTTAGAGCCAAAATCACAGGGGTTAGAATAATCAGGAAAAAGTACAAAAAAGCCTGCATGACTGGGAGTGTTTGCATGATGGCTTCACGCTTTAAAGGCATTGATGTCCATGATTTAGTCCATTGCCCGATATTAACCAGTCCATGAGAAATAGCACCTCCAAAAGCACCATTGGTATTATCCATCAGATTTTTAACACTATTAGCCTGCATATCACGACTGTCATTAAGCAGCATCTTGGCTATATAGTCTTCTGAACTAAGCTGTGAACCCCAGGATTTAGGATGATTGTTCTTAAAAGAGCGTACTCGTTCCAGAACAGCATAGTAGTTAAGGTGACTGTCAAAAACACTGGCGTTGTTGGCTACCTGTACCAAATCTGTTTTTAGTTTTTTCCACCACTGATTGCAGTTGGGATAACCTTGCTCTGGTAAATGTTTGGCATCAATGTCGCCACGTTCCGCTGCTTTTTCCAGATTCTTGTTGGGGGCTTCGTTGAAAGTAAAACCTGGTACAGGCTGTCTGGCATAAATTTTATCGTAATAGAGTGTTTGATAAACTTTGGAGCCAACCCATTTCAAATCTTCCTCACCACCATACTTCTTTAAAATTTCATTAACCTTTGCTTTGTCATGAGGCACATTATGGTATTGGCTTCTGGCCTCAAGAAAGCACTGCCTGTGAAAATTCAACGCCTGTTCGCGTACATCAGAAGGTAAATAAGTAGAAATTAAATCACCTTCAATAGCTTGCAAACTGTCAGTACAACCGGTAATTTTCATCAGACCATAAGTAATACCGGACATGTAGTTTTGCAAAATGGCAAAACCTATAGGCATTTTCACGTGAGGCGTTAATACATCAGCAAAGGCTTCATCATACGTTGTTCCTGTATCTTTCAATGTCGATGTTTTGGGGTCACTACCTTTTTTAATTCCACACATGGGTTTAAAGCTCATGGCCTTTTCTTCCAATGGCACACAGGGGTAAATAAAAATCCCGCAAATCAAAAAGGTGAGGGCCAGTTCATATAGAAAGTGGTTCAAGGCATGCTCTGCTGCGTGATGCGTGGCACCAGAAGGTGCCAGCACATTTTTTAAGAAACGATACCCCACTATTAAAAAACCAAGGTATAACAACCCTGTTTGCCACAGGGCATTGAAAATAACCTCGTACTGTTGCCAACCTAAATACGTTGTGTAAAGTGATAAAGGGCTAAATACAATCATCTTATTGTCCTTTGGAATCGGGTTTAACGTAGACCGCGCCATTTTTAACCTGTGATTGTTCATGGTCATCACCAGGCAAGCCTTTGGCAATGTCATTACCCCGTATATCCATAAGCAGGCCTAAGGTTTCGGTCATCATTTTTTTACGTACTTCATTTTCAAAAGCAAGAGAATGAATGTCATCATCGAGTTTTTTTAAGGCAAATTTCACCATGTCTAAAGCGGGTTTTAAGTTTTGTACTTCTTGTACCTGCAATCCTGCTTGTAAAATGCGACGCATCATCAATGCTTTGTCCAGCATGTTTTGTACGGCAATTTCTTCTGCCAGTTTGGAAACTGTCAGAATTTGTTCCTCACGCGGCATGCGCTGAATGGTGATAATGATTTCATCAGTAATCATCAAATTGGAGGCACTGACCATTTTGAGTTTTTCTTCAGTTAGTGGCCATTGCCTGTCTACCAGATTCCATAAGGCCTTGGATACGTTGGATGTACAGGTATTAGAAGTGTCGCAACTTTGCAGGAGTGCAGATAGGCCAATGCCTGCCTTGGCATCGTGTTTGGTTTTGTCCACATCATCTGCAGAACTCACATGAATATCACCCAAGACCTTGACCGCCCAATTGCTGGCATCCACAGGCGTTGGCCAGGTTTGGGTCATGGGCGTTTTACTGTCCGGTTTCTTATCGTTATTGAGTGGTTTGCGGTTCAGTAAAATGTTATAACCCGCAATCACCACATCATTAATGACTTTGATGGGGCGTTGGTATTTGCCGCCAGCATTACCACTTTCTCTACCTATCCAGGGTAGCCCGTACTCATCCCTTTTTTTGGCTATGCTTTTAGCAGTGGAGGTCACATCTACATTTTCAGTTTTTGCACGTTTAGCCGCTTCAAGCCACCCCTGACTGTCAGAGACAGACAACATACTTTCCATAGGTGATTGGCCTTCTTCCAGCGTCTTTTTAACGTCCTGACAATCTTTGACTTTGACGCTAAATTCATTTTGTGCATACGATGCGGTATTTTGCAGTACGTTATAAAGGGCTGGCATGGATTGTTGCAGCTTATAAAGTGGAAAACCGGCAACCGAACCCTTGAGGTTATCAATAATCCCGCCAGGGATATTCATGGCTGATGACTTCATATCTTGAAAGGTATTGGTAATGGATACCACCGGATTGAATCCGTTACATGTAAATCCAAGCCGTCCATCCACATTACCGCCTATGGTAATGGTTTGGTCATTATTTACAGGTGGTACATACAAGTTGGATGAACCACCCAACTTATAGTAATAATCCGATTCATTGGGCATGAACGAGCTTGCCAATAGTGTTTGCGGCAGCAGTAGCGCAAGTAAAGAAAAGGATAGTTTTTGCATCGTTAGCTCCTATCGTTTTTGGGGTTGACCTACTTTGGGGAATGAAAGCGCACGGACAAGTTTTCCTTCATGCTGGATACAGCCTCGGTACTTACGCCAGATCACAAAAACATAATTACCATTTCCAGCCTTTTCATCGTCTATCCCCATATCACTGGTATCATTGAAATTGATGTTACGATTTCTGGGATATACTTCCTGCCAGATGATATTCTTGTTATGTGCATCAAATACCACATTGGATACCACGCAATTAGCGCCACAGGCATTGCTGGTACTTTGGGTGATATGAAGGCTGTTTTTGTTGGTAACAATGTCTGCTGCATGAAGCGCTGCAACCATGGATGCTCTAAAGCGTGAAGGATGAGTCACACGCATCAGCCTGGGGATTTCATGCCCCCATATCTGGGTAGTGCTACCTATGTCATGGTTAAACAGCAAATGGGGATGAGTTGCTATATAGACAATTTCAGCCAACTCTGTACGGTCTGATACGGCATCAGCCTCACTTAAATAATAAGGATAGCCAAAACGCGTTTCAGATTTATGTGATAGATAAGGAAAGCGATACAGTCCTGCAGGGCTGCCAATGACATCTACAACTCGCGTGCGTTCTTCATTGATGTGCATGGCACCCGTTTGCCCCGCATCATCACCAAAACCAAGCTCAGAACCAGTCGCTAATTTATAGGTTTTCTGATACAAGGCCTGACTTGCTGGATTTTCATAAAGAGCTTTCGCTTCAATCCATGGATTGGTTTCAGGACGATTGGCCACAGTGACAATCAGATCCGGCAAGAATTGCTCCACCGCGGGAACGGCAACCAGCTTAGGTGGTAATTTCCCTACCGCCCAGGTACAAGAGCCTATAACTTTATAGTGGCTGTTGGTAAAGAGTTTGCTCAATACTTTGGTTGCAATGCCAAAACTGCTGATGGGATGAGGCGGCTTTATACTCTCTGTTGCATGAAGATTTGTGCTAATCATCATAGAAACAAGCATCATTGCCTTGGCTTTGCTTTTTGTTTTCGAGTTGTTCTGCAATAAGTTCGGCAGCTTTAAGGACATCATGGTCTTTCTCCAGGGCATAACGCTTTGCTTTTTCTGATTTTTCATTCATAAGAAGTGCAAGCAGATAACGAGGTGGAATGACACGAAATAATCCCTGATAACGTGAACCTAACAAGACGGCTTCCGCATATAAGCCTTTTTGTGAGTCAATATCCCTGATTAAGGCTTCCTGTTGCAGGGTTAATTGTTTAAATTGTTTCACGTCACTAATTTCCTTTTCATCCAAGCCTAATAAAATCCAGGTTTCAACCAGAGATAAAATCTTGGTGGCTTTTTCTGAATTCATGTCGGTGACGTTTTGTGTAATGGCGACGAGCCACAATCCGAGTTTTCTTGCGACTTTAGCCACCAAAAGGCAACTGGTGACGACTGATGGAATTTGAAATTGCAGATGCGATTCGTCAATAAAGAGAAAGGTAGGTCTGTTATCGTTTTGGGTTGCCTCTGCCATAGCTAGGATTCTAGGCAATAGAGACACCATAACCAAAGCCAACTTTCCGGTATCATCTTTAATTGCTGAAATATCAATATGGAAGATATCAAAATCACCTAATGGTTCTGTAGGTACATTAAAAAAGCGTGATTTGGCGCTGTTAATCACATAGCTGTTTAAGCGGTCGTGCATATCAAGAATTCGGTCTTTCTTGCGGACAACCGTTTCTTTCTCCATACGCCGTTTAAAAGCAGCTACGACATGCTCAGTCAGCATTTGCAGTATGTCATTCTTGAATGAAGTTAAAATGGCATCACTCAAGACCTCGATTAAAAGCGTTTCATCAGCCAGGGTAAATTTTTCTTCCTCTAATTCATTCGCTTCAGTAATCATAGTACGCAAAGCCAAAGCAAGTTCCGCGAGATAAGAACGAGAGTTATCATCACAAGCAAGCTCTTCAGGATTAGCAGGCTGTGCCAAATTTTCTTTTAAATCCACTATCTTTTGCGCAATTAAAGCCGCTTGTTCTACATCCAGATTATCAGTGATTTCAGAAATCGCTTTGTAAGCCTCACAAAATGGGTTTAACGGAACCGCTTCACCTTTTTTATTGCTGAGTAATAACTGTTTGGTATTTTTGCCATGTGCCTTGGCATGAATGAGCATGCGGTCAAAAGAATTACCCATTTCAAAAAGAATGATGCGCGCATTTTTGGTGGCCATAAGAGAATTAATCATCCACCCCGTGGCAACTGATTTCCCACCACCTGAGTTGGCAAATAGTGCCATGTGAGAGTTTTGGCTGATAAAATCGTGATGTAAGACATCAAACAGCACTGGTTCACCCAAACGGTTAAAAAAGGTAAAACAGGGCAAGTGCCTTGCACCCTGATTACGACCATAAACGGGCAGTAGTGCTGCCAATTCTGAGGCATACATCAGTCGATCAAAACGCAAATACTGACGGGCGTAATGAGGGATAAAATTAAACGGCAAGGCATTCAAATAACTGTTCATTGGGTGAAGGTCATAACAGGAAGGAATCAAGGGCATTTTGGCTTCAATAAATAATTCCTTGAGTTCTTTTTCAATGTGTATTGCCTCTTCCTTTGTTTGAGCGCGGTAGAATATGGCCTGATTTACCCAAAACAGGCGATTTCCCATAGAGAGTTCATCACGCGCTGTTTTGATATCTTCCCTGACTTGCTGCGGCTTGATACTGGTCCCAACAATTCCTTTTTCCAGACGTATCAAATGGGAATCCAATGCTTCATCACTGCCAAAAGTAACCTGAATGGTGTAGGTTGCACCTTCTGGTAACTTATCCAGCAATGCGTATCGATGTTTAGGATTGGCCTGTGGTTTTTCACGGGAAAGAAGACCGATTTCAGGGGCTTCTTTTAAGCCATCAACATACAGGATGCGTTGATGAATACCATCGAAGATGAAGCCTTGCTCATCACTTTGGGGCTCATGAAACAAAATGTTCTGACTTAAGCTGTATCCAGCAGGCTTGTTGTCTTTGGGGTAAGGAAAACGCGCCAGGATTTCTTCGGGATTAGAGTTAAACCAGCGCACCCACCATTGGTAGTAATCTTTACCGGTTAGTTTTTTCAGTTGAAGCCCAGGCGATTTTAATTTGCTTTCAATCTGTGCCATGACTTCTTGATGTTCGGAAAGCGCTTCTTCACACGTTATTTGAGCTTGTTGATATAAACGGTAAAACAAAACCCGTACTCGTCTTCGTCTCCCACGGTAAGGTGCATCTGTTTTGGGATCAACAAACAAACCATTGGGTCTGGTCATTTTGGAAAACAGATCATCAAGCCGTGACAAATAGTCACGGGTAAACTGTGTTTCGACAATTTCTGGAGCAATGCTTTGTTTGATATGATGAAGTACTGGTTTTAAACTGTACTCATCATTCACATACATTTGCATAATCCAAGGATCTTCCTTATGTAAAGGTACAACCGTTGCAAACGTGTCTCTGATTTTGTTAAAAACAGCGTGCAGATGTTCTGGTGAGGCTGCCTCTGCTGGAATGCTGGCCAACTCAAAACCCGAACCAATACTGATACCATCGTTGAGTAAAAAGAAATTGAGTTCGTCATTGAAATCAACAACGGAAAGTTTGTCAGAAAATGAAGGGTTATAGTTTTCAAACCTTTTTTTAATGCTTTGCTCTGTAGGTGCTGTATGGTTTTGCTTGCCTACTAGCCAGTCGCTTATTTGATTCAATAGTTGTTTCATTGCGTTCCCCTTAATAACGCTCAGAAGCCAGTGCAAACTGGTTTTGCTTATAAAGGAAAAATCCGGTGGTGTAGCCTGGCTTTAACAACTGTTCATCACCAATAAGTGCTACATGCGGAAACACGTAAATGGGAACTTGTGGATTATCCAGAGGCTTGAACAAGTTTTGAATTTCATTGGATGCCTCTCTTGTATAGCCAGCATAGTTTACCGGTTTAGGCTGCTTTTTAGGCACAGACCAGCCAGGCATAGGTTCTCCCAAGCTTTGCTGATAGAGCTGGCTTACAGTTAACCCACCTTCGGGGATAGCTGTGGAGCTAATCGAGTTTGAGGCACAAGAGCTTAATATAAATGCACTACCTAAGACTAAAATCGTGTGCAGTTTGTTGTAAATGACCATAATCCAATACCCTCCCATTGGTTTCTTTATCTAGGTTGATGGTTTGTGTGACATGAAATGAAAGTTGTGTCGGTCTGTATCCGATGGAAGCAGGAACAAAAACCATATCGAAACTGCCCTGAATCCGTTTTTCGAGCCAATCGGCGGCTTTAACTGTTCCCTGAGACAAGGCACCGCCCAAGGCATAATTACCCATAGATCCAGTTGGTGTCCCGGTCGCACCATTGGCATTGGCGGTATAGGTCATTTGCCATTGAGACAGTGCATTACCAAAACCTTTAATACCATCTGAAGCCATGAGCGCTGTTAATACTCTAGGGGCATTGGTAAAATATTGACCTTTGATGCAGGGATTACCAAAAGCGGTGGTGAGATAGCCCAAACTTTCGTTATTTACCATCTCGGCAGTCCCCGTCATTTGCTCTTTACCTACGGTGACAAAATGTCCATCATCAAACACAAACAAGGCAGAAGTCACATAGGCACGGACACAACTGATGTTATCAAGGAAAGAACCTACTCCTATGGCATAACCATTCACTTTCATGCCGGAAATATTGGTTGGTAAGGGAATGCCATTGGCTGACATCAAAGCACCGCGGTTAATGATGGCTGAAAAAGGAAACAATGGTTGCATTAACTTTCCCTCAACCGGTACTTCTCCAATCAGCGCAGATAGCAAAGTAGTTCGCCCTAGATCAGAACCGGCTGGAATGGTGTAATAGGGAATACTTTTGTTATCTTCATTTTTGGGCTGTTCCGTTTTGGCTTTTTGGGTCAATTCATGGTGTTTTTTCCTGATGCGTTCCCAATAAGCCAGTTCGTTAGGATTATTTTCATGTTTCATTAATAACAAATCGATATCTTTAATGTTTTGTTCTTTGGGTAGATTATTTTCTCCATTGACGGCGTAAGATTGATGTTCCTGTTGGTTATCCTGATTATTCTTAAAATTGGCCAATTCTGCTTTTAGTGTTTCAATTTCTTTGATGATCTCAGGATTATAAGAGGCTTGAATATCAGAGCCTTGGAGTTTTAATTGTTTGTTCTCCGATTCAAGGCTTGCCAGTTTCTTTTCTGTCTCTTGTAGTCTTGCTGCGACATCCCGAATGTTGTCATTAAACTGACTCGCAATGGCTTCATTTAAGTTATTCGGATCATTATTTTGCTTTGAGGATTCGCTCTCATGATGATTGCTGTTCATCATAATGAGTGCGACTACTGTAATCACAGCGCCGGTTAATACCTTAAGTCCAGTGTTCTTTTTCATCGCACATACTCCCGACTGGAGGCTAATGCAGTGCCAAAAGGTCTGTCTGATACCAGGAATACAGTGGTGGTATCTTCTTTGCCACGAGGTGCCAATGTATTGGTTGGATAAAAGGTTGCTGTTTGCCAATTGCCAGTCATTTGACGGGGATCAACAATGACTTCCTTGTTAAGAAGATTTTTTAATTCCACCGCAGTCACATAAAAAGCATCGCCATGCCATGAAATGAGAGGTCTTGCCTCAATACTTGCCCCATAAAAAAGACTTACCTGTTTTCGGGTTTGCATGGAAACACGACCTACACCTTCAGGAATAACTAACAATCTTTGTGGTGCATATAATGATTGAATGGCAAAACGGGTGAGCGTTACGGCATTCAAATCCAGAGGGTTGCTTGCTTGTTGCGTGGTATTAGCGGCGTCTTCTTTAGATTCCAATAGAATATCAACCGGCTTAACGTTATGTGTTCTATCATTAACGCTTAAGTTTAAAATAATGACCTCACCCTGAGGCATTAGCTGCACTAAAAGTCGTTTGTTTTGAAAAGCCTCTTTGCTTTTCAGGTACAAAGTATCTTGAACCTTCAAGACGGCAACTTTGTCGGCAGCTTCATTGTCTAAAATGCTTACTGCTTGTGGAAAATGCACCAGTCGTTCTTCATTTAAAGGCAATTCAAGCGGAATGGGTGTTTTATCCCACAAGACGTGTTCTGCATTAAGGGCCAATGCGTGCATACTGTTTGCTAAAGCAAGCAAGGTCATTAACCATTTACCTGTTTTCATGTTGTGTACCTCCTGAATCAGTTGCCAATAAATCTTTAACCAGAATTTCTGGCTGGGTGTAACCATCCAGAGCCAATTGAAAAGGATTTTGAAGACGCGACAGACTTATCTTGACTACACGCACATGGTAGTCCACCACCTTGTCCGCAATGACCATGGGGCTGTCGTCTTTGAGTCTTTGAGTAATGCGTAAAACCAGATGGACTTCCCATGTGTTATTACCTAGAGGTTTCACATCATCGTCTTCCATAAAGCGATACAGACTTGCTACTTGTACCCGATTAAAAAGCTGGGCATCTTTGTAGGCGTTTAATGTTTTATCCATTAATGCCTGATGACGTGGCGTGAAATAATAATGAAATCCTGAAAGATTATTGGCAAACTCCGTTTTTCCGCCATTTGACCAGGTGTTCAACGTAGGCAAAAGTGTTGCAACAAAACCTTGCACGTATTCTCTGGAAATTTGGTTTTCCTTGATTAAACCACCATTGGCACTCATTGCAGGAGTTAACCAAAACTCAAAGCGTTTGGGCATGTTGGTAAGCGTTATAATCAGGCTTACCACAATCAGAATGAGGACTGTAACAAAGGCAAGTAACAAGCGATTGATATGATTTAAACTGTCTACTTTTTTCCAATAATGAAACATGGATTACCTCACGAGTTTGGATTTTTGCCAGACACCAATATGGTGAAGATAGGGAGAGCGTCTTAATCCCCAGCGCGCTAACAGCAGCATGGTCTTTTTCATCATATAACCATGGGGTTTTCCTGCCTTGATAGATGCTGCACGTTTGGGACAGAGGGTAATGGATACAATAAAACCCGCGATGAAACCAACACAACCACAAGCCAGTGGATATCCAATAAAAAGACCGGCCAAAGAGAAAAAAATACTAATGATCGGTGTTGTAACAAGTACTATCCAGAATAGTTCTCTCAGGCTTAGCCCTTTATAGGCCTCATAATCATGAGACAGATGGCGTGAGGATGGTTGATTCATAACACTTCCTAAATCTTGAATTTGGTGATCATGCTGTAACCGACGTAGCCCGCTACAATACTGATGGCAAGATAAGTAATTCCCATGACAGCAAAAGTACCAAAGGCTACCATTGAGCCATCATTTTTCTTGGATTCTTCAATCCCATGCTGAATGGTGGTAATGAATTTGATAAAACTCATGACTGCTGCGATAAAAAGCAACAAACCTAAACCTTGTCGGACATAGTTACCGGTTACAGTCATCATGCTTTTATTACCATCACTAATGTCATCTGCGTTTGATATTTTGGGAAACCAGTTATCAGCAAAAAGTGCAGGTGCATAATTTAAAGTAACCAGCCCCAGACCCATTTGTTGACCCCAAAGTTTCATACTTGCAACCAACTTTTTCATCTCAACTCCCCTTAACGATTAAAATAAGAATGAATAAACAAAACCCCAGCACGATACGGATTAGGCGCGACCCGAGCAGAATGAGAAATCCTTCCTGCTCTTTTTCCGTATTGCCCATAAATTGATTGATGCACCAAATTAGTCCGATAATGACCAGCATGATGGCTACAAACCGGATACAGCCTGAATAGGCACTTGCAGCAGTGTCGCCTGCTGCCTGCTTGAAACTTGCTGCAAAAGTTTTAGCAATATCCACTTTGCTCATGATTACTTTCCAACAAAATCAAGTGCTAGAGGCTTAATGGTTTTAGGCTCAATGGCGGGTTTATTGATGTAATCAATCAGCGCATTGCGAATAGTCAACAGGTCTGTACGAAGCCCTGCGTGGGTTTTACCGTCAGAACCTTCAAAATTCTCGATATGCAATTGAATACGGGTATTAGGTTCGATTTCGATCTGTGCTTCATCCAGCAAAGGCATAATGGCATTAATTTGATTAATAACTCTGACCAAGGTCTGGTTAAGTGCGTCTTCTTGTGCATGGGTAGCTAGAGGTAGGCTTAATATTAGTACTAACAATAATCGTTTCATGTTTCCTCCTTACAAATATTTTTTGAAGCGGCTTGCGGTGACGGAAACCATAATGCTTAACAACAGGCTCACCGGCACAAAAACAAAAGCGGGGGTTATGCTTACTGGCAAAGCAAGCCATAAGCTCAATAACAGCAAAAGACCACGTTTGAAGTAGCGGTTTAGCTGATGGAATACGTAGGATGATTCACGGCCCAGAGATGCTGTGCGTATGGCGCGTTGATTCAGCCCATCAACAAGCCCTGCGGTAGTCGCCAGCAAAAATAAAGGGATAGCCGAGACAAGAATAACGAGCTTGATGAATATGACCTGAGTTGTTAATCCCATAAGTAACCAAACTTGTTTGGTTATGTAAATAAAGTCTTCCGCTATATCATTTAATTCATTTTTTTCGTCAGGAAGCACCTCATTCAGGCCGTTTTTAATTAAGGAATTGGTTTGAACTACCTTATCGGTCAGTCCTTGTGTGGGCATGTTGCCAAACCAGGACTTCACTTTGTTGGCGATTTTCATACCATTAAACTCTGTGATGGCTTGTGTTTGTTTTTGTGAAAGGGTCTTGACAGCATGTAACGCCTGATCAAATCCTGAGAAACACCAAAGACTGGATACCCAACCCATAAGAATTAACCAACCAAGCAGGACAAGTAACATGAGACTCATGACTACTCTTTTGGATGGTTTGGGAGTTGCCGTCTTTATTGCCATAATTCCCCCTCATAAAAAGCAAGCGGATAATGACTCTCTTGAAAAATATTCATCAAGTCATCCACATTGGCAGGTAATAAAGATGCTTTGGTCAGACGTTGTAGCGATTGCAATTGTTCGCTGTTGTTGATATTGGCGACAAATCCCAGAGCCTGAGCTTTCTCCAATTTTTTTATATTTTCCTGCAACCATTGACGTGAAACAGCATCATCTCCAATGATGAATACAGGGTTTGAAAAATTAACGAGTGTTAGTTTTCGTCGCTCAACTTTGCCAACCGTAGCTTTACTGGATACAGGCATTCTTGCGTCCAGTTTTTCTTGCAGTTTTAATGAGTCTTCGGTTAATTGTGCTTCACTCTCTTTGATGTACTGTTCCATGTTGATGATTTGCCAGGCATAGCAAGAAGTAATCATCAACAGCCCAAAGATTATGGCGGTTTTTCGCATATTAGAATCTCCCCAAATCAACGATGCTGGAATGACCATTTTTGGATAGTAGCAGTAGAGGCAGCAGCTTTTTGTTTACTTTGAGTGTCTGATAATTTAGCTCGCCATGGTTCAAGCTGATACGGCTGCTGTTTACAAGATGTTGCGGAATTTGATGCTGGTTAGCCCAGATTTGGATTGTTGCATCATCCATATTCAATAACATCAAATGCAATCGGGTATCTGGTGTTTGCTCTATGGCATCAAAGAGCATCATCAGTATGGTTTTTACTGCGTCTTTTTCTTTGATGAAGAAGTAAAGCGTATCGCCTTGACTTAATTGCACCGGTTTATGGGCATAAGGTGAATAGGGAGAAGGATCAAAGTCACCTATCACAGGCACATTGGCAAACAGTCTGTTGTAGGTTTTGTAAAAGGCATTGTTCCAGGCAATGTTTTTCGATACCTTCTGGGCTTCCTGCCTGGCTGCCAGTTCTGCAAAGTGATCACGTTCCACTTCATTTCTGGCATTAAGACCCAAAATATCAATCGGTGTTTGTCTTAACCCTTCATAATAGAATTTGCTTTTGTTTTGTATAAGCAAGACATAGCGTTTTTCTTCATCAATTGTTAATCCCCAGACTTTCGCTTCATGGAGTTGTGCTTCGGTAAGCGTGAGTTTATTGATGTCTTGTTCGGAGGTCAGATCATCTTCATTAACCGTTAATCCAGTTTTTTCCAGCGTTTGATCCTGAATAGCAAGGTGATTCAGGGGTTGTTGGTTTAGCCCGGGAATATTCAGTTCGGCATGTACTATTTCACAGACTAACAAGGGAAGCAGAAAGACTGAATACTTAAACATCAGAGTCTCCTTGCACTACATTCATTTTTACAACAACATGTTCTTTATTGCTGTTTTCTAATTCCATGCGTTGTAGACCAAAATCAATGCTTAACACTATCCAGTCAGCCAGTTTGTCGCTTTTTTCCAGGGGTATGGTTTTAAAGTTGTAGGCCATTGTGGCAACACTGATCTGCTGGATGCTGTCTATGCTGATGACTTTAAACGGTAAGGAAGTAACAGGCAGATATTTGATGGGGTGACGTTTATCATCAAGAGCGGTAACTATTTCATGCAGCGAATCAAGTTTTTGCACTAATTCTGCGCGATTTTCACTAATCAGGTGATTGAGGGTAGTTTCATCTTTACTTTTGAGTTGTTCAATCAATGAAGCCAGTTTATTGAAGTCCTGATTGATTGTGGTTAAATTCACTGCCTCAGCCGGTTTTTTTACTTCCTGATGTAATGCCCCCAACTGAGCCTGAATGGTATCAAGGCGATTGGCAATGACCTCTGAGTCTGTGGGTTTATTCGTTGAATAGTATTTAATGCCAACAATACTGCAAGCTAAAGTCAGACCTAAGCTCGCTACTAATAGGTATTTTAAGGTGGTTGTGCGATTAATCATGATTTACTCTCTGTTTTGATGCCAGGTTTTAATTTGAAATTCACTTGCCGTAGCAGTGGATCTTCAACTAGGACAAAAGATTGTTGACCAACAAGTATTTCGAGTCCGTCTTTAACGGTTAGAGGCCCAAGATTTCTGTCAATTTGAGGTAACGGTTGGCGCATGACTGCTTGCAGGCTTTCAGGTTGTTTTTCTTTGGATACCAAGATAAAACCTGAAAAACGCAACCACCATGCAATGGCTTGACCTATGCTTTGAATTTCTTGAGGAAAATGGACTTGTTGAACTGCTAGTAAAGGGTTGATTTGTGCTGCCAATGGTTTATTGGCAACAGTAGCGTAGCGATTAACTTGTGTTACATCGGCAGCAAAAGAGTAAAATGCTGCCACACTCAATATGCAAATAAGGGACAGCTGAATCGTTGATCTCATTTTTTCTCCTTGTCATCTGTTTTTTCGGGATTCGCTTGTTTTCTTAAGAAAATTTCTTCTCGATCAACATCAATATGAGGTGGTGCTTTAATGCCCAAAGCAACCACGCCTCTTCGCTGGTAGATGACTTGAATTTGGATTTGTCCTTTATCAATTAATATTTGCTCACCCTTGCGTCTTGTTAGTACCAACATAGTTTTTCTCCGATTGATTATTGTTATTTCATGTTTAAGAGTTTTTTTATTTTTTGTAGGTGAGAGTGGGCAACGCTAGGGTCACAGGGTTTGTAGACTTCTCTCTGAAAAAACTGTTTTTTCCTGGCTGAGAGCTGCTTACAACACTCAATAAATTGCGCTAATGCTGGTGGCATTTCACGGTTTTTTAGACACTCATCAATGGCTTGTTCAATCAGCTTTTCATCAAATTCCTGCAGAGCTTTCGACCATTCTTTGCGCGCAAAATCTGAGTAATATTCATTTTTGAATTGACTACGCCAGATGTGTCCATAAAAGGTTGAAAACTTCAGAAAAAGTTTGTTGACTTGCTCAGTGCATTTTCCAGAGTTTTTGGAACTCTGTGTCGCTGAAGCTCGTACTTTCACTTGACTTTGTAATCCTGGCAAGGTGGTCAGATGATTGGTGTGCACGATTTGTTTCATGGATTGCATAGTCATACTCCTTGGCTTTAATAATCGTTGATGTTGTTTCCCAGCATCGTTGTGTTAACCAGTTCGCTGGGTATTTCCAGGCAGGCATCCAAACACCTTCTGAGCGTTTCTGCAGGTCAAATTGAATTTGTTCTGTTAAGCGAGCCATGATTTCCTGGACTAAGGCATGAGAGGGTTTTAGTTTTTTAAACATCTCAAAAGCATTTTCTTTTTCTTTTTTCAGTGGATACAGATCCCAGAACTCTTCAAAGGCTTGAGATAAAGAAATAAAAAAATAATTATTATTATTATCTTGAGGAGTGGTGGGTTCTGGCTTTTGGAATGTGTCCTCTTCTGATGTGTTTATATTGGATTTCGTTGAATCCATTAGATTTCTTTCTGCTGTATTACTGGCGGTATGCTCAAGCGTTTTTATGGCGGGTTTGTTTTGAACAGATTCATGCCTATCTAATAATAAGCAACGTAAAACCAGCTTTCTCTCCCATGATTGGATTTCAATTAATCCTGCTTTCTCAAGTCCTTTTAATGCACGACGCAATTGATCTTTACTGGGACTGCCGCTTTTAATACCCGAGTGAGGCTCTATATAAAGTGCTTCACTCATTGACTGATAACTAATACCTCGACGAATACCTACTAATCCTGTTTTGTAATCTACGTAGGGTTTAATGCCGTGAAGGTAAGTCAATTGTTGTAGGTAAGGTAATCCGCTTAATGCAGAAAGTTCCCTATGGGTGATAATAATAAATTCCATGTCCTGACCTTTTTATCAATGAATAAAATAGTTAAAATAAAACATGATGTGATTTTTAAATAAATTTATGATTAAATATGCTAAGTATTACTATTTCACTAAACACAAAACGTTTTAATTTATACATAATATAAAACAAATCGTGTTTTAGTCAATGGGTATGTATTATTTTTTTGAAGGATCACAATGGATATCAGAGAACAAATAGGTAATCGCATTACCAAATCCCGCAAAGAGCTGGGTATTACCATTAAGGAATTAGCAGCAAGAACAGTGGAGCTTTCACCAGCAAGAATTAGTAATTGGGAACAAGGAACGCGAAGCCCTGGACCATTAGAGGCCAAATTGCTTGCAGATCAGTTAAGTGTGTCGGCATCCTATTTGTTGTGCTTAACCGATAATCCGCAAGGGGAGCTTATCCAGAGTTCTGAAAATAGCCTCCGACATATTCCTATATTGAGCATGAAAGAGGCCCCGCATGCTAGAGAAATTTTAGGGCAACAAGACACATTTGCATTTGAAAAAACGATCGTTGTGGATGTTTTTAATCCTGCCATTAAAAGCTCAGTACTATTTGCAGCAGTAGTGGAGGATAGCAGTATGCAACCTGAACTTAATCCGGGTGACATGGTGATTATTGATAATCAATTGCAACCCAATCCAGGTCAATTTGTCTTGGTTTATCTGACACAAAAAAATCTAACAATACTACGCAAATATGGTGAAGCAGATGATTGTTTATTCCAACTATTGCCAAATAGCGAATTATGGGCCACGGTAAGTATCAAGCAAGCCAATGAAGCACAGCTGATTGGTGTTGTTACTGAAATCAGAAAATATTTGCGATAGACGTTTAGGTTATAGCTATGAAAAATCCCATTACCTTAACATCATGGATTTCTGAAGAACTGGAAAAAGGAGCGCCTAGTCCACAGCACGCTATATATTATATACGACTAGCAAAAATGTTATTCCTCATGGGCGTGTTATTGTCATTCTTGAAATCAACGAACAAGGTTATTATTTTTTACCCAACGAGGAACCAGAAAAGTTGTCGAGATGATCAATAATCCTTTGGCATCGCTCACTTTTTGGTTTGAGTTATTTGAAAGCTTGAAGCGCAGTATGATGGATTTTTTGGACTTAGCGTGAAATGTTTGGTCTGGTAAAGTCTCTTGTTGGTGCGAAAACACGAATAACAGTTCCTCAGTAAGCACCCGACGAACTGAAATAGTGCTATTTATTTTTTACTAATATCTCAAATGGAGCATATAGTGTTTTTCCATTGATTTGTACTTGGGCGAATAGTTTAATAAATCCGACTTGATTGGACTCAATATGAAATTGCAATTCAGGTCCTCCTCTTTCAGAGCCATTTGTTGGTTCTTTACCCATTGGATGGACATGGGTTACTGTTTTAAAGTCTTCATTAAAACCAACGATGTGTGCATAAGCACCCATAATCGGCTCTAGGGTATGAACAGGCTTTCCATTAGCATCGACAATATCAATTTTGCCCATGATGGGTTGACCTATGTGTAATGGTGTTTTATCAAAAGATAATTTGAATTTGTAACCATCAACGGTACTTTCAAATAATGGTTGTCTCACCATTCGATCTTCAATTCTCTTTATGGTTTTTGGAGAGGGGAAATCAGCAACAACGTATTCTTGATTTTTGGTATTCGCAGGTATTAGATCAGCCCATGCTCGATAAGAGGCATTTTTCAGAGTAGGCTGCCATTCAAATTGATAAACACCGGGTATATTTGTCTCTATTGGATGAACATGGCTGTAGTCAACGAGATGGTTATCGATAATCAGCAAGTGAATTTTCTGAGTATGCGCCTCAATGAGATTGTCTAAGGTGATTGGTTTGTTGCTTTTAGTATCGCTTAGTTTAATCAATACTAATTTTTTGTTTTCTTTATCAATGACTTCTTGAATTGATAATTGCATGGTAGGACGATTCTCTGATTTTGAAGACTGTAACGTGACATGGGTCATTGTGTGATGGTGGGAATTCTCAGCAAAAGCAATAGGATGATATAAATTGATTGATGATAAGCTCATTAAGGTGATGGTCAATTTTTTCATAAAACTTGGGTCTCCAAAACAATCAAGGATGTATTAATATCATTGTATCTAATGATTTTGTTTGTTGTTGATTCAAATCAGTAAGTACAATGATATCATGGTTTGATTCATAGGCTATCAACAGCCCCTATCTGCTTTGATTTATTGTGTGAAACCGTCTATATTGTAGTCATATTTCCTTTTAAAATCATGGATAAAGACCATCATGAAGCAATGCCATTGGATAATTTTAGCTTGTTGTTTAGCACTTGCTGCTTGCAAGAATAATAGTACCTCTACTAAAAACACAGAGAGTTTAGATAGTCATGTGGCTCAAGGCCATGTTGGGCATGGTGGCGGTGGTGGCCGCTAACCCTATAATCTTTGGATTGTAATACAACGGAAAGCCATCAGTGATGCTGTAATTAATATGAGGTTACTTTAGGAAGAATTAAGGTCATTTGAAAATACTGGCTGAGCCGATTCAAAGGATGAATTACAATGGCAGAACAATGGCATGAAAAAACGCTTCAGGATATCGCATCCCAGTTTAAAATAGAGCTATCTTTAGGTTTAAGTGAAGCAGATGCCGCTCAACGATTAGAAGAAGTGGGGCCAAATCTGCTGAGTCAAAAGAAAAAAACATCAGCACTCATTATTTTCTTTCAGCAATTCAGTAGTGTGGTCACCTGGGTGCTTTTGGGTGCGGTCATTGTTTCTTTTTTACTTGCTGAAAAAGCCGATGCCATTGCTATTTTGGCCATTGTTATTTTAAATGCCATTATTGGTTTCACTCTAGAATACCGAGCCGATCGCGCTATGGCAGCGCTCCAGGAAATGGCCGCACCAAAAGCGACTGTTTTGCGCGATGGCCATGCCAAAATGATTGCTGCCCCGGATATCGTCCCAGGAGATGTTATCCTTTTTGAAAGTGGTGATTTAATCGCCGCCGATGCCCGTCTTTTTGAGTTGTCAGCACTCAAGGTCAATGAAGCACCGCTCACGGGTGAATCCATGCCAGTAGGTAAAAACCTGGACCTTTGCATTCCAGAAACCCCATTAGCCGACCGTAAAAACATGGTGTTTATGGGAACCTCGATTGCTGATGGTACGGGACGTGCACTGGTTGTCGCGACTGGGATGCAAACCGAAATGGGTCATATCGCCAAAATGCTTAGTGAAGCCTCTCGTGATGAAACACCTTTACAGAAAAAACTCAATCAAGTGGGTTCTCGTTTATTATGGCTTTGCTTTTTCATTGTCATTGCCATTTTTGGCTTAGGTTTACTTCGCAACATTCCTATTTTTAAATTATTCATGAGCTCCGTGAGTCTTGCGGTTGCGGCAATTCCTGAAGGCTTGCCTGCTGTTGTCACGGTGGCTCTAGCGCTTGGTGTGCAGCGCATGGTAAGACGTTCCGTGCTGGTGAGGCGATTATCGGCAGTTGAAACCTTAGGCAGTTTACAAGTGATTTGCACCGATAAAACAGGAACGTTGACGGTGGGTGAAATGACGGCACGTAAGCTTGTAACAGCCGGTGATGTTTATAGCATTCACGGAGAGGGTTATAACCTCACAGGAGGATTTTCACTGCAAGGTCAAGAGATTAATGGGTCTGAAGACACGTTGTTACAGGCCGCACTACGCGCTATGGTGGCCTGTAACAACGCTGATTTGAGTAGCCAAAATGGGCAAATGACCGCAGTAGGGGATCCCACTGAGGTGGCACTTTTGGTCGCTTCCGCCAAAGGAGGGGTTCGGCGAGGTGAGCTGCAAACCTTTTTACCTCGCATTAAGGAGTTGCCCTTTAGCTCCGAACGCAAACGTATGACGGTGATATGCCAAGAGGAAAAGGAGTTCATCGCTTTTATTAAAGGCGCACCGGAAATTATTTTGGAGCGATGCACTCATATTTTGACCCAAACTGGGGTTAAAAAATTAACGCCAAATGACAAAGCGCGCATGCAACAATCGTGTGAGTTGATGGCCAGTGAAGCATTGCGTCTGTTAGCTTTTGCCCAGAGGCCATTAGACTGTGCCGAGTTAGAAAAAGAAGACAATGAAATTGAAAGTCACTTAATTTTCCTAGGTCTCATTGGTCTTCAGGACCCACCGCATGCCAGTAGCAAGGAATCCGTCAGCCGCTGTAAAAAGGCGGGTATCAAACCGGTCATGATAACAGGTGACCATCCTGATACAGCAAGAGCCATTGCCCAAGAACTCGGTATTTTGGGGACAGGAGAACGATTGCTCACGGGTAATGAGCTTGAAAACCTGTCCGAGGAAGAATTTAGCCACTGTGTTAAAGACATTGCAGTCTATGCCCGCGTGACAGCAGAGCATAAATTAAAAATCGTACGCGCCTGGAAAAAACAAAACAAGGTGGTGGCGATGACGGGCGATGGGGTCAATGATGCGCCTGCCTTAAAAGAAGCTTCTGTGGGCATCGCCATGGGTAAAACAGGAACGGCAGTGACCAAGGAAGCTTCTGATATCATTGTTATGGATAATAACTTCACCTCGATTGTGGCCGGTATTGAAGAGGGACGCACGATTTATGACAACATTGCTAAAACGCTCGCTTATTTGTTAGCAGGCAACAGTGGGGAATTGCTGGTTGTGTTTGTGGCCCTTTTAATCGGTTGGCCTCTGCCTTTATTGCCCATCCAATTGTTATGGATTAACCTAATCACGGATGGCTTGCCGGCTATTGCCTTAGCTACCGATATGTCCGAGCCAGGGATTTTGAATCGCCCACCCCGAGCTACGCAAAAAACTATGATGGATAGGGTATTTTTCAAACGAGTGACCTTTATTGTCTGCTTAACGGCTTTGGTCACTCTGGGTGTGTTTGCTTATGAATATTTAATGGATGGGGATTTAATCCAGGCTCAAGATGCCGCATTTTCTGTGTTAGTAACGGCAGAGCTTTTGCGGGCTTTTGGTGCTCGCAGTGACACCAAGACCATCTGGCAAGTGGGTTTTTTCTCTAATTTGCGACTTTTTTTTATTGTGAGCATCAGTTTTTCATTGCAAGTCTTGATTCATCACATTCCCTTATTGCGTGAATTATTTGGCATTGAGCCGGTGTCATTCAACCAGTGTCTTTCTTGGATACTGTTAGGCATGCTGCCTTTGCTGGTTATAGAAGGCCGGAAATGGTTAAGGAAGGCACCTAATGAAGCGTTTTAGTATTAAAAAAATTACGTGGGCTGTTGTTTTAAGCGCCTGTTTTAGTGGGCCATTGACTTATGCCAAGCCCACACCCGGTTTGTTGCAGTTAATTCAGGAAGCCAAGCAAAACAATCCCCAAATTCGGGCGGTACGCGACCGTCTGCTTGCTGCAATTCACGTGATTCCGCAAGCGAAAGCGCTTCCTGATCCGAAATTGAACGCGGGGTATATCAATATGTCCGAGAACATCCCCATGGATGTAGACCCAAGACGTGAACAAATGTTGGGTGGGAGCCAAGAAATTCCTTTTCCTGGCAAACTCATTGTTCGCGGAAGAATAGCCACCCTTGAGGCCAAACGCACGCAAGCGGAGTATCAAGCCACCTGTTTTGCCGTGATTGCGGAACTAAAACGGCTCTATTATGACCTTTACTTTGTCAATAAATCCATCGAGATTGTGCAAAGAAATCAAGAGCTTCTCCATGAAATGGAACAAAGTGCCGAAGCGACGTACAGTGTAGGGAAAACGCCCCAACAAGACATTTATCGCGCCCAAACCGAGATTTCTCGTCTAGAGATGCGTTTAGTCATCTTAAAGCAACAACGCCAATCCCTGCAAGCCGATATCAACCGTCTTTTGAATCGTTCCTTAGAAAGGGTAGTCAGTACTCCAACAACACTCCCTATCACACCAATGGGCCATAATTTGGAGTATTTTTATTCGCTCGTTAAACAGCGGGCGCCTCAATTAATCATGCAGCAGCATAACGTGCAAAAAGGACGACAAGCCATCAAGTTAAGTAAAATGGATTATTTCCCGGATGTTGAAATCGAGGGGGGACGGCTTCATGATACGGGAATGCATACCAAAGGCTATCAAGTGTTGTTAAAAGCAACCGTTCCCCTTTATTTCATGCAAAAACAAAATAATGCCGTACGGGAATCACTTGCCCGTTACAACGCAGATATGGAAGACTTGCAGACGACTTATCGCACACTTTCTTTTCAAGTGAAAAATGCCTATTTGTTGGCAGAGCGCTCGGCAAAGCTCATTCATCTAATTCAACATACCATCATTCCGCAAGCGACTCTGACTTTTACCTCTTCACAAGCCAATTATGGGGTTGGCAAAGTCGATTTTTTAACGATGCTGAATAATTTATTGACCCTACAAGAAAACGAATTGGAATGGCACGGTGAGCTTGCTGAACATGAAAAAGCCATTGCACAAATTGAAGAAAGCACAGGGACGTACTTATGAATCAGAAGGTGATGAGAAGGGGTGTGTTCGTTTTGAGTTTACTGGCTTTGTTGCAGTTAACCCAGGCACAAAATGCAACGGATACACATAACAAGATGGACACGAAACAATCCACACAAAAAAATGAGATTGTGATTGATCCAGTCCGCTTACAAGCCATTGGCATCACCTCAGAGCTGGTACGCCGCCAACTGATTGAAAAAACAATCCGAACGGTAGGTCGTGTTGAGGCCGATGAGCGGCGCATTGCCCATATTCATGTACGCTTTGACGGTTGGATAGAGCAATTATTCATCAATTTCACTGGCGAAAAAGTCAAAAAAGGACAAGCTCTTTTTACGGTGTATAGTCCGGAATTGGTCGCCACCCAACAAGAATATCTCCTTGCCTTGAACGCTCAAGAAATCTTAAGTAAAAATACCACTTCCAGTGCTGCCCGTGGTGCCCAAGGGGCCTTTCAAGCAGCCCATCAACGGTTACTACTATGGGGGATTTCTGAAAAGGAAATAGAGCAATTGAAGCGCACCGGCAAAATTACTCGAACCATGACCATTGACTCACCCATCCAGGGAACGGTTCTTAAAAAAATGGCGCTTATCGGTATGCGTATTGAGCCTGGGGATGAACTGTACACCATTGCTGATTTATCACGATTATGGGTTTTAGGGGATATTTATGAATACGAGTTGCCCTATATTAAACTTGGACAAACTGCCGACCTGACCCTCACCTATTTGCCCAATGAGTTATTTAAAGCCAAGCTTGATTTTATTTATCCGACCATTGATATGAAAACGCGAACAGCCAAGGTGCGTTTTGAAGTAGACAATACAAAAGAACAATTAAAGCCTGGTATGTATGTTAATCTGGAACTCAAAGTTCCTTTGGGTGAACGTCTTGTAGTACCTAAAAATGCGGTTTTGCTCACGGGTGAGCGAGCGGTAGTCTTTATTTATCATGGCAATGGTAAAATTGAATGGCGAGACGTCACTCTTGGAGTGCGGGCCGGTGATTTGCTTGAGATAGTAAAAGGGGTTAAGGAGGGAGATAAGATTATTACCTCTGCCAATTTCCTCATTGATTCGGAGAGCCAGTTGAAAGCGGCCATGGGGGGCATGCAGCATAAATAATAAGAGATGAATTGCTTATGAGTGTTATCTCGTAAGGCTCTTCCTTTCAAAAACAGGGATGATGTATGAGATTCCTATGAAATAAAGGGATTTTATGGTTGAACGGATTATTGAATTTTGTGCACGCAATCGCTTTATTGTGTTGCTCTTTGTGCTTGGGTTTTCTTTCATGGGTTATATGGCCTTGAAGAATACCCGCATGGATGCACTGCCTGATATTTCAGACACGCAAGTGATTGTGTATACCACCTGGATGGGGCGCTCTCCTGATTTAATGGAAGACCAGGTCACTTATCCTATTGTGACCGCCCTATTGTCCGCACCGAAGGTGGTTGCGGTACGAGGATTTTCTGATTTTGGTTTTTCTTACGTCTATATTATTTTTGAGGACGGAACCGATATTTATTGGGCGCGTTCTCGTGTTTTGGAATACATGAGTCAACTGGCAGGGAAATTACCCGAAGGGGTCACTCCTCAACTAGGTCCTGATGCAACCCCTGTGGGTTGGATTTATCAATACGCTTTGGTGGATGAGAATGGGAAACATAATCTGGCTGAATTACGCACGTTTCAAGATTGGTATTTACGCTATTGGTTAAGAGCAATTCCAGGGGTGTCTGAAGTCGCCAGTGTGGGTGGGTTTGTCAGGCAATATCAAGTCAATTTGGACCCCGTCAAAATCCTTGCCTACAACCTGTCGGTTCCTGACATCATCGAAAAAATTCGCATGAGCAATAACGACACCGGTGGACGGGTGATTGAATTCTCAGGGGTGG
This sequence comes from Pseudomonadota bacterium, assembly GCA_020051095.1. GTDB lineage: Bacteria > Pseudomonadota > Gammaproteobacteria > Legionellales > Legionellaceae > JAFIFT01. Next base: position 2,041 of record JAGVJN010000050.1, on the reverse strand, counting down.
AGTATATGATTCGTGGGCGAGGGTACATTAAGTCTACTGAGGATATTGAAAAAATTGCCATAGGCACTAATGCCAATGGGACACCAATTTTGCTGCGTGATGTGGCGACCGTGCAGCTTGGCTCGGACATGCGTCGAGGGGTCGTTGATTTAAATGGCCAAGGAGAAACCGTGGGCGGCATTGTCATCATGCGCTTTGGTGAGGATGTGTTGCAAGTGATTGGTCGCATTAAAGAGAAATTAAAAGAATTGGCCACTGCCATCCCCGAAGGAATCAAAATGGTTCCTGTGTATGATCGCAGTAATCTCATTCGAGAAGCCATCTCCACGGCCAATTGGAATTTGATTGAAGAACTGGTGGTGGTTGGGTTACTCATCATCGTATTTTTAGGTCATTTTCGTTCCGCATTAATCCCCATTATTACCTTGCCGCTTGCGATTTTGATTTCTTTTATTCCCATTTATTTCTTGCATATTGGGCTTAATATCATGTCCATTGGTGGGATTATTGTGGCGGTTGGCGACATGGTGGATGCTGCCATCATCATGGTCGATAATGCCCATAAACGCTTAGCGGATTGGGAGGCAAAAGGAAGTCCAGGCGATCGCACCCAAGTGTTAATCGATTCAGCCAAGGAAGTAGGTCCTGCGATTTTCTCATCACTTATTGTGATTGCCATCTCGTTCATGCCCGTTTTTACTCTAGAAGCCCAAGAGGGACGGATGTTTTCACCTTTAGCTTATACTAAAAACTTAGCGATTTTCATGAGTGCCCTGTTGGCCATCACCCTAATTCCTGTACTATTGCCTCTTTTGGTGCGTGGTCGAATCATTCCTGAACAAAAACATCCTATTACGCGGTTTATGCAAAAAATGTACGCACCCGTGTTAAGGCTAGCCTTGCACTATCGAAAGTTGGTGATAGGTATTGCGGTGGTGGTTGCTTTAAGCATCATTCCTCTTTATAAACTCATTGGCTCTGAATTCATGCCTCCTCTTTATGAAGGCACCATTTTATACATGCCAGTTACTTTACCGGGTATCTCAGTAACTCAAGCGACCGCCTTGCTTCAAGAAATGGATAAGAAATTAAAAACCTTTCCAGAAGTAGCCCATGTGTTTGGAAAGACAGGACGAGCGGAAACCTCTACCGACCCTTCTCCATTTAGCATGATGGAAGTGATTGTGGAATTAAAGCCCAAAGAATTTTGGCGTAAAGGAATGACTTATGAAAGTTTAGTTGCCGAGATGGATAAAGCCTTGCAATTTCCAGGCGTGAGCAATGCCTGGACTATGCCTATTAAGGCACGCAATGACATGCTCACCACAGGAATTCGAACGGCGGTTGGGATTAAAATTTTTGGTCCCGACATTAAAAAAATTGAAGCCATCGGCAAAGAAATTGAAATGGTGGCTAAAGAAGTGAAGGGGACAAGTAACGTCTATGCCGAACGGGTGGCTGGAGGTTATTTTCTTGATTTTGAAATCCATCGTGACCAGCTGGCGCGTTACGGTTTAACCATCATGGATGTTAATCGCATTATTGAATCGGCTGTGGGCGGTGAAAACATTACTACTACAATTGAAGGGCGTGAGCGTTATCCGGTGAATGTGCGCTATTTGCGCGAATTACGCGATGACCCGGATAAACTCAATCGTATCTTAGTCAAAACACCGAGTGGTGCTGAAGTGCCTATTGCGCAATTGGTGACGTTAACGTTTCGTTCTGGACCTGCCATGATTCGCGATGAAAATGCCATGTTAGCAGGTTATGTGTTCATCGACATCAGTGGTCGAGACATTGGTGGTTACGTGGAGGAGCTAAAGCAAGCAGTCAAGGCCAAAGTCAAATTGCCTCCAGGCTATACATTGGCGTGGTCAGGTCAATACGAATTCATGCAACGGGTTTATGAGCGGCTTAAGATTTTCGTACCACTCACCTTAGTCATTATTTTTGTTTTATTTTATTTTACCTTCCGTACCATCACGGAGACTTTAATGGTGATGCTCGGTGTTCCTTTTGCTTTATTTGGCGGCTTTTT
>JAGVJN010000042.1 GCA_020051095.1 Pseudomonadota bacterium | reverse complement strand
CTTTTACCCTCTCCCCAACCCTCTCCCGCGAGCAAGATTTTACCCCTGGTTTAAATTCTAGCGCGGGCGAGGGGGTTCTCTTTGGTTTTGCCAATTTTTCTTACTGAACAAAAATATATCAGGATCACTCAGCGCTTCGCTCCATGCGGGCTACGATAAAAAAGTAGCCCGTATGAAGGCCGAAGGCCGGAATACGGGAATCGTCGTTGAATCTAATTATTTTTTGTTCGGTGCACAGATGTTTAACTGATGGTTATAATGATCTTAATATAGTCTTAATGTTTATGTTCTATAATATGAACAATATTTAAGCTTAGGAGAGTACAATGGCAAAACCCAAGGCAACAACTAAACCAACTGATACAGTCGAGAAAGACAATAAAAAGGCAGCGCAGGTTCTAACGGAGCTCAATGGGCAATTAGTCGGCTTATTAAACAACGCCGAAAAATCCTTCCATAATGGCAACCCTGATATTGCTCTAGAATATGCCAAAGAGACAAAAGATGCTTACCTGAAAGTTATGGATGATTTTGCCAAGCTTTGTAAATTCCCCAGCGAAGAAGTGAGCGGTCTGAAAACGACGGTAAGGGAACACTATGATAAGGCGAATGAGTTAGAAGGCAAGTATCAGACTGCTATTAAAGCTAAGACAAAAGCACCTGAAGAAATTGAAAGAATTACGAAACGACAAGAAAAGGACAAACAAAATCGGGATGCGAGGATTCAGCGTCAAAAAGAAAATCGTGAAAGAATTGAAAAAGACAAACAACAAAAGCAAGAATTACTATCCCAATCGGTTAAAAAAATTGAAGATGCCGTTTCTAAACTTGAGCAGGATATTGGGGGTAAGCTTAATTCCCTAAGAAATGAAACGGCAGCCTCTGCTGGTTTTACGCTTATTTCTGAGTTAAAGCAAGCGACAGAGCAATATAAAAACGATTTAGATTATTCTAAAAATAAAGCGTATGTGCCTCTTGAGGAAGCAAATGCAAAATTCAAGAAAGCCTATACCGAAGCCGTCGAAAAAGCACGCCCCGCCTTAGAAAGCGATTTTACCATATGGCAGTCAATCATGAATTTTATCAAGACAGTTTCTAATGTCATCGTAAAAACGGCTTCTTTAATTCTCCCCACAGCCACGAGAGAACAAGTATTAAAACATAGCCTGTTTGAAAAATCAGAGGCTGCTTCGTGGAAGACGGTCAAAGATTCAGAATCCGCTTTCGAACCAAAATCCCCCAAAGGATAATGTTTAGAAAACGGATTGAGTGAATCGCTTAATGCCGGGTTTAATGCCCGGCATTTTTTTTGAAGAAATAATCGATATTTTATTTAAAATACATCGAACTTAGCGCTAACACCGACGTACCGCGACTTGTTCGCGGTATCCAGAGATGCCAGTCTGGACACCTCATCAAAATAAAGGCCAAAACCCCTGGATGCCGCGAACAAGTCGCGGCACGTCTGTATTCATAGTCTATAATGTAGGTGTTAGAAAATAAATTGGAGACGATGATGCCTAGTTCAAACGAATCGCTCATGGCTGCAGACAAGCATATTAGAGGATTAAGACAACTTTTGAAGGATGCAGGCGACCCAAAAACAATCGAAGATCATAATAATGCACTGGACACTTTAGATCGGCTGAGTAAAGCAATAGAAGACCAAAATCACCCACTTGGCGTCATTAATAAATTGGATGAAACAGATAAACATGATTATGACGTCCAAATTCACAATATTCAACAGTTAGCACAAGGATTAACGAAAGATATCCAAGGTAATCTAAAACAAATTGAAGAAGTGAGAAAAACCATTCAAACATTGAGTGACTCGCTCAAGCCTGCACGCGAAGCGGGAAGCCAGCAGCAGCATCAAGCTGCTATAGAAGCGATCGAGAAATTCAATATTGAGTGGACTGAGGAATTTAATCCGCTTGGAAAGGTCAGTAGTCTTGAATTGCCAAAAGAAACCATGGAAGAGCTGATGAAAGAAGCCAATAAAGTGTCCAATGAAGCAGAAAAGCTGATGAAATCAAGCCAGAAAGTTTTAGAAGCAAGGGATAAGGCCCACAAAGGAATAGAACAAAGTGCAAAATTGATGGAGCAACGACGTGAACAAAGAGTTAGCAATACGCTAGAAAAAGTTGATAGTGCCCTTAATTTGCTTGGCCAAAAAATAGGTGGGGACAACAAGCATCAAAATAAGGAAGCACTAGCTGCTGCCAACACGTTGCTTAGTGAATTACGAACTGCTCGAAATACCTTTGAATCGAATTTAAACGGAGCTATGCCCGCTGCTAAAGCGAATGAGATTTTTACTCAGAACTACAAGAATGCAATCGAAAAGGCACGTCCTTTCTTAGAAAACGATTTATCAAAATGGCAATCAATCATGAATTTTGTCAAGGATGTTGCTAAAGCATTGGTGTCGGTGGTATCAAAATCAGCTTCAGAGCATACAATGTTCAAAAAAGCTGAATCAACGTCTATGCCTGCTGTTGACGATACCAAATCTGAATTGGATAGAGGCCCTCGTTGATATTTAGGCTTGTCAGCCCTCTTCAATGCCCGGGTTTTCCAAGCTCAACATGCCGGAATTAAAATCATAGGCGAAAATTTCGGCATAGCGACCCCAATCGATCATGGTGTGTAACACGCGGTCGGCTTCTTTTTCACTGAGATAATCTTCGAGCTTGGTTAAAAACCGCTCTTCGGAAACGCGGTGGCTGGGTTTTTCATCTAACACCCGGCGAATGTAACGGGCAAGGGGTACCTTTTCTAACAGCCGTCGGGCAAATAATCGTTTTCGTGACTGTAAGTCGGCATTTGAAAACTCGGCTCCTAATTCACTTAATTGAATATCCCCTTCAGCTACTTTGGCAAACCCTAAAATTTCTAACGTTTCAATGATGGGGAAGAGATCATCGATATTCATGGACACGTCTTCGGCGAGCTCGGGTAAATCGATGCGCCCTTCATAAAAGGTCATGGTTTCAATTAACCCGCTTAATTCAGAAGGATCCACATCGGGTAGACGATAACCTAGGCTGATTTGGTGTTCGCGAATAGCGCGTTTGGCTTTTTCTTTCGGGCCGGTTGTCATTAAGGTGTAGATTTTATCCACCACATTGCGAAATGCCACCGATTCAACATCACGCGGCTGTGGTAAATCAACTTTAAGTTCAGCACGAATATAGCCAGGATCGGAGCCAAATATAATAATTCGATCAGCCAATGAGGCCGCTTCTTCAATGTTATGGGTGACAAGTAAGATGCCATTGGTGTTGGTTTGTTTGTTTTGCCACAGCTCAAGTAAGTCGGATTTTAAGTTTTCAGCGGTAAGAACGTCCAATGCTGAAAAAGGTTCATCCATCAATAACACATCCGGGTTAATCACCAATGCTCTGGCAAATCCCACCCGTTGACGCATCCCGCCTGAGAGTTCTTTTGGATAAGCCGATTCAAATCCATCTAAACCAATGATATCGATTGCCTCAATGGCCCTTTTCCGCCTTTCTTCACGAAGAACCCCTTGCGCTTCTAACCCAAGTTCCACATTTTGTAATACGGTGAGCCATGGCATGAGGGCGAATGATTGAAAAACCATGGCAATGCCAGGAACGGGTTTCTTAACGGATTTATTTCGGTAGGTCACTTTTCCAGAGGTGGGGGGAATAAGACCCGCAATGATTCGTAACAAGGTCGATTTTCCCGACCCCGATTTGCCAAGCAGGGCAACAATTTCACCTTCGTGTAAGGTGAAGTTCACATCTTCTAGGACTAATAATTCCTGATGGGCCGATTTTTTAAATGATTTGCGGCAGTTTTCTAATTGAATTATCGCTTGTGACATGGCTACCCTCAACTAATATTAAACCGCTTTTCAGCTAACCGATACAAAGGCCGCCAAAGGATGTGGTTGAATGCTAAAACATAGGCACACATCATGGCGGTGCCTAAGGCTATTTTAGGAAAATCACCCGCTAGAGTGCTTTCTTGAATATAAGCACCAAGCCCGGTTGCTTTTAAGGTGGTTGAGCCCCAGCTAACCCACTCCGCAACAATACTGGCGTTCCAAGCACCTCCTGCGGCGGTAATTGCCCCGGTGATGAAAAAAGGAAAAATACCGGGGATGGCAAATTTCTTCCACCACTGCCAACCCGAGACATTAAAGTTACTCATTGCCAAAGCGAGTTCTCTAGGAATGCTGGCAGCGCCAGCAATAACATTAAATAAAATGTACCATTGAGTGCCTAAGATCATAAGCGGCGTCACCCAAATTTCGACATTGAGTTTGTAATGAGAAATGGCAATGACAAACAAAGGGTAGAATAAATTGGCAGGAAAGGCGGCGGCTAATTGAATTAACGGTTGCACCCGTTGGGCAACTCTCGGACGCATACCCACCCAAACACCAACGGGTATCCAGATAATCGAGCTAATGATGATTAAGATGATCACGCGAGTTCCAGTCATGGCCCCTAGGAAAAAAACATGCATCACTTCACTGACTTTTAATTCACTTAAAATATAATTAAGCAACGCATAAGTCCCGGTAATGATGGCTAGCAACAAAATAGCATTAAAAATCCATCGATTTTTGCCGGGTTGATATTCTAAAGGCTTAGGGCCAGATTTTGATGATAATCGACCTAATCGATTCTGGTTGATAAACCGATCTCGAATGGTGCTTGTCACATTACCAATGCGATGGATAAATCGTGACCGGCGCACCATATTGACCAACCAAGATTCATATTCCTCTTCGTCGGCGGATTGGTCAAATTTAAATTTCTCAGACCAGGCAATTAAGGGTCGAAATAAAATTTGGTCATAAAGAAAAATGACAATTATCATGGTGACAATCGCATTGCCAATGGCATGAAGATTGTGTTGTTCAATAGCCACGGCAATATAAGAACCCACGCCTGGTAAGCGAATTTCTTGATGAGCGACGGATATCGCTTCAGATAATACGACAAAGAACCAACTTGCTGACATCGACATCATCATATTCCAGATGAGACTTGTCATTGAGAAGGGCACTTCGAGCTTCCAAAAGCGTTGCCAGGCAGAAAGTTGGTACATGGCGGCCGCTTCTTTCAGATCATGGGGAACAGTTTTCAATGATTGATAAAAGCCAAAGGTAATATTCCAAACTTGGGCTGTAAACGTTGCAAAAATACAAGCACATTCTGGGCCTAACATGCTGCCTGGAAACAAACGGATAAATCCCGCCACGGTAATGGATAGAAAGCTCAATACGGGTACGGATTGCAAGATATCAATGCTAGGAATGATCACTTGTTCAGCGCGGCGACTTTTGGCAGCCATCGTACCAATGAGCAGTGTGAAAATGAGGGATATGCCTAGGGCAATGAACATGCGTAAAACAGTACGGACGGCATAAAAAGGTAAATTAGCAGCTGCCAATGAAATTGGTGGCTGTCCCCCGAGGTGATAAGGGCTTGCCATTTGTTTGCCAGCCCATCCTAGAAAAAATAAAATGGCAAAGACTAACAACAGGATGAGGACGTCCCATAAATTAATAAATCGGCCAACATTTTCTTTGTTGGCAAAATAGAAGCGATTGCGTAACAATTGCCTGCCCCTGTTGTCGAAATGGCTTTAAAGGAACGGCCTAAAAATAGATAATGGCCTGAGAAATAGCTTGGGTACAATGTAACATAACGCTGATAAAATTGAAATCACGGGTATAGGTTAAAGATAATAGCTACTTTTAGTTAACAGCTTCGAGACGTATTTCATCAGGTGTTGGATAGGTGCGGGTAAGGATGTGGCACCGGCTTGGTATGCCATATCGGCATGTTGTTCTTCGTCAATTTTCATTTGCGCTAAAATGGCCTGCGATTTGTGATCCTGATGCGGCAACTTATCCAAATGGCTTTGTAAATGGGCGGTCACTTGCTTTTCTGTTTCTTCTAGAAAGCCAAGACTATATTTATCGCCGGCTATTCCCGCTAGCGCACCAAGGGCAAAGGAGCCGATATACCAAAATGGGTTTAGTATGCTAGGTGAATATCCGAGCTCGGTAAGGCGGTCTTCACACCAACTTAAGTGGTCTATTTCTTCCGCTGCGGCCGCTTGCATTTGTTCTCGTGTATTTTCGAGTTTGGCCGTTAGCGCTTGTCCTTGGTATAAGGCTTGAGCACAAACCTCGCCAGCATGATTGACTCGCATTAAACCCGCAACATGCTTTTTTTCATCTTGATTCAGTTCCGATTCAGCAATTTTCTCCGCAGGGTTGGGACGGGTGGTGTGCCTCTTTTCTGGGGGAAGAAGGGTTCGTAGGGAGGTATCGATGGCATCAATCATTAATTCAGCTAAGGGTCGGCGCATGATAACAAATTACCTTTATGGGTAAAAATGACACTTATTGTGCATATTTAACTGGACATAACCTGGTTCATATCATATCATGTTTCATGATAAAATTAACACCTGTTTAGACCTGGGCCCTAAAGCATATGTTTTCCGTTCTGCTAGAAACGTTAGTTCCTTTGATTAGCTTATTTATCTTTGTTTTAGGCAATGGTTTTTTTTCAACCTTACTTGCCTATAACATGACCTTAAATGGTGAGCCTGCTTTGTATATCGGTGCCATGACAGGTGTGATGTATGCTGGTTTGGTAATAGGCTCCTTTCACATTGAGCGATTCATTACTCGCGTGGGCCATATTCGTGCCTATTCTACATTTTCCGCTAGCATTGCTGTGATTACCCTATTGCATGGCATTTACTATAGTTTTTCGTTTTGGTTGGCTTTACGCTTTGTCTATGGTTTTGCAACGGCCGGCATTTATGTGGTGATTGAGAGCTGGCTGCTGTGCAAAAGCACGCCTGTTAATCGTGGGCAGGTTTTGTCATTCTATATGGTTTGTTTTTATTTAGCACAAGCTTTCGGACAGTTTTTCCTCAATTTGGGTAATACGCAAGATCTCTTTATCTATGCGATTGTTTCGATGTTGACATCCTTGTCTATCATTCCATTGGCGATGTCTTATGTGCGCACGCCACAAATCGAAGCGCCCTCCACCCTGAGTTTTCGCGAACTGATTAAACAAGCGAGTTCTGGGTTAATTGGTTGCTTTAGTTCGGGTCTGATTTTATCTGCGATTTACGCGTTGATGCCAACCTATCTGAATGAGTTATCGTTTGCCAAACATGACGTTGCGAAATATATGTTTGCCATCATCATTGGCGGGATGTTATTGCAATATCCAGTTGGGAAAATATCGGATTTAGTTGAAAGACGTTTAGTATTAATTGGCATTGCCATTGCAACCATATTCATCTGTGTTGCTATCAACTTGCATATTCAAATAAGCTGGCTTCTCTTTACTTGCATGATGCTCTTTGGTGGGCTGACATTTACCATCTACCCAATTAGTATCAGCCATGCTTGTGATTCGTTAGCCCAGGAAGACATTGTCGCTGGAACCCAGAGTTTATTATTATCCTATAGTATTGGCGCAATGCTTGGACCGTTTATTGCCCCTCTTTTCATGCAAACAATGGGACCCAATGGATTATTTATTTATATGTCGGTTGTGTGTTTATTGATGATCCCAGTTTTTGTCTACCGAAAAGTCACGATTGCCAGGCCCAAGCCTGAAGAAACCTTCCAATCCACCATGCAAACAACGCCAGTTATGGCAGAAATTGACCCACGGGGGGATGTGAATAGCGAGGCTTATCCGGAAGAGGATAATAATCGGCCTCAAGTGTGGGAAGTTTAATTAGCGAGAAGTTTCTTGGATTGAAGGAGCCTGTTAATGGGTTATGCGAAAATCCAAAGCTAGTGATGGCATACTGACTAAGTATGCGGCTGTGAAATAACGTATCAACAGACCCTCATTGAAAATAGAATTTAGCAGTTAGCTTGCTTGAGCATTTGGTTCATTGTCGCCTTCATCACCAGAACCGGATGACATATCGTCGTCATCGGAATCCGTGCTATCATCGTCGCTACTGCTGTCACTATTACCATTCGCATTGTTATTAGCATCGCTATCACCGGCATCGTTGCCTTGATTAGAATTGGTGCCTTCGTTGGATGGTTGTGCATTGGTGTTTGCATCAGCAGGTGGGTTGCCATTTGCTGCAGGTGTGTTGGAATTCGTCATTGTAGCAGCACCCGAATTATTGTCTTGGCCAGCGTTAGCGCTATCTTGGCTCATAGCGATTTGTTGGGCATTGGCATTAATGGCATTTTCTGCTTCTTGGGTGGCGCTTTTTTGGTTCATTTTTGCATAGGCTAGGAAAGAAACTCCTACCATCACTGCAATAACGGCGATTATTTTTTTCATCCCTTTCTCCCTAAATTGAATGGGTTGTTGCATTGACTGAATTGTCAATTCACATACTAATATAGACTGAACCAGGTTGTGTTCGCAACCTTTTAGCAGCTGATTTTATTAAACTAAATTGGTTAAATTGGCTAAATACTCTGTTTCATCGGGCAGTGATTGATGTTTTTGTGCCATCCATAAACTTTCAGCAAGAACATCGATCATCATGTGCTCAGCGTCAATGGGTTTCATTCGTTCGCACAATTTAGCAAAAATTGCTTGAATGCCATCGGGACGATTAGTGACCACTTGTTCGCGTAACGAAAGATGAAGCGCCATGTGTAAAAAGGGGTTGCTATCCCCTAACTCAGGTAGGTAATTGGCTTCGAGCGCTTTTTCATTGTCAAAAATTGATTGGTATTCGGGGTGGTCTTGAATAACCAGAACCAGTTGTTCTTCAACAGGCTCTAAGGGCTGCTTATTGAGAAACTTAGCCCACGCGGAATAAAACATGCGGCGAAATTGTAAAACATCTTGCCCAAAAAGCATCGGCATTTCTCCAAAAAATGGGCATCATAGCGTAATAGGGTGTGAAATAAAAGATAGAACTAGGGTAAATCCTGGGTATATGCCTGAAATTCTAAGATTTGCGTAAAGCATTAAGATTTGTTCGTGAACGTCTGCGTTACCGAAAGTGCTAGATTCCAGTTATAAATTTCAATTAATTCTAATTCGTCAACACTCAATGTCGTGGTTGTATAGAAGAGTTCTATTCGCTAACGCGCACGCTAACGTAAACGTTTACGTAAAAGATAATTGTTATTTTGATTTGCTTTGATAGATTTAAGCGGGATGTATCTTTAATATTCTCAATTTGAGCAAAAATAAGTAAAAAGTAATTGACATCATCGAGCACTATGATTACCATGGCTGTTGCGAGGTTGGACTTGCTATGTGTCATTCCACTGGGTCAATTGGCGACACACTGATTGGCCCTTTCTTTATTCCGGCACATTAAAAGGAGTTTTTCATGTCGTTATCATCCTATTTTCCATCATTTTCTTTTTTTTGGTCAACGAGTCAAGCACCCGTGGGTTTATCAGCACGCCCGATGGCAACATTCAAAGTGAATGAGGAGCCATTTTTAACCTATCACAAACAAAGTTTAGCGCAATTTCAGCACCATCTTGATGTGTTAAAAGCACACGATCGTAAATTAGGCAGTGTTGCCATGGCGACTTTTTTTGCTTGGAGTTTTTCGAATACGTCCTACCTGACAACCATTGGCTTTGCGCTGGCTGGTTGGTGTGCCCGGCTGGATTATCAGCGCCAGGAATTATTGACTAACTATCGGAATGCATTAAGCCAACTTAAAAACGATCTGGCATTATTAAAAGATTCAGGTGTTCCCTGGCGGGATCTCTTTAATGATGAACAAGTTCGAGCAATGTTTAAAGCATTAGCCCCCTTCGTTAAGAAAGAAGATCTTAAATACTGGAAGGATAGCGATTTAAAAGTCAAAGGACTGCTCGGTGGGGAGTCAGACAGGACCGACCTGCCGCGAGACTTTATGAAGCTTTTGGATGATATTGACGCGAAACATTTTGAAGGGGCGTTGGATTATAAATTATATACGGCTCAAGGCTATAGTAGTATCTATGCTTTTATCAGTGATCATGCCCAAGAGTTATTCAGGGGCGGTTTCAGCATGGTAAAGGATATGATCTTAGGAAATAACACGCCTCAACCAAAATAAGGTTATCGCCGAAGGATACTCCCTTCGGCAACTCAAATATTCAGTGCCCAAAAATTCGTTGCTTTCTCGACCTTAAACCCATGCTTTAGGTATAGTTTAAGGGCATTTTCATTATTGGACTCGACTTCTAACATCGCTTGCTTAAAGGCGCGATGTTGACTTTCAATGAGACAAGCATGAACAATTTCACTCCCATACCCATGGCGTTGATATTCTGGGAATACAGCAATGTCTGAAAAGATAGCCTGGTCTTGTTGCCATTGGATATGGGCTTTTGCAATTAATTTACCCTCTTTTTCGCCTATCAGCACATGGTAGTAGGGGCTTTGAATTAATTCTTGAAAACGAAGTGCCATGGTATCGATATCATAATTATGAAAGCAAGCATGATCGAGGTTGCATAATGATTCGATATCATCAAAGGCCGCCGTGCGGAAATGAAGACGAGCAGTTGATTTTTTAATTGATTTATCTATTGGTCGGGTGAGACGATATTCGCATGAATGAAAGTGCAACTGAGGATAATTTTCTACTGAAAAAGATTGGCTCGCGCTAAAGTAAATCGATTCCATGTTTTGGGATTTTAAGAGGGAAATCAACGGTTGCAATAAAATTTTGGCAATCCCTCGCTTACGATACTCCGGCGAAACAAATAAGCTGCATTCGCAGGCCGTTTTATAAAAAAAATAGGTACTGACAAAGGCAATAAGCCGATGCTGGTAGTAGATCAAACCGTTCATCGCTGGTAAGCGGGTTTGGACTAATGAATTTGGGTATATTATTGGACCACCGCCATCATACTTTTCACAAATGTTTAATAACATTTTAACATCATTGAATTGAATTAAATTGAGTTCAGTTAGCCATAATGTTTCGATATTTTTTAACATACTACTCCCAAATTAATAACGCTATTTCATACGTTGGCCCAAATTTTGCCTGTCGATCTGTTATACAATGTAACTATGTTGTTTTAACTACAGAAATTTCTATACACAAAGTTATCCACAAGCACGGGTATTACAAAAAGACTTGATTTCTAAAAAAAGCTTAATTTTCAAATAGTTAAAAAAAGTCAATATGCTAAAAATAAATTTATGTAAAAGTTATCCACATTTTATTGTGTCCCATGAAAACACCTCGCATATTTTCTAGGTATGTTAGTGAAGCGTCAACTCTCCCACCAAATTCTTTTCAATGGCACGTTTGATTGCTTGCTTATCCAATGAAAGGCTTAGTAGATATAATAGCTTACAATGTGCAGCTTCGGGTGTCATATCATGGCCAGAAACTAAACCGGCTTGTTTTAGTCCATGACCAGTCGCATATTGATCCATCGCGACATAGCCCGCAGGGCATTGGGTGCAATTAATGATAATAATGCCCTTATCACACGCCTTTTTTAGACTCTGTAAAAATTGTTTATTGTTATTTTGCGCATTGCCTGCACCATACGTTTCTAATATGAGGCCTTCAATGGGTTGTTGCAATAAATATTCGAGTACTTGGGTGCTAAAGCCAGGGAATATCCGAAAATTAGCGATAAAATGGGGCTTAATGGTGGTCAAGTGAAATGCATTTTTTCTTTCGGGCAAAATCATGGATTGTTTAATAAGCACATCAATGCCGATATTAGCAAGGTGCGGATAATTGGGTGAGTCAAAGGCATCAAAACGTTGGGCGCTCATTTTCTGAGCACGGTTCCCTCGGAGCAGCCGCTGATTAAAATAGATGCATACTTCCGGTATTGGGTGATGGGCACATAGATAGAGCGAGGTCAATATATTATCTCGCGCATCATTGCGAACTTCTGATAATGGTATTTGCGATCCGGTAATAATGACCGGTTTTGATAGATTTTCAAGCATAAATGACAAAGCTGAAGCGGTGTAGGCCATGGTATCGGTGCCATGTAGGACGACAAAGCCGTCATATTTATCATAGTTGTTCGCAATATCTTCGCCAATTTTATTCCATTCATTGACGGTCATATTCGAGGAGTCAAGCAATGGACTGTATTCATAAATATCAAAACGAGGCATGGATTCATGGCGCAAAGAGGACATATTCGATAATGCTTGAGCCACATAGCCAGGTTGAGGTTGATACCCCGTTTCGGTTTGTATACTACTAATGGTGCCGCCGGTGTTAATAATTAGGATGGATTTGTCCATAACCTTTGGGTTATCAAGGTGAGTATGCATTAGTATAACATGCGTTCGCCTGCCAAACACAATGTCCAATCCGTTAAAAATATTTTTTTGCCTCGACCTTGGGGTTTTCCTAAGCACTTCCGGCACCCTCTCCCTGTTTCCGGGGAGAGGGGAAATTGAGGGATGTTATTTTGAAGTCCTGTATACATCGAATAATCACTGGCGCCCATCCGACTATGTTGATGGCTGAGCATGGATGCAAAAAGCATACATTGACCCAATTGTAGACATTCTGGTATTATGCGCAGCTGAATTTAATTGAATGCAGGTAACCATGTTATTTATTTTTATTGGTGGTGGTTCAGGGATAGGCAAATCGGAGATAACGGAACAATTAGGTATCTTATTGGAAGGAAGCGGCTTTGTGGTGAAAGCGCTGTCGATGGATAATTATTACAAGGAACGACCCGATAAGCTATCCGTCGAAGAATATTCCAAAATAACAAATTTTGATGCCCCCGATTCATTGCAACTTGGGAAATTACGCGATGATCTGAAAGATTTGGCTGGTGGTAAGACTATTTCGCAACCTCAATATAGCTTCAAAACCCAGCAGTCAATTGGAACAGTATTAGTCGATCCGACGGGAACGGATATCTTCATCATTGAAGGAATATATGCTCTGAAAATTGCACAAATGGTCAAAGAGATCAATAAATTTAACATTTACGTCGCCCCTTCCATGTATTTCGATATGGTACAACAGAGAATTAATCGGGACACAAAAGGGGACAGAGGGAACCGAACACCAGAATTCATTCGGCAATTAGAGTCTACGAAAGTTGGCCCAGGATTTTTCTCCTATGTGGCAAACACATCTAATTGCGCCGATTTGTGGTTGACCAATACGAAGGCCTTATCTCCTGAAAAAGGAAAAGAAGAATGTAGCCTTCTTGCTCAAAGTGCATTCAAAGAAATCCAACAGCGCTTACCATGCAAACAGGTAAAAGAGGAGGAAAGGTCGTTTTCTCATAAAGCTTAGCTAGGCCGTCAATGCGTTATTTCAATGATCCTATCTGCCATCTTAATGGACTCTTGACGATGGGCGATACTAATTTGAGTCATGTTTAATTGTTTTAAAGCGTGATTGATCTTTATTTCAGTTTCGACATCGAGATGGCTGGTCGCTTCATCGAGAAAAAGAATTTTAGGGTCTTTATATAAGGCCCGCGCAATCAATATTCTTTGTTTTTGCCCCCCAGAAAGGGTGCTTCCCATATCACCAATGAGCGTTTCATAACCCATTGGCATTTTGATAATATTGTCATGAATTTGAGCTATCTTTGCTACCTGATATACTTTTTCAATGTCGATTTTAGCTGCTAGGAAGGTAATATTATCTAATATGGACCCACTAATGAGCGTGTCATCTTGCATCACGCTTGCGCATAAACTACGGTATTTTGAAATGCCAACGTGTTTAAGCGGGATATCATCTAAATATATGTCACCCTGACAAGGGGGCATTAGACCCAACATGATTTTTAACAACGTTGTTTTTCCTACCCCAGAGGGACCAGTGAGAACAACCTTTTCACCGGGCTTTATATGAAGGGAAATATCGTTTAATAGCCGGGTTTCGTTTTGATGGTAACGATAGCTTACATGCTGCAGTTTTAAATCACCCAAGATGGGCTTATCCATGAAACGAGAAGCAGCGTCCTCTTCAATGGGTTGCATTAAAATATCAGCAACTCGCTCCAGTTGCACCGAAAGCAATTGAAAATCGGCAATTTTTTGAATTAAGGAAGAGGATTTATTAACCAGATTTTGGCGATAAGCCAGATAGGCCATCAACATACCAACGGAAAACTGATGATGGATGACCATGATTGCGCCCACGGTCATGACTAGCAAGTGTTCCATATTAAAAATAAACAGGTTGGCAGTGTTGTATAAAATATTAACCCGCGAGATTTTAATATCTGCATTCATCGCTTCTATCCAATAATTTTTCCAACTTTGAAACAGGGTGTGTTCTTTGGCATAAAGCTTTATAGCCATTATGTTTTGAATGATTTCTAAAAATTTTGAATGCACATTGGCATGCTCAACGATCGAGCGCTCCGTTTGTGTTTTATGGTGTTTGAAAGCGATTATTCGAAGAGCGATATACAGCGCCAATGCAACCATAACAATCAGCGTTAGTTTGAAGCTGTAAATCATCATGATCATTAAGGAAAAAATGATCACTAAGCCGTCGAGACACGTATTGATAGATTCGGTTGTTAATTTGCTTTGGATCTCATTGATAGCATGAAATCTCGATAAAATATCGCCTTTGTGTCGACGCTCAAAATAGGTGAAGGGAATTTTCAATAAATGGTGCATGACACCGGAAGAAAAATACTCATTCATTCGATTGGTTAAATACACCACAAAATGGCTGCGACTAAACTCGGTTAGCAGATGGGAAAGGGTTAAAATAATAAACCCTGCCACCACGGCAACTAAGTTATTAATGCCATTCATTTGAGCAACATTGTCGGTCATATATTGGATAAACAAAGGATTGGTTAAGGTGAAAACTTCGATGGCTAGCGATAGCATGAGTAATACCAATAGACTATTTTTTAGCCCATGAATTCCTTTATACAAGTCTATCAACTTTAGCTTTTTTTGAGCATGTATAGTAGAAAACTCATCAGCTTTGTCGATTTCAAGTGCGATGCCTGTAAAGGCTGTTGAAAATTCTTGCCAAGATACTTTTCGCTCACCCACGGCAGGGTCATGAATGATGATATGGTGTTGGTGAACTGATTTCAGCACAACAAAATGGTTCATGTTCCAGTGCAAAATCGCGGGGCATTGGACTAGTTTAAGTTCATCGACATTCACCTGAATAGCCCTTGTCGAAAAGCCTAATTTTACTAACAGCTGGGCGATGTCGAGCATGGTTGTGCCGTTCATCGAAGGAGACTGTATGGCCCTTAAGGATAATAAATCAATTTGATGTCCATGATAATTGCTAATCATCGCGACGCAAGCATGGCCGCATTCAGCAAACTGCACTTGCTTAATGACCGGCAGTTTCTGTTTGTTCATGGTAAAAAGGCTTCTTGCTAACGTTGTCATGTTATGGCTTCCTAATAATGTGCGACACATCCAATCAACAACCCCTCATACTTCAAATCAAAATAGTCCCTTCGATTCAAAAACCCCTCATCCGCCCTTCGGGCACCTTCTCCCCATGCCTGGGGAGAAGGGAAAATGAAAATGGTTTTTTATAGGCGATGGAGGGGGTCTGCTATCCACTGCCATATTTTTCTTTTTTCCCCGCTTATGGTGGCTGTGAGCGTCATTCCATGACTCAAACTGGCTTTCTCCCCAGAGACATTGACATAGGGGATGTTAAGTTCGGCCATGATTTTATAATAAGGTTCCCCAATCTTAATGGGCTTGTCTTCTTGAGTATCTGTTAGAATGGTTTGATTGATTTCTTTGATAGTTGCTTGGTAGAAACCAAATCGCTGGGAAGGATAAGCATCATAGGTTAATAGGATTGTTTGGCCCGGTTTAACAAAACCAATTTCCCTTGCGGGAATATATAATCTGGCAATCAAATCTACCGATCTGGGGATTATTTGCACCAATGGTTTCGATGGTTGAATGCTTTGTCCTGGGTGATAAAAAATATTGGTGATGATGCCATCAATGGGAGCGGTGATGAGTTGATGTTGATTTTCATTGAAGTTAAGCAACTCAAATTCGGCTTGCTTGAGTTGATTGTTGACTTCAAGCAACGCGGTTTCTGATTCAATGATTGTCGATGTGGCGACAAAATGTTGTTTGACTAACTTTTCCAACGCTTGAAGATGCATCTTCTTTAGCAGGCATTCCCGTTTTAAGTTATCAATGCGTTGTTCTAGATTTTTAATCTGTTGATTGGTTTGTTCGGTCATCGGATTGGTGAGTACAAATAGAAGTTCGTCTTTATGAACGACATCGCCTTCTTTAACAGCAACACGCATCACTAATCCGGGGTGCTTTGACTCAACCGGTATGATGCCAAATTTTGAATCTAAATAGCCGCGGACGATCGTTTTTTCAGACATTTGTGCAAAGCATACAAAAATACATAGCATGATGAGAATGAACAATGTTCCCCATGCAGCAATACGATAACTCATCGGGACATTAATTCGTGCTGTTCCTAAATGACGGTTCACCTGGTGGTGAACCGCTTCAGGTCTAAATAGAGGACTTGCCTTATCCATGAATCACAGCTCGGTGTTTATGAAATAGCAGATAAAGAACGCTGAGTGCGTAGCCAATTTTTCCAGCTAAGATAATCACGCTCACCGTAAGATTTTTTACTGATTTCTTTTAAAATATGATAAGCAAAGTCATGATTATTCGGTTGTTGTAATTTTAATAGTTGCAGTAAGGTGTCCCCTGCTTGATGGATAATGACTGAATGGGTGGCTGGATTGTGCTTAGCAATACCCAGCAAAACATAAGCGGCTTTATTTCTGTCGGAAACATAGGGGTAATTTAGCGCGTCTAATATTCGTTGAATATCAAGCTGTTTCAGTTCATGTTTAAAAGCAATAGCACCTAATACGCGCATGACATTATTTCTAACCATTTCACTCGAATCGTCAGTATAGTTGATAAGAAACGATGCCAGCTCGATATAATTATCATCATGCGCCAGAATAAAAACGGCATCGGCACGTTTCTGATCATGGGTGCTATGTTTGATTATCTCAATTAAGTCGGCTTTGTGTTTGGCCACAGCCTGTTTGATTTTGGGCAGCGTCTCCTTTAATTCTTTATCATTAAATCCCCAAATACAGTGCGTTACCGGACAAGTCAGTTTACCAAAATCCATTTGGTTTTTGCGGATTAGATCATATTGCCTATCTTGGTAGGCATACCAAATAGCAAAGAGTTCATTGACTTCCTTTTTATGGGGATAGTCAGCATGAGCCCTTGTTTTTATCTTTTTGGGAATACGGTATTTATCGGTTTCATTCACTAAATCCAACGTGACATAAATTTTTTTATCCGTAGGATAGTGAACGCTGGATAATTTGGCATGGGAAAAGTGGCCAAATTGTTTCGCTTTATCGAGAATTTTAAGTTCGATGATTTCTTTATAGCGCAACTCGCTCTCACTGGGGTTTGTTGGCGAAGTAAATAGTTTTGACATATAGGCCAAATGCTCAGACATTAAATCTGAGCATGCAGCGCTAATTAATTGCTTGGTTTTCTCATCCACCCCATAAATATCATAATTTTCTGGGATAGCCCATAATTTACCCATTATTAATAGGAAACTGGCTAATAAAATTCCGAATCGTTTCATGGTTAAGCTACTCTTTTTATTTGATTTAAATAAACATGGTTTTTGATGTTATTTGCGACAATTTCTTCGGCTTTTTTATCAAAATTCAGGGTCGAAAGAGTCTGTTTTGTTGGCTGCCATTTAAAGTCAAAGCGTTGGTTTATGATAAACTCAGCAAACATGTCCATATAGCATAATTCAGGCAGAAGTTCTTCTACCCATAAAAATTGCCCTTGCTCATTTAGCTCCAAAAAGACGATATCGTGTTCAGGCGTCACGATGAAATCAAAACACCCGAATACGACGCCTGCCTTTTTCATAAAGCGTATTATCTTATGGATAATCGCTGGGGGGAGCTCAAATGGTTGGATTGATAATTCATGCCCCGGGATTTTCCGCCAATCGGTGATGCCAAGTGCATGGCTTTGTGAGTCAATTTTCACCGCGCTGATGTGAGAGCCAAAGCAAGTGACCCGCAACTCAAATTTTTTTTCGACATATCGTTGGTAGATGCCGGGTGACATTTGCAACATCGCATCCGAAGGCAAGTCTGGCAGTGAGATTTTATCAGTATAGAGCAACCGAATCCCTTCCGGCTCATGCCAATAATGTGGGGCAAAGGGTTTATAAATCGTGGTTGCATAAATGGTTTGAGTGATAAATTGCTTGATGTGTTCCGGGGAATTGGAGACCAGCGTCTCGGGTAATTTAAATCCGCATTGTTGGGCTATTTTTAACTGAGTTATCTTTGAGCGGGTTTTATACGTCGACGCAATGGGATTGACCCACCAAGCATCCGGGTTAATCATATAAGGAATTGAAAGATGGTAGATGGCATTTTCCCGTTCGATAAATGCTTTATCCTCTGGATGTATCGTTGAAGGAATGGCAGGCTTTCTTGGCCTTCTCCACCATACCGATTGAATCGTCTTATCATCCCATATAATATCTTCTGTTTGTCCAATGCTGGTACGCCAAGTACTTTGTTCATTGTTAAAGTAAATCGAATTTTTTTGCCTACTGGGCATATCTGCTGTAAATAATAAGTGGCTGTCATGGCCTTTTTTTTCCAATGCCAAGCTGATTAAGACAGCATGGATGTCATCGGGTTCAGTGATTATTAAAATACTCATGGTTATCATCCTTTGATAGGACTATCCCTCCGTGGAGGAAGGGATAGTCATGTTGCTAAACGAGTTAATCCCAATTCTGATCAAATTCAATATCGGGTGAAGAAATGACCCCTGTTATTCTTTGCGTAGGGGTAACGGTCATTTTATTCAATCCTCCCGAAATCTGACTCAGTGCTTCGTTGGTTATTTCTTTAGCATTAAGATAACCTAATACTCTTGGTTGTTCTTGCATTGTTTTTCCTTATGGTTAATTTAAATTAATTTTTTGGCAACTCATCGTATCGTTGAGTTGCTTAAATTAATCCCAATTTATATCTCCACCAACATCCCAATTTCCTTTCATATCAAAGGTTTGTTTGGTAGTGAAATACGTTGTTCCCGTTTGGGAGCCACCGCTGACTTTATCGAGCGAATCGAGATTAATTTCACGCGCTTTTTTATAACCTAAAATTCGATCGCTGCAAGGTTTGGACTTCATAATTACTCCTATTATTAATGACATAGTTTAGTGGAATGTATTCCGACAGCGCTCTGTTCATCACCTGTTGTGGTTGCTATGATGACAATCGATGCACGAACAGATAATTCATTGAGACACTGAAGAAATATTGTTCTCACGTTGGGCTCAAGACACGCTAAGCTTGCATTGACCACCAACGTTGAGACATTCATATCCCATGATGCGAGTGCACGCATACATGAAATAAGAATTCTGTCGCTTATTGAAAGTGCTTTGCGAGGTATTTGGTAAAACCGCCATTCGACTTGCTGGCATAGTTGTAGCCAGTGTTGATGTAATTCCTTGGAAAAAAGGTATTTCGTTTTAATCGCCAACAATGGCTGCCAATGCAACGATTCAGCAAGTGTTGGGCCTAAAATCTGCTGACTAAATCCGCTAAGATGGTTGAATATCACGGCTTCTTTTTCAATCACTCGTCTGTTCGACTGACCGATTGAAAACGGCGATAGGCATGATAGTGAAGGGGTATTTTCACTTAATGAACCGTTCTTCTGGGATGGACTAGATAACATTTTTAGTTCTTCCTTTGAAATATTGGATAAATCCTGTATACTTAATTTCACTTAAAGTATCCTTCGGGGATAATGTATCCTTTTAGGATAATCAATGTCAAGGGGTTTTTAATGAATATTTCAGAAATAGTCGGTGAGCGAATTCGCGCAGCGCGCGAAAGACAACAAATGACGTCAACGGATCTAGCAAAACGAATCGGGATGTCTCGACAATTAATCACAAATTGGGAAAAAGGCCGTCGATTACCAACACTCGAAAGCATTATTGCCCTCGCTGATTCACTCAATATACCCGCCACATTTTTATTGGGTGTTAGCGATAGTTTAGAAGTATCCAATGAAAGGAGGTTTTCCTTAAAAGATTTAGATGCATTTCACACCAATATTGATATTGAAAATATCTGTGTCCCCTATCAATTTGTCGATGAAAAAAGTGACTATATCGTCGTTAGAATGAAAGATGATTCGATGGCAGATATTTTCCGAAAAAATGATCTTGCCATCATTCAATTGGATCAGTCTATTTATGATGGTAATTATGTGTTGTTTAAAATCAACAAAACAAATCAAACGCTATTTCGTCGATATGTCATGGATAATACCAGTCCAGCCAATCCGCAAATCAAATTGGTGGCTTTAAACCCTAGCTATCCAGAAATCTGTTTTGATGCCAAAGCGATTACCCTAATTGGAATTTGCAAGGATAATGTGAGGATGGTTGGTTAATAACGCGGCGAAGACAAATATATCGTATTGATTTTAAATGGTTTTCAGATTAGTAATAATAGCGATTGAATCGAGGGATGTTTTCTAATCATCCCGAAATAACAATGTGACATCAATCGCGTCAAATTGATAATTTTTATTGCAAAAATCGCATTGAATCTCAACTTTGCCACGCTCATTGATTAATTGGTCAATTTCTTCTTTGCCAAGCATTTTTAAGACAGCTTTCATTTTATCTTCACTGCATTGACAGGCAAATTCAGGTCTACGAGGTTCAAACAGGCGGAGTGTTGTTTCGTGATAAAGTCGATGGAGAATGGTGGTATTATTGAGTTGAAGCAATTCTTCGTCTGTTAAGGTTCGAGCCATTGCCAACGCGTAATCCCAGCTCGCTTGATCGATTTGATTTTTATCATCAGGCATGGCTTGGATGAGCATGCCGCAGGCAACATCATCGCGCACGGCAAGCCATACGTGCGTTGGAATTTGCTCAGATTGCTGAAAGTAATAGACGAGGTTTTCGCTCATGGCTGTTGAATGGATAGGTACCAAAGATTGGTAGGCCTGAGTCTTATTATCTTGTTGGAAAGTAAAAGCCATCTTTCCATTCAGAAACGCTTCAGCATAATATTTATTTTTGATGTTCGGTGCAAATCGAGCATGCGCGCGTACTTGCAGCTGGTCATTGGCCTGCACAATAATTAAGGGCAAACGTTCATCCCCTTGAAATTGTAAGGTTAAACGACCTTTAAATTTGATGCTGCTAGCAACTAATAGACAGGCGACTATGGCTTCGCCGAGCAGATGCTTGACCATGGGTGGGTATGGGCGTTGATTGATGATTGTTTGATAACAATCTTGGATATGAATTAACTCACCTCGAATGGGGGCGTCTTCAAATATGAATCGTTGTTGGATATCGGACACAGCGCGCACATGACTTAAAAAAAAACAAATTGTAACATAGGCCGGTGATCATTGAAAATGGTAGAGTTAAGATTTCGGTAACGCAGACGGAAACGCAAACGTTCACGAGAAGTCGATTGTTTTTTCATGATTAGTCTTTCATATTACGATAGCAATATACATTCCCTTACCAGAAGATATGGGTTACAATATGGTTTGTTTTTGTTCATTTTTGTGGCGGGGTATGCACCTTTTAATAGCTCCATGGATTGTTTTCGCGGCAGGGATCCTTGCCAGCGCTTGCCTGCATGCCTCGGAATTGGTCATTTCGAAAAATCCCTCATCGGCGGAGCAACGGTTAGTTGAGGCAATTGATAACCCGGAATACATGCTGACACACTGGATTGAATTGCCATTGGCGTCCGATGATGTTGGCAAAAATATTCAGCGCTTAAGTTTGGATGATGCGATATTAATTGCCCTTCGATATAATCCGAATATTCAAAACAAAGCTTTGGACCGTATCATACAACGATACCGACTGCGCTTAGCAGAAAACCAATTTGAATTGCAATATGCCTTGAGTGCCTCCGCCAATGCCAATAATGATCGTTATGAAGGCGTTGGTAGTCAAAAAACCTATTCAGCATTAGCCAGTCCTGAAATTGACTGGCAAAGTAAATTAGGCGGCAAAGTTTCTTTAAAAATGGATAACACCGGCAATACGTATGATAATTATCATCCCACGCTCAATTTTTCTTTTACTCAACCTTTATTGCGTGGATTTGGCAAGATCAATGAAGCGAGTTTGTTAGATGCAAGAGACCAAGAATATTTAAATAAGCTTAACCTTAACCAATCGGTGGCTGATCAAATTACAGCGGTGATTAGCAACTATCGAAGTTTGATTTTGAGTGGAAATAACCTGATAACCCAGAAACGACAACTTGAAGAAGCAAAAAAGCAATATGAAATTAATGAAAAGAAAATCCGTGCTGGTCAATTAGAAAGAACGGCCAATATTCAACAGTCCTATCAAGTGGAGTCCTTGAGGCTAGCTGTTGAGCAGGCCATTAACCAATTCGAAAATGCCAGTCAAACATTACTGCAAAATCTCGGATTAAACCCACTGGTTAGGATAAGTGTTCCCGATGATGTTTCGATTCACCCTATTGAAACTCCTGAGTTGCAAGGCACGATTGATTACGCTTTGGCACACAATGTTGCTTATCAAGCTCAAAAACTGGTAGTCAAAGCGGATGAACGTGCCTATGAGGTGGCGAAGAATCAACAGCTTTGGAAACTCGATTTATCCGCTAATGTACAAACAGGGACTGTCACCAATGTTGACCAAATTGGTAGGGGAATCAAAGGAATATATGATGGTCGTAACGTGTCAGAGTCTGCGCGAATTAATCTAACGATTCCCCTGGGCGATGTTAGTTTAAAAAGTAAATTAATCAATGCGAAGGTTAAATTAGAACAAGATAGAACGCAATTATTAGCGAGTAAGAGAGCATTAATCAGCCAAGTTACAACCTTAATTAATAATATTAAAAGCCAGGCAAAGCGCTATCAACTGGCCGAAAAGCAAGTGAAATTGGCACGCCAAGCTTATCAATTACAGATAAAAAGGCAATCCGCCGGGATTGCAACGTCGTTAGATGTCAATAACACGCAGAATCAGCTGATTAATGCGCAAAACAGTTTAATCAATGCCAAAATAAACTATTTAAACCAGTTATCCGAATTGGACAAAGTACTGGGGACAACGTTGCAAACTTGGCATATCAATTTGAGGTATGGGCAATGAAAAGCGCATTGAACGTTCTTTTAGTAGTGGTTCTGATGGGTATGAGCGCTTGCTCAAAAAATCCATCGAAGCCAAACCAACAAAAAGACAGCACTTATACGGTTAAGAAAAGCAGTATGCATAAGACCTTGCATTTTAATGGGATTATAGAACCTATCGCCCAGACGAGCCTGATAAGCCCTGTTGATGCCGTGGTTGAAACCGTTGTCCACCCATTTGGTGAAACAGTTAAGAAAGGCGAGAAAGTTTGGGTTTTACATTCGGCAGAATTACAAAAACAATACAACGATGTTTTGACGGAGTATTTGAAGGCGAAAGATAATTTCTTAATTGCCAAGGCAAAGTTCAGTGGCACAGACGATTTATGGCAGTCGGGCTTGGTGTCAAAAAATGCGTATTTGAGTGAAAAATCAAATCTAGATACCCAGCAGGTTAACTTGGAACAGTCTCGCAACCGCTTAACCGCTTTATTGAAAAAAATGGACAGTGAGCAAACGGAATCACTCAGTAAACTAAACCTAGCTGAATTTGATAAAGTCCGACGCGCCTTGGCGGTGAACCATCAACGTATCACCCTCAAAGCACCGGCCGATGGTTTGGTGCTTTATCCACCCAAAAGCAGTGATAAAGATCAGGTTTTAAGCGTGGGTGCTGCGGTTAAATCGGGTCAAGTCGTTGCTTTGATCGGTGATTTGTCAGGTATCCGGGTGTCGATTGATGTGCCTGAAGTGGATATTGACCAAATCCATCGGGGAATGAAAGCCACCGTAACAGGTGTGGCACTCGGTAAAGAAATGCTTGAAGGAAAGGTTGTCGCAGTGAATGGACAGGCGGTCAATAGTAATAGTGGGTTGCCGAGCTTTGCTGCAACCATTGAAGTGAAACAGTTAACGCCTGAGCAAATGCTTCGTATTCGCGTTGGGATGAGTGCGATGATTGATATTTCGATTGATCAAAGTGAAGCGCTAGCCGTACCAATACAAGCGATTCACCAAAAGCAAGGCCAGGCGATGGTAACGGTGATTGAAAAGGGTAAACACGTGGAGCGTCCCATTCAAACTGGCAGTGCTCAACAAGATAAAGTGGTCGTGGTGTCAGGATTAAAAGATGGTGAACAGGTGGTTTTAAATGGAAATGGTTGAACCGGTCATTCACTTGCACCAATTGATAAAACAATATCATCTGGGATCGCAGACCATCGATGTATTAAAAGGCATTGATTTGTTGATTCAACCCGGTGAGATGGTTGCGATTATTGGTGCATCCGGTTCTGGTAAATCAACATTAATGAATATTATCGGTCTACTCGATAGACCAACCTCCGGTGTTTATCAATTACAAGGCACTGACGTGTCTCATCTTACCGATGATGCTTGTGCAAGCCTTCGCAATCAGCAGATTGGTTTTGTCTTCCAGCAATTTAATTTGTTGCCCCGGCTAACGGCGGAAGAAAATGTTGCATTGCCATTGGTCTATGCGCAGGTCCCTCTTGCTGAACAACGAGCTCGTGTGAAAGATGCCTTGACCAATGTGGATATGTACCAATATGCCCATCATCGACCTAGTCAGTTATCCGGTGGTCAGCAGCAACGAGTGGCCATAGCGCGCGCCTTAGTCAATAAGCCTTCTATTATTTTAGCGGATGAACCTACGGGCGCTTTGGATTCGAAAACAAGCGCTGAGGTGATGCAATTATTTCATCAGCTCAATGGTCAGGGATGCACCGTCGTCATCATTACCCATGATCCCAGTGTCGCACAGCAGTGCCAGCGTATCATCCGCATTAGCGATGGCTGTATTAGCCCAGGAGGTCATGGATGAAGATGCGGCAGCACCTCCAGCAAGCCTTATTGAATATTATGGCTGCCAAACTACGCGCATTTTTAGCGTTATTAGGTGTGCTGGTGGGAACGGCTGCGGTGGTTGCATTGATTAGTTGTGGCCAGTTAGCCACTGAAAAAGCCTTAGCGCAGTTTAAAAAATTAGGAACAGATTTATTGGCCATTGGCGTGTATTCCACCACCCATGGAAAAGGGACTCATTCGACGGATATATCCTTAGATAATTGGCGAAAGTTGCCGGGATCCGTGCCCGCAATCAAACGCATCGCGCCGTATATCACCACCTACCAACAAATGAGTTACCATGGCAAAACTGTCCAAGGGGCTATTATCGGGGCAGATGAATCGTTGGCAGAGACCATTCATATTAGGCTTAATGAGGGTCGGTTTATTTCCTTTGTTCATCAGTATGAACACTTTGCGGTGGTGGGCCAGGGGTTGGCTAAGGAATTAAAGCAAATTGATGGAAAAGAGCCCATCGGGCAAACCATACAGGTGGGACAGGTTATTTATACGATTATCGGGGTGGCGAAGAAATGGCAACAAAGTGGCTTTTTCAACGAAGATGTGAATCGAGCCATTATTGTGCCAATTGCCGGCATGAGTTTGTTGAATAAAAACGCGCAAGTGAATAATGCAGTGGTCACGTTACTTCCCAATCAATCGATTGAAGAAATCACCAATCAAGTACGCCAATATATTCATTTGATTGAGCCCAACAAAAATATCTTCTTACGAAGTGCCCAGCAAATCATTGATAGCATGGAAAGCCAGGGGCGGACATTTACATTACTGCTTGCGGTTATCGGTAGCATATCTTTATTAGTCGGTGGCATTGGGGTCATGAATGTGATGCTGGTATCAGTGACCGAGCGCAAAAAGGAAATTGGTATTCGCAAAGCCATCGGTGCCAAGCAGCGAGATATTCAGCGACTTTTTTTGGTTGAATCGATGACACTGTCTTTTCTAGGAGGGGCATTAGGGGTGATGTTGGGCATTGTTGTCACCTGGATCATCGCCTATTTCAGCCGTTGGCCATTTTTCATAAGCTTAATCCCTGTGCTAGCAGGATTTATCATCTCAGTAGCAACGGGTGTCTTTTTTGGCTATTATCCGGCAAAACGTGCCGCCCAATTAGATCCAGTAGTGTCATTACGCAGTGAATAATGGCATTAGCCAAGGCAAAAGCTTATTTTTGTTTAAAGCCCTCGCTTTCGTGGTCCGGGTCTGGCCCTGTATCTTTGGCCGTTGAACTAGGGCCTGCTGCGTTACTTTGGAAAAAACGCATAAAATTACCCACTGGGTTCCCAAGTTTTTCCTGTTTTAAGTTTTTAATGTCGTCTTTTGTTTTTTGAAACGATGCGTTATCGTTGACGGTGCCTATTTTTTCAACTGGCAGCAGATCTTTGACTCCCGTTAACTTCTCAACAAAACTGTTTAACAAACTTTTAAACTGATTAAAAAAGCCAGGCGCTGCTTCTAATGGTGTTTCGTATTTCTGAATAATATTAAATGTATTCATTAAAACGGTCTCAAAATCCGTGGGTATGTTAACATCCGAAGATCGTTGTAGGAATTTTAAATCGCTAAGCATAGCCACCGCTGCTTCCTTTGACTTCTCTGGCATTTTTGATGCCTGTTGTTTAACAAGCGTCTCAATATCATTAATCAAATATTGAAGATGCTGGTGGATAAGTTCGTTATCAGCAACTAGGTTATTCCATTGCTGCTTTTTCAATTCAAGAATAACCGAAGCAAAAAGTAATTTATCGTTTACCTCACCTTCCTCAGTAGGAGGGTGATTTTTCTCTTTAGGCATACTGTTCTCCTAATGTCCCAATCGATTAATATAAATATATCATGATTACAATATAATCAATATAGACCGGGTGCCCTTCTTTGTAAAGTAAGCGCAAATTTGTCCTGATGGCAATGTGGCTCGATTTTCGCTAATCTGTTCTATAATTAAATCAGAATAATTTTAATCAACTTAAGACAATGAAAATAGGATCGTTTCAATACCTTCAAAACCAAGGATGGAATATTCAACCATTTCCTGACCTTGATTCCGAAAACACCTTAATTTTAATTTTTGCCAGCCCGATATTTAGAGCGGATACAAAACCAATACAAGAATTGGCAAAGGTTTATAAAAAATCAAAAATATTGGGGTGCTCAACGGCCGGGGAAATATTTGGTCCGAATATTTTTGATAATAGTATTTCTGTTGTTGTCGTTCAATTTGAATTCACCAAGCTTCATTTAGCAAAGGCTGAGGTCAATAGCTCCCAAGACTCTTTTACCGCGGGTTCGCAACTGGCAAATGTATTAAATAACAATCAGCAGCCTAAAAATATATTTGTTTTATCGGATGGGCTAAATGTTAATGGATCGGAATTAATTAAAGGGCTAAACAAGCATTTGCCTAAAGCCATAACGATTACGGGTGGTTTGGCAGGCGATGGTTCCGATTTTAAAAATACTTGGATTATCTATCAAGGTGAAATAATGGACCATAGTATTGGCGCCGTGGGTTTTTATGGAGACCAAATTCATGTTGGCTATGGGTCACGGGGTGGTTGGGATATTTTTGGTCCCGAAAGGGTGGTGACTCGTTCAAAGGGTAATGTTCTCTACGAACTTGATAATCAACCTGCATTAAAGCTATATAAAACCTACCTGGGTGATAGAGCCAGCGAATTACCCGCATCAGGATTACTGTATCCTCTTGCTATTAGAAACCCTCAAGATCCCGAGTCGCCTCCAATAGTTCGGACGATATTGGGGGTGGAAGAAAAATCCCAGTCATTAACTTTTGCTGGTGATTTACCCTTGGGATACTATGCGCAATTAATGCGTGCTAATTTTGATAGGCTCATTGACAGTGCTCAAGAAGCAGGTGAATGTGCCAATAATCTGATTTTTAAAAACAATGCCATTGAAAAACAACCTATTTTGGCAATTGGAATTAGTTGTGTCGGGAGAAGGTTGGTTTTAGGGGAGCTTACGGAGGAAGAGACTGAAATAACACTTCAGTCGATCCCAAAAGGATCAACGCAAATTGGTTTTTACTCTTATGGTGAATTATCCCCTATCTCAACGGGTAGCTGTGAGTTGCACAATCAAACCATGACGATGACAACACTGTTAGAGCTTCCCCATGAAACATCGAGGAAATCATAACCAATGACGGAAATCCATCGGTTGCTTCAGCGACAGCTGAAAAAATATGATATCACTATCGATAACTTGCCTAATCAACTTGAAAATTGGGTTGAATTTATTGCACATATCAACAAAAAATATCATGAAAATGACCAAGATAGATATCTACTTGAGCGCTCGATTGACATTTCTTCACAAGAAATGAGAGAAAATAATGCCAAATTAGAATTTGCCCAAGATTTAGCAAAAATGGGCTATTGGCATTATAACGCAGACACAGGCGTTGTAACGTGGTCGAAAGGATTATTTAAAATTTTGGGATTAGAACCGGGTGGCCACACACCAGACTACCCTGAGTTTTTAGAAATGGTTCACTCAGATGACAAAAATAAATTAATAAATTTAGTCGATAAGGCCTTAAAAGATAGAGTTAATTATGACTATGAATTACGAGTGCTAAGCAAAAATAATCATTACCGATGGTTTCGAACAATCAGTCGAGTCAGCGCTGATAAAAATGAAATATCCGGGATATTAATGGATATTAATAAAAAGAAAAAAATAGAAGCAGAAGTTCAAGAACTAAATTACAAACTTGTCTCAACAGCTCGACATGCTGGCATGTCTGAGGTGGCAACGTCTATCTTGCATAACGTAGGTAATATATTAAATAGCTTGAACGTATCTTCGACCATTTTAAAGAACAATATGTCCGGGATGTGTCACCAAAAACTATTGGCGATTAAAACGATCCTTGAGGATAACAAAGACAACTTAAGCGATTATCTTTCCAATGATCCCAAAGGAAAGCTAACCCTTCCTTATTTGGAGGCACTCGCCGCTAATATAAAAGAAGAATATGAAAAAAATATAAAAGAAGCGGATAGTTTAGAAAAAAATGTCAATTTCATTAAAGAAATAATCTCAAGGCAACAGTCGCTTAGTGGTGGATCAAATCTCATTGAAAAAATTTCAGTCGCCGAGATAATTGATGATGCCGTGAAATCCGTTATTTTGGAGCAATATCAAATCAATGTTCAAATTAGTATTGATACCAACATTAGTACGTTTGAAACAGATAAATCCAAATTATTTCAAATTCTAACTAATTTACTGTCTAATGCGAAAGACTCCGTTTTGTTAAACAATGTTTCGCAAACTAAGGTCATTATCGTTTCAGCCAACAACATAGATGGAAGCGATATTTCTATCAAAGTAGCCGATAACGGCGTTGGTATCCGAAAAGATGACTTAAATCGAATTTTTTCCTTTGGATTTACAACTAAGAAACAGGGGCATGGTTTTGGTCTTCATTGCTCCGCCATTTATGCTCGAGATCTGGGCGGTCATTTGTTTGCTGAAAGTAATGGCCCTGGAAAAGGTTCTCAATTTGTATTGGATATTCCGTTGAATCAGCACAAAACTAGTTCGAGGGAGCCATGATAACAACTGCCTTTCGCATCCTAATTATCGATGATAATCCTGCAATCCATCAGGATTTTATGAAAATATTAAGTGTTAGCAAAAGTTCCCTATCTTTAAACCAGTTAGACCGAGCGCTATTTGAAGGTGAAGCGGATCCCAGCGAATCGTCTCTGCCTGAGTTTGAAATTGATTGTTCAACTCAAGGTATCGAGGGAGTCGAAAAAGTTAAACGCGCAATGGAAGACAGCAAACCCTATTCGCTGGCATTTGTTGATATAAGAATGCCGCCGGGAATCGATGGGATAGAAACGATTAAACGGATTTGGGCACTCGATCCTCAAATACAAATTGTCATTTGTAGTGCCTACTCCGATTATTCTTGGGAAAGCACGGTCCATGAATTAGGCGTTAGCGATAATTTATTAGTGTTAAAAAAACCATTTGATTTGGTTTCCGTAAGACAGTTAGCCAGTGCTTTAACGCAAAAATGGGTACTCACAAAAGAAACACTAAAACAAACCCAATTTTTAAATCAACTCGTAGAGGAACGAACCGAATCCTTACAAAAATCGCTCTCATTATTAAGAGCAACTATTGAGTCTTCTTCTGATGGCATATTAGTGATTGGTTTAACGGGTGAAATTGTTGATTATAACAATAAAATCGTGCAGTTATGGGATATACCAGAGTCTTCTTTGAGCGAGATAAGTGGCAATGATTTGGTTGAACATATCTCAACAAAACTATTAGACCCAGAGCAACATAACCGACATGTTAAAAAACTTTCCCTGCATTTTGATACCCCCAGTGTTGAGACATATCATTTAAAAAACGGGAAAATACTCGAGTGTTGTTCAAGGCCCCATTATATTAACCATCAAGTCATGGGGCGTGTATGGAGCTTTAGAGAAATAACCGAGCAAGCAAGATTAAAAGAAAAGTTAGAGTATCAAGCAACCCATGATGCCTTAACCAATTTGCCAAATAGGTTGTTGTTGATTGACAGAATTGAACAAGCAATCCGAATTTATTCTCGGCACAAAAAGAAATTTGCCGTGTTATTTTTTGATTTAGACAGGTTTAAAAGGATTAATGATAGCTTAAGCCATGAAGCAGGCGATCAGTTACTTTGTCGTGTTGCTGAACGTTTGCGCACGGTTGTGCGAAGAGAAGACACACTTGCAAGGCTAAGTGGTGATGAGTTTGTCATGGTGTTTCAATCATTTACCTCGGAAAAAGATATCATTCATTTGGCTCAAAAAATTCTTAACACATTTATCGAACCATTTTATATTGCTGATACAACCATCAATGTTCACGCAAGTATTGGAATTAGTATCTACCCATCCGATGGTAAGACAGTCAATTCCTTATTGAGTAAAGCGGATATGGCAATGTATCATGCTAAATTTCTGGGTGGCAATCAATTCTCATTTAATACTGAGAAACTTAACAAACTAAACACACTGAAATTTCAACAAGAAATTGAACTTCAAAATGCCATTGCTAATCAAGAATTTTTTCTGCTTTATCAACCGCAATTTGAGATGAAGTCGAATAAAATCCGATGCTTAGAAGCGTTGATTCGATGGAATCACCCAGAAAAAGGCATGGTGCTACCGTTGGATTTTATCCCAACGGCAGAAAGTTCAGGACTGATTGTCCCCATTGGGGAATGGGTTATAAGAGAAGTTTGTCAGCAGATAAGCAATTGGCATAAACAGGGATTTCCATTCATTCGCGTGGCATGCAATGTCGCTAGCAAGCAGTTAAGACAACAAAATTTTTCATCGTTGGTATCGAGTATCATAGAAGAATACCAAGTAAAACCCCATTGTCTTGAAATGGAAATTACCGAAAATGTCATTATTGACAAAGAAATACAACGAACGATCAATAACTTAAATGCACTAGGCGTTCATATTGTTTTAGATGATTTTGGTACGGGAAATTCGAGTTTGAATTTGCTAAAGCAAGTTGCGATAAACACCCTTAAAATCGATAAATGTTTTATTCACAATATATCGAAGTCACTCGGTGATGAAGCCATCATTGAAGCCATCATAGCCATCGCTAAAAGCATGAATTTGAATATTATTGCAGAAGGGGTTGAAACACAAAAACAATTAGAATTTCTCAAAAAAAGGCAATGTAATGACATTCAAGGCTTTTTAATGAGCCAACCGGTGTCTTCTCTTGAGATAGAATCGTTTCTAAGAAAAGAGACTAAACAATAAGAGCATTTACTTTAAATTCGCTGCCATGAGTTTTTCGACCACATCCGGATTAGCCAACGTGGAGATATCGCCTAAGCTTTCTTTATTGGGAATATCTTCAGTCACCAATTTTCGCAATATTCGACGCATGATTTTACCGGATCGTGTCTTCGGTAAATCGGGTACCCAATGAATTTTGGCCGGTCTAGCAATGGCACCGATTTCAGCGACTACTAATGCCCTTAGCGCACTGAACAAGTCATCGGAGGCAGAGACGCCTTTTTGTAAAGCCACAAAGGCACAAACGGCTTCGCCTTTGATATCGTCGGGTATGGCAACAACGGCTGCTTCAGCAACATCGGGATGGAGAACCAAGGCGCTTTCAATTTCGGTACTTCCGAGACGATGTCCTGCCACATTGAGCACATCATCTATCCGCCCGGTTAAATGAATATCACCGCCTTCGTCTCGATAAGCGCCATCGCCGGTAATATAATACCCATCTTTAAAATAGGTTTGACGATAGCGTGGATGATCCTTGGCGATGGTTCTTGCCATGGAGGGCCAAGGCGTTTTGATAGCCAGCGCCCCTTCTTTGGTTCCGACTATTTCTTTGAAATGTTTATCCAAAATGACCGGTTCAATGCCCGGCAGAGGAATGCTGGCGGCACCTGGATTTTGATGGTGATAAGGCGGCTGATCACTGACCATAATTGCCCCCGTTTCGGTTTGCCACCAGGTATCCACTATCGGGCATCGGCTTTGACCAACGTGTTGATGATACCATTGCCACACTTCGGGATTGATGGGTTCGCCCACACTGCCCATTAAGCGTAATGATTGTCGGCTTGACTGACTAAGCCATTGGTTGCCTTCCCGCATTAATGCGCGAATGGCGGTGGGTGCCGTGTAAAATACACTCACTTGGTGTTTGTCAACGACTTGCCAAAATCGAGAAGGGTCCGGCCAGTTAGGAACGCCCGCAAACATCAACGTGGTCACGCCATTGCATAAAGGGCCATAGACAACATAGGAATGGCCGGTTATCCAACCCACGTCTGCTGTACACCAAAATATGTCATTTGCTTGGCAGGCAAACACTTGCCGATGCGAGAACGCCGCTTGGAGCAAATAACCGCCAGTCGTATGCACTAACCCCTTGGGTTGTCCGGTGCTTCCGGAGGTATATAAAATAAATAACGGGTCTTCTGCACCCATTGGCTCAGGCGCACAGATATCATCGACTTCTTCTTTGAGGGTGTGCCACCAATGATCGAAATCTGACTGCCAAGAAACCTCATTGCCTAAGCATTTAACCACCAACTTGCGAATGGGGAGTCCTTCACACGCTTTATCGGCATCTTGTTTTAAAAGATAGTGTTTGCCACCGCGTTGATAGCCATCGGCCGTGATCACCAATTGGCAATCGGCGGCAACCAGGCGTTGTCTAAGCGCATGGGCTGAAAAACCGGCAAAGACAACGGTATGCACTGCCCCAATTCGGGCACAGGCCAACATTGCTATCGCTGCTTCAGGGATCATGGGCATATAAATGGCAACTTTATCGCCTTTGGCTATTCCTAATTTTTTTAAGCTATTTGCCATTAAACAGACTTGTTGGTGCAATTGTTTAAAGGTTAGCGTTGCATGGTCATCGACAGAATCACCTTCCCAAATAATGGCAACTTTATCACCCAGTTCTGGCAGATGACGGTCAAGACAGTTTTCTGAAACATTTAATTCCCCACCATCAAACCAGCGCACCTTTCCCGCGTGAAAATCCCCCGACAAGACATTGTCCCAGGGTTTTGACCAGGTTAACAATGCGCATGCCTGTTGATGCCAAAATGTTTCCATTTCTTGGGTTAAGGCCTTTGCATTCATGTTTTAGTCCTTCATGGCGGCAATGAGTTGGATAATGGCAGAAAAATCCAAGTGATCCTTACCCTCGTTTTGCATTTGCTGGTAGAGTGTTTGTGCTAATTTTCCCATTGGCAAGGTTTGATGGTATTCGTTGGCACATGTTTGACTTAAATTTAAATCTTTGAGCATCATCGCTGCAGAAAAGCCAGGTTGATAGTCTACATTGGCCGGCACATTTTCTAAAACCCCTCCGACAGGGACATAATGGTCCATAGTCCAGCATTGGCCTGAAGCATTGCTGACAATTTCATGGAGCGTTTGCTTGGGTAAACCTAATTTTTCTGCCAGCACAAACGATTCACTAACGGCTAGCATAGAAATTCCCAAGATCATGTTATTGCAAATTTTGGCCGCTTGGCCATTGCCTTCAGACCCGGCATGAATCACCTTTTTAGCCATGCAATTTAGAAGCGGTGTGAGTGCGTTTAGGACGTTGATATCGCCGCCAACCATGAAGGTAAGTTGTCCTGCTCGAGCACCGGCAACACCCCCGGATACGGGAGCATCGAGGCTGTGCAATCCTGCGATTTTTGCTTGTTGATGAATATGCCGGGCGGTGCCAACATCGATGGTGGAGCAGTCGATGTGGTAGCTTTCTTTTTGGGCGTGGGCAAAAAGACCCTTTTCCCCGAGACAAACGGATTTGACCTGATCGCCAGTCTGCAACATGGTAATGATGACGTCACTTTGTTTGGCAAGTGTGGCCAGATCGCTAGCGCCTTTTCCCCCCGCTTGCACCAACGTTTCCATGGCAGGTTGAGCTAAATCATAGCCAATCACAGTATTGCCCGCTTTCAGACAATTAATTGCCATGGGAAGGCCCATATGACCTAAGCCAACAAACCCGACTGTCATCATGACCTATCTCCTCTATGAGTATACCAATTAGCTGTGGGTTGGCATCACAAACGCATTGCCTTCATGGCTTTGTTCTGGCCAGCGGCAGGTGATGGTTTTTCGTTTTGTATAAAAATGCATGCTTTCCCCCCCATGCATGTTGGTGTCACCAAAAGCGGACTGTTTCCACCCGCCAAAAGGGTGGGAGGCAACAGGAACAGGGATTGGAATATTAACACCGACCATTCCTACATTAACCAGGTGGCTATATTGCCTTGCTGTGTAGCCATCCCGAGTAAAAATGGCGGTCCCATTACCGTATTGATTTTCATTGACTAATTGCAACGCCTCATCAAAATTGTCAACAGTTAATACCACTAAAACTGGGCCAAATATTTCTTCTTGGTAGATGGTCATGGATGGTGCGACGTCGTCGAATAAGCAGGGTCCAACGTAATAGCCTTCTGGATGTTGGGGATGGCGATAGTGCCGGCCATCAACAACTAAATTGGCCCCTTCCTCAACGCCTTGATTGATTTTATCGAGGACTTTTTGTCGGTGTTGTGCGGAAATGAGTGGTCCCATATCGACCTCTGCCGCATCACCCCTGTCAACCCGGATGCTTTTGACGAGAGGAATTAAGTGTTCAAACAATTGTTCTTTCGATTTTTCACCGACACAAACGACCACTGATAATGCCATACAGCGTTCACCTGCTGATCCAAAAGCAGCACCATTGATAGCAATGGCCGCTTGTCTCATATCAGCATCTGGCATTAAAACGGCATGATTTTTAGCACCACCGAAGGTATGGGCTCTTTTTCCAAGGGATGTTGCTTTGCTATAAATCGATTTGGCAACGGCCGTCGAAGCAACCGCGGTGCAGGCAACGATATCTGGGTGATTGATTAAGTAATCAACCGTCGATTTATCCCCTTGTATGCACTGGGCAACACCTTCAGGTAAACCTGCTTGATGCAATAATTCGATGCATTTTAATGCCGCTGAAGGATCTTGTTCGGAAGGTTTTAGGATAAAACAATTGCCAAAGGCAATGGCCGGAATGACCATCCAAGCAGGCACCATGACGGGAAAATTAAACGGGGAAACACCCATGCAGATACCAATGGGTTGACGGATGGTTTGACAATCAATTTGTTTCGCCACATCGCAACTCATGTCCCCTTTTAGGTTGTTAACCAAACCACAATGAAGTTCCACGACTTCAATTGCTCTGGCGACAGAGCCTCGAGCATCATCGAGGGTTTTTCCATGTTCTTGGGTGACTAAATGCGCGAGTTCGTTTTGATGGTCCAGAAGAAGCTGACGAAAACGAAATAAAATAGCGGCGCGTTTAACGGGTGGTGTATTTGACCATATCGGGAATGCGGCTTTTGCCGCAGCAATGGCTTTATCGCAAGTAGAATGGTTTGCAAGGCGGACTTGACCGATTGCTTCGCCGGTTGCCGAGTTATGGATGGTTAGACTGTTCTCTTCCTCATTTTCGTAAGCTCTGCCATTGATCCAATGGGGGACGGAATATACCATTAAACGCTCCTTTTCCTTGATGACTGCCTATTCTTCACGCTCCGTTAGCACAACTTGGTAGCTTTTTTTATTGTTTTGCTGCAGGCCTATCATTTCAATCACCTTATAGCGATGGGCGTCAATTTTACCTTGACTAATGGCGCTATTGATGGCCTCATCTAAATTAGAATTCGATTGACCGAGTATGTCTTGTTTGTTGTTATTTTTCATGTTTTATGTGACATAATGATTAATCGAGAAAGTTTATCATAGGAAAACAGCTTGGCGGAACCTTTTTCCAATAATTGTGAAAATATGGTAATTTCAGGTAGAGAAGCTTTGACTTTTTCTGGCAGACTGATTAAATTACTCACCAGGATTACAGTTTTAACTCACACAAGGTATGTGATATGGGAAGACCAACAATTTTAAGGATACCTAAAGGATTAGAATTATCTCCGGCATTGCAGAAAAGCCTGGTTGATTGCATAGGGACATATGGAACGCCAGAAATGTATGTCGATGGCAATGACATAAAAGCGGCGACTTTTGAACGGATGACAGCGCTAAAAAATGCTTTTACCTTTATGTTAAGCGCGAAGGGATCTACCCAGTCGGAATTAGTGAAACGCGCTGAAAAGGCTCGGGATTTATTAATCAAAGAAGTCGATAGCAAAGATGATAAAACCGCCGAAAAAATTATCGGGCAGTACGCCCAGTCGTTGGTTGATATCTTAGCTCGCCAGTTTAAATTAGAGCTTGATGAAGCAGAAAAACAGTTAAACCGGGCAGAACAATATAATCTTCTTCATGAAACAAGACCCTTCGTTGCGACCTTTAGCCCGATTCAAGGAAAAGAAGGGTATTTCTTGTTGCAATATGATAAACCCATCCAAGCCTTCACCGAACATACCATTGAAGAATTAAAAGCCATTAAGCAATATTCCGCAAAATCATCTGGCCAGACTAAACCGATATTTCCCGTCTGGTTTGGGAAGCTATCGCCTGCCGTGAAGATATTTCTTTTTAGGGCCAAAGCGAATAAGTTATCCGATACGGACATCCGCAAACATCTCAATATTCTAAACAGGCTTTGGGATGAAAATGCCAGACATTTGGATCTCTTAACCCATAATTGTATTAAAGACTTCGTTATTACCAAAAACAAAAATTTATTGCCTCATTGGTTAGCAGAATTGCCCGAAATCTCACAACAACTGTTGTCGGATTTGTTAAATGACAAGTCTTCCCCCTATCACTTTAAATCTGAGATTGAAAAGATCGAAAATTCGGGTGAAACGATCCCGGATACATTCGGTTTACCCGCCTGGTATTTTTTTCTTCCTGACTATGAAAAAGAGTATTTGATCCAATCGCTCAATTTAATCGAAGACTTACGTTCCGTATCATTGTCATCGCGATTGCGTTCATTACCCGGTTTAGCCAATGGCGGTATTCATTCGGCTGTGATCCTGGATAAAGATGGCAAAATTGTTGATGAATGCCAAAATCGTTATCGGGGTGCTCATCTTGTTTCAAGGGACAATCACGCTTGGCCCATGAGTTTGCAAGGGGAAAACCTTTATCAGAATTTATCCTTATTGCCCAAAGAGCCGAAATTGTATGTGACAACGCTTATTAGTCCCCATGATTCTTCTTGGGCGCGAGCCATCACGAAAAAACATCCCGATAGTTGGCTTAATTACCTGTTACAAATATTATTTCAATATATGGCGACAGTGGATTTTGTCAATTTAGCCGTCAATTATTATGGGGGCGCGCTATTACCTTGGCAAAGTGATATACCTCAAAAAATAGATAATTATTTGCTTAAACTGCAAAATACTGGCAGTCATGGCACCGGTGATAAAGAAAAATTGTCGCGTTTTGAATCGCTGTTATATGAAGCAAAAAATTTACTGAATCACAATGTGGAATCAGCCTCCTGGAATGCTGTTAATCTTCGCTTAGCGGCAATATTCCATCTCATCGGACAGAGCTTAGGTGTCACGTTTGGCTCCTGCGTGAGTGGTAAAGATCGTTACTCTGTTTTGTTAAGCTATGTTGATGCAATGAAAGTATATAAATTCATCAACGGGCATTGGCCTGCCTTCGAAAATGGAAAAAATAGCCAATTTAATCAGTTGCTTATGTCAATTCTTCGAACGAATCACCACGCCATGCTCGCCAATTTAAATGCGCATGGTTCAAGGGGACTCAAGAACTTAAAGGATTATTTGAATGGGATCGCAGAGCATGGCGATAAAGAATGGTTAGCGCAACAAAATCAAATGGCATCCACCAATGAGTTAAAGGATATGCGTAATGAATACCTTTATACGGAGGGGATGGGTGAGTATTTATTTCGATGCATTGATATTGGTGCGGAGCTTTGTAGCAAAATCAATGAAAAGGTACACGCTATCTCACAAGAAGAAAAATACTGGAAAGGTCTTGGGGATCCTGAGGGCATCCGTCAGCTGCAAAAAATCTTTGCCACGTCGGCCCCATCAGCCAGTCCGTCTTCCTCCTCGTCAGAGCATTCATCGAGCGGGTACTCTGTTATAGGGTTATTCAAAATGTTAGGCAGCTCTTCACAAAAGACCATCACTGGTAGCACCGATCCTTATAAATCGCGTTCCCCTGAGCTGGTTTTAGCGGAAGTATTTGGCTCCATTCATGGAAGTCTTGAGCGCCAAAGTTATTATCGCTACCCTGAAACAAAGCGATTTTATAGCATTCTAGAATCGCTGACCACCCTGACGGACAAGGTGAGCGGAGAAAGCGCTCAATCAATGGCGGAGCAAGTTTATCAAAAATTAGATAAATTGTATGATGAGATCAAAAAACAAGTAAAACCAGTTACAGTTGAAACGGAAGTAGGTTCGGATAGTCAGGGGGAGAAACACACGCCATTCGTCATTTAGCTAGGGACGTTCCCTAGCTTATTCCAAGAGTTAGATGTGGGGTGTTCCCAACGTTCCAAAGATGAGCGAATCGGTGGGATATCCACCCACGAGACTTGAAAAGTAATCAGGCTTCTTCTTTGCCAACAACCGCATTGATGCGATTTTCTAATGTGTGAATAAGTGCATTCACCTCATCTTTTTGGCTAATGCTTGCTGGTTCACGTCGTTCTATCAATTGATAGGCAACTTCTAATGCTGATAACAGCAATAATTTGTTATCATCCAGTAAGGGGTATTGCTGCTTATATTTCACCATCAACGTGTCAAGCTTTCTTGCAGCCAAATTGAGTTTGTCAACTTTATCATTTGGGCATTTAATGTCGTAGAGTTTACTGAGTAAACGGATTTGGCATTGCTGTGATTTAGCCATGGTTGCTAACCTGTTAAAACAAAAGAATAGACTGCGATAATATTAGCAATTTTGTCAACAACTAGCAAATCAGGTATAATTCCATTTTTTACTTCCCTGGTATGACTATGTTGGCGTATTCTCAAGAAGCAAAACTCCCGTCCTATGATCAAATACAGCTTAGTTTAGCGCCCTTGAATTTACCGCTATCGGCGAGTGAGTTGCATGGCTTAATCTGTGGGTATATTTGTGCGGGAAGTAAAAGCCAAGCCGAAGCGTATTTGCGAACATTGATGTCTAGCTTTAAACAACAAGACGCGCATGAGGCCTCCTCTCTTTTGTTTACTTGCTTTTCAGTGAGTCAGCATTTGATTGAAGCGTTCGATTTTTCATTCCAGTTGCTCATACCCGATGATGATACGAGCTTAGCGGTGCGTGCCCAGGCATTTAGTGATTGGTGCGAAGGATTTACTCAAGGATTAACCTTATCGAATGTTGGGTTTGACCATTTTCATGATTTAGAAGCAAAAAATGCCCTTGGCCATATTGAAGAATTCGCTCAACTGGATCATGATTCTTTAGCCATGGATGAAGATGATGAGTCTGCGCTCATGGAAATTCGAGAGTATACGCGGCTGGCAGTGTTACGTTTGTATGGTGATTTGCATTGCCTAGCCAAGCAGCAAGATGACGTTGTCCACTAATCTATTGAATAGGTGGACGCGTTGATCGCGTCCCAAGTCAAACAAATTAATTAACAATAACTTGACAGTGTGTCAACAAGCGCCTACCGTACTTGATCGACACATCGTTGGAAGGAGCCCTATGATCACTGTAGAAGAATATCGCCAAAGACGGGAAAGATTCGCACAGGGAATGTCACCCAACAGCATAGCTATCATTCCTGGCGCATCAGAAGTCCTACGCAGTGGCGATAGCCATTATCGATTTCGACAACAATCGGATTTTTATTATTTAACGGGTTTTGAAGAACCAGATGCGTTGCTGATAATCATGGCAACGGAAAAACCCGTCAGCATTTTATTCAACCGAAGCCGAGATTTGGCCAGCGAGCAGTGGACAGGTCGACGTCTAGGCCAAGAAGAAGCCCCAAAAAAATTATTGGTCGATTTTGCCTATCCGATAGAGACGTTTGAAGAACGGATCCCTGAACTATTAGCGGATAAGACAATGATTTATTACCACTTAAGACAATATCCACGCTGGGATAATGCCGTCATCAGTGGTTGGGAACAGGTGAAAAAACTGTATCGAAAAGGCGTCACTGCTCCGCAAGGCATGTTAGAAATTTCGCCTATCGTCAGCGAGATGCGATTGTTTAAATCAAAAGCAGAAATAGCGCTGATGAAACAGGCAGCGGCTATTTCGGTTGCTGCCCACAAACAGGCGATGCGCCATTGTCCTAAAGCAGAAAATGAATGTGAACTAGAAGCCGTTTTAATCTATGAGTTCACCCGCCAAGGGTGTCGATATCCTGCCTATGAGCCAATTGTTGGCAGTGGTGAAAATGCAACGGTTTTGCACTATGGCAGTAATAATCAATCCATTGACAAAAAAGGGTTGGTTTTGATTGATGCGGGGGGAGAATATCAGAATTATGCCGCTGATATCACCCGAACATTTCCTGCAAGCGGTAAGTTCTCACCCGAGCAAAAGGCTATCTATGAATGGGTTTTGAAAGCTCAAAAAGCGGGCGTGGCGTTGATACGTCCAGGGGTTTTATGGCATGAAATTCAACAAACGATGGTGCAAATTTTAACGGAAGGGTTGGTTTCATTAGGCTTACTGACCGGATCGGTGGAGTCTTTGATAACAACGCAAGCTTACCGAAAATATTATATGCACAATTCGGGTCATTGGCTTGGCATTGATGTGCATGATTGTGGGGCTTATAAACGCGATAATCAATGGCGGCCATTACAATCGGGTATGGTCCTTACCGTTGAACCAGGGTTATACGTGCATCCTGAATTGGACGATGTCGATGATAGGTGGCGGGGCATTGGCGTTCGGATTGAAGATGACATTTTAGTGACTGAGACAGGTCATCTTAACCTGACAGCTGAGCTTCCAGTGGAAGTCGAAGAGATTGAGGCATTAATGCGTGGCTGATTGGCAAACGGATATACTCATTGTCGGCGGTGGATTAACGGGAGCAACGTTAATTCATGCGCTCAAAACAAGCGGCTATCGCTGCTTATTATTAGAAGCAAATTCCTTTGCTGATAATTTAGCATTGGATTTAAATAGCCGTTCTATCGCCTTAGCCCCCGCTAGCATTAATATCTTGGACCAGTTAGGCCTATGGGATTCTGTTAAACCATTGGCCACCCCGATTTGGGCGATTCATGTTTCCCAACAAAAGCATTTTGGCCGTGCAACGATTCAAGGGGATGAACCATTGGGTTATTTGGTTGAAATGCCTCATCTTAGCCACTTATTACAGCAATGGTTGCCTGAGAAAAACGTGCTCACCCAAACCCAATTTCAATCGTATGATGCTGAAAAACAGAAAGTTATTTGTCTTCATAAGGGCAAGCAAAAAATCATCGAAACAAAATTCATCGTTGCTGCAGATGGGATGCAGTCAGCGGTTCGAAAGGCGGGACAGTTTCAACAAACACAAC
Organism: Pseudomonadota bacterium; assembly: GCA_020051095.1. Classification (GTDB taxonomy): domain Bacteria; phylum Pseudomonadota; class Gammaproteobacteria; order Legionellales; family Legionellaceae; genus JAFIFT01. Next base: position 156,123 of record JAGVJN010000042.1, on the reverse strand, counting down.
GCGACTATGGCCAATCAGCTGTTATCACCAATATCCAATTGAATCGCGATCATCAATGTCAAGCATTTGAACGGTTTACTCAAGAAGGGCCCTTAGCCATGTTGCCATTAAGCGCACAACGATGTGCAATGGTCTGGGCAATGGCCCCTCTCAAAGCAGTTAAACTAGCTGCCCTTAACGAAAAAGAATTTTTATCGCAATTGCAACAGGCCTTTGGATATCGATTAGGGCGGCTACAAGCTGCAGGAAAGCGAGTGGTCATTCCATTGCAGCAAGTGATTACTGAGAACCCTGTTAAATGGCCAATTGCATTAGTGGGTAATGCCGCACAAACACTCCATCCTGTTGCTGGGCAGGGCTTTAATCTTGCGTTGCGTGACGTGGCGACGTTAGCTCAACTCGTGTGTCAGCAAGGTTTGTCAATTGGCATGTTAGACATATATCGTCAAAAGCGAGAATCCGATAGAACGGCAATTGTTCGCTTTACTAATGGATTAATTGATCTATTTCGCTATTCAATACCGGGGGTTAACTTGGCAAGAGGATTAGGGTTATTAGCATTTGATAATAGCCAGCTATTAAAACAACAATTATCGCACTATGCGCGAGGGTTTGCTGGGTTTACACCGGATTTAGCCTGTGGTATCCCCATCAAGCAAGGAGTCAGTCATGTCTGATGCACTTTGTGTCATCGGTGCGGGCGTGGTAGGGTTGTCTGCCGCGTTATCGCTTGCAAAAGAAGGTTATGCGATTAATCTGATTGATGGAAAACCTATTAAAAAGAAACCCATGTCCGATCCGGCGAGAGTCTATGCTTTGAATGCAACGTCGCATTCGTTACTGACTGATTTGAATGCTTGGCCCAAACAAAAAGCAGCACCCTATTTAACGATGGATGTATGGGATGGGAGTAGCAAAGCAGATATTCAGTTTGATTGCCGTGATTTAGGGCAGCCAGCATTAGGTCATATTGTTGCAGAAGCAGATTTAAAACAAGCACTAGTCAAGCAGCTGGCAACCTATCCAACTATCTTCCTACACGAGAATGTCAAGGTTGAATCAATCGAAGACCAGGTAGATAAAGCCATTGTCCATTTAAGCCATAACGACTCGATTAATGCATCGTTAGTGATGATTGCCGATGGCCCAACCTCGCCCATGCGCAGTCATTTGAAAGTACCGATGCATGAATGGTCCTACCATCAGCAAGCGTTTATTGCGACAGTTCATTGCGAAAAGCCACACCAACAGTGCGCAAGACAAATATTTTTACAAGACAGTATTTTGGCTTTTTTGCCGCTCGCTGATGCGAATCAATGCGCCATCGTATGGTCTTGTCATCCGCATCGAGCAAAGCGTTTAAGTGGATTAGATGAAGCCGCCTGGGGGGTTGAATTAACCCAAGCTTTTCAATCGCGATTAGGCAAGGTGTCACTATTAAGCCATCCAATTCAGTTCCCATTAACCATGCGTCACGTCAAGCAATACCACGGCAAACACTGGTTGTTAATGGGTGATGCGGCCCATACTGTGCACCCTATGGCGGGATTAGGCCTGAATTTGGGTTTGGCGGATGTGCGTTGTTGGCATGAATTAATCCAAGATAATCCACATCGATTGACTTCTCCTCGTTTGCTTGGCGAATATCAACGACGTCGAAAATCGGCGATATGGCCGGTCATTTGTTTGCTGCAAACGTTAAAGCATCTCTTTAATACCAATCAGCCAGGGATGCAAATCATACGTTCTCAAGGCCTAAGTTGGGTGAATCAAAGTCCCTGGTTGAAACGACAAATAATTAGTAAGGCAATGCGCGCTTAAACAAACAGGACTTCTAAATAACTTCGATTCAACAACCCCTCATCCCGCCCGTTGGGCACCTTCTACCCATGTCTGGGATGAAGGGAGCAGGAAGCAAGTTATTTAGAAGTCCTGTAAAAGAAGAAACGAGCACCAACATTGCTATCTACCCATGATGCCATTATAATGACCACTTATTTATCATTAATATCGTATTATGAGCAATATTAACGCCGTTGTTTTATTGTCTGGTGGGCTCGATTCAGCAACCTGTGTTGCGATTGCTAAACAGCAAGGGTTTGATGTGCATGCATTAAGCTTTTCTTATGGCCAACGCCATGCCGTTGAATTACATGCCGCCAAACGCGTTGCTCACCATCTTGGGGTAAAGCAACATCATATCGTCGACATGGATTTGGCAAAATTTGGTGGTTCCGCATTAACCGACAATACCATTAACGTGCCTGACTACCAGGAAACGAACCACATCCCAGTCACCTATGTGCCAGCAAGAAACCTGATCTTTTTAAGTATGGCAACGGCATTGGCTGAGACGCTAAATGCCAGAGATATCTTTATTGGCATTAGCTCTGTGGATTATTCGGGCTATCCCGATTGTCGCCCCGACTTTATAAAATCCTTTCAGCAGACGGCAACTCTTGGAACAAAAATGGGAACGGAAGGCCAGTCTGTGACCATTCACAGCCCCCTACAACATCTTTCCAAAGCGGAAACAGTGAAATTGGGGATAAATCTTGGTGTTGATTATGGTTTGACTGTTTCTTGCTATCAAGCAAACAAGCAAGGTGCTGCTTGCGGGCGATGTGATAGCTGTCATTATCGAAAGCAAGGGTTTAAGCAGGCGGGCATAAAAGACCCGACGATATATACCCAGATTGCCTCAATAGACTAATTTTCAGCGTTTATATCGGGATATATATCCGTGATCATTCAAAATGCGAGTTTTCTGCTTTTTCCTTTTCGTCCTGCAAAACGTTAAAAAATACACAAGGGAAGGAGCCATTGCGAGTTTTTTAACGTTTTGCAGGATCAAAAAATTAAGGCGCATAAATCCTCGCATTTTGAATGATCACGGGTATAGTTCATTTAAAGGGATGGATAAACCATTATTTTGAACAATTCGGACATGGTAACGCTTTAAACATCGGGGTTCATGAACCCCGCAGGAATGAGCAATGATTTCAACTTCGTGAACCATATTTTTGGCATAATTCATCACACGAACAGCTTTGTCTTCAGGATTAAGCCCTTTTTGTAGTCTTGGGTTGTGTGTTGTAATGCCTGTTGGACAGGTATTTTTATTACACCGCATGGCTTGAATGCAGCCAAGAGAAAACATAAATCCTCTGGCACTTGTAATGAAATCAGCCCCAGCGCATAATGCCCAAGCAACCTCCGCTGGGGTAATCAATTTTCCAGAGGCAATGATTTTAATCCTATCTTTGAGGCCTTTTTTCGTTAAAATATCAACCACCATCGGCAGGGATTCTTTGATTGGCAAACCCACATTATCCATTAATGACATAGGCGCTGCACCTGTTCCCCCATCGCCACTGTCGACAGTAATAAAATCGGGAGCACTTTCAATCCCGCGTCGATGGATTTCATCACACAATTTTTCTAGCCACCCGTATGCCCCAATCACCACTTTGAACCCAACGGGTTTTTGGACAATATGGCGTATTTTTGCAATAAAATCGAGTAGTTGGCCTACATTATCCACTTCTGGATGCCGGTTGGGCGATATGGAATCTTGACCTTCAGGGATCCCTCGGATTTTAGCAATTTCTGCCGTCACTTTGATCCCAGGTAATATTCCTCCTTTTCCGGGTTTAGCACCTTGGCTGAGCTTCACCTCAAACATTTTAACTTGCTCATGGCGGGCAATCTCTTTTAACTTGGTTTCATCTAAGCTTCCATCGTTGGTGCGAACACCATATTTAGCCGTCCCGATTTGAAAAACGATATCCGCTCCCCCTTCTAAGTGATAAGGCGACAAACCACCTTCACCAGTATTCATCCAACAGCCCGCCATTTTGGCGCCTTTCGATAAAGCCAACACAGCGGGCTTTGAAATGGCCCCAAAACTCATGCCTGAAATATTGAATAATGATTTTGTGATGTAGGGAAAACGACAATAAGGACCAATGGTAATATCGGTCATTTCCTCCGATTCAATTTCCAATGTTGGGAATGGACAGTTTACAAAAATAGGTGTGCCTTTCTCCAAGAGGTTGCGAGTGGAACCGAAAGCTGACGTATTGTCTTCATTCTTGCAGGTATGATAGACCCAATTTCGTTCAGATCGGTTGAAAGGCCTTTCCTCCCTATCCATGGCAAAAAAGTATTGTCGGAAAAACTCGCCTAATTTGGTAAATATGGCGCGAAAATGACCTATTACCGGATAATTATGTAAAATAGCGTTTTTTCGTTGTAGGACATCATAAATAAATACAGCAACTATAATAAATACGATGATACCGATTACCCAAATAAATAAAATTGCTAATAATTCAGCAATATACGTGGCCCCCTGCATGGTCGACATCTTCAGTCCTTAGCACGAACAATCGTCATTAACTTATCTTAATTTATAGACAATAACTTACTGAAGAGCCAATTTACTCGTGATCATTTTCCCATCTCCCCAGATAGGGGGAGATGGGAAAATGAAATGGTATAAGTTCCTGTGATTGATACTTAGACCGCTGTTCGAACACGAAGGCTTATAACGGGCGCCCATTTCGATGGTCGATGTTCAGTCGTGATCGTTTTTATCAATTGCACATCGGGGGTAATTTGAGTGTAAGGAGAGAATTGGATGCGATAAAATACTTCAACAATCGTCTGATGTCCTCCTTGAAACAATTCTTCCGGTTCTGCTTCTAATTCAAATTTGTTTAATTTAGCTTGGCCAACGCCAACTCCGAGTAGGCCGACTTTTTCCCCGAAAGGGTAATGATAAACAAATCCACCAATCCATACCTGTTTAAATGCTTGAGATTTGCCTTGGTTTCTATCAAATTTAGTGAAAGGAATGAATCGAAAAGCAAAGTTTTTTTGCAAAACAAGGGAATAGCCACTTTCACTGGGTAGACCTCTTTGAGGCCTTGCTGCTGTGTGCCAAATAAAAATGTGATAATTATCCGAGGATGGGCTCGAAATAATATGGCGATAACCCAGTTCAATTGCACTAAACAATTGCCCTTTGCCAATGGTATTAAATCCCGAGGTTTCTTTTTCACCATTCGCATCGCCCACCGCACCTGAAACATAAATATGAGGCATGAGTTTCACAGCCACGATTGCTCCCAACGATCGTCTTGGTTCATCGGTGGCTGGGTAGCTGGTAAACACATCACTTAGAAAATAGAATTTTCGACTCTCAAAGCCATAGTTATTCATAACCGACGTGATATTAATCTTACCAGCCCGCATAATTAAACGATCTTTAATGATTACTTGTTCATACCATAGTTCTGTGAGCGCGGCTTTTAATTTTTCAAATCCGGAAGTGGTTGCGATAATGGAATTTAATTGTTGATAAAATTCACCCGGTGGAATTTTGGCGATACGGTTTTCTTGTTCTAATTTAAAACCAATGGTTGTATCCATCACATCATGCCCCATGGGATGATAACGCCCAAACACTTCCAATTCAGCCCCGCCCGCATTTTCGTGGGGCATGCCAAAATGAGAGTGCTGGGTCAGCGGGATATATTCGACACCAAAATTGAGGCCTGTTTTTTTGGTGTTCATTTCAATGTCATGCTCTAACTGTTTAAAAAAGGGAGTCAATAGCGTACTGGGTATCAAGCTTTCATTTTCTCTTTCTAGCGAGGATAGCATTTGATTGACATCGTTGGGGGAAGTGGAAAAGCCAAATGTCGGTGGTGGCTTGCTTCTTGAACCACCATGTGATGTTTCACCAAAAGCACAAGAAAGCATCAACCCCATAATTAAAAGTAACATTAAATGGAAATGGGTATACCCTCGGTGAATAACTTGCTGATTGTTCCTTTTTGTCAAACTCATAACACCAACCCTGGCTTAAATGAGCCTTGGATCCAAAGCTCCATTTGTTTGTCCTGTAGAAAGCAATAAAGTATAAAATAATAGAAGCAATAGCAAGTCACGCACAATTTCAGGTTCAAAAAGCGAAACACAACGAAGCCCTTATTAGTCCTAAAATTATACAACACTAACACATCCCTTTGTTTGGCATTTACTTTTTAATAGATAATGTCAAATCCTTTCGATTTATCAAGGGTTTTTCGCGAAATAACATTTGCAAAACCCTTGTCATTTGTGGAAAAATTAGATCAATATATTCTGATTATAAGAAGCCTGACAATGGTTGTAGATAAAGCAGGTTATCGTTTGAATGTTGGGATTATTTTGGTCAATGATGCAAATCGTGTTTTTTGGGGAAGGCGGCAAGGCCATGATGCATGGCAATTTCCTCAAGGTGGGTTGGCTAAAGGTGAAACAGCACTGCAAGCGATGTACCGAGAATTAAAAGAAGAAGTTGGTCTAGAAAAAGACGACGTCGAAGTGCTCGGCAGCACGAAGCGCTGGTTGAAATACCGGTTGCCCAAGCAATATTTGCGTCATGGTTCCTCGCCATTAGTGATTGGCCAAAAGCAAAAATGGTTTTTGCTGCGCCTCATAGCGAGTGAACAAAAATTGCGGCTCGATTTAAGTGATTCGCCCGAATTTGATAGTTGGCGATGGGTTGATTTTGAAGAGCCACCAGAACATGTGATTTTTTTTAAGCGCCAGGTATATGCCCAAGCAATGAAAGAATTGCATCGGTTTGTAAACAAGCGAAAACCCCACAAAGGCATCCCCAAAAAGCGAGGTAGTAAAAACAATTAATGCTTAAGGTCTTAAAAAAAATAGTCCAAGATGTCACTACTGCAGCTGACCTTGCTCAAGCCCTTATTACGTTGGTGCAGCGTGTCAAAAAAGCCATTGATGCAGATGCTGTCGCCGTGTTTTTGCTCGATCAAAAAAACTCTGACTACGTGTTGTTAGCGTCGGAAGGTTTGGTTAAAGATGAAAAGTCGATTGTTCGCATCCCACTGGATGAAGGGCTTATCGGATTAGTCGGTCGCCGAGAAGAGCCCATCAATATTGATAACGCCCATGTGCATTCCGAGTTTCATTACTCCCCTATGGTTAATGAAGACAGACTGCATGGATTTTTGGGTGTTCCCATCATTCAGCATCGCCGACTTTATGGTGTCATTTGTGTTCAACAAGAGTCCATTAATTATTTTGATGGCACGGAAGAGGCTTTCTTAATCACCCTGGCTGCCCAATTGGGAGGCATTATTGCCCATGCAGAAGCAACAGGCGAGCTGTCAGAGATGACAGAAATCAACAAAACTAAAAAGAAAAAAAGCGCATTTAAAACGAATCGATTGCAGGGAGATGCCGCGGTCACCGGCGTGGCTATTGGTGAAGCATTTGTTATTTATCCTCCCGCGGATTTGGATGCTATTCCTTACCGGGAGGCTGAAGACATTGATGATGAATGTGCGCAGTTATTAGAAGCATTAAAGCATGCTCGCGAGGACATGGAAAAACTTGGTCAGCAAATGCATGATAAAGTTGCCGAAGATGAGCGCGCCTTATTTGATGTTTACTTGCGAATTCTTCATGAAGATAGCCTGGGGCAAGAAGTTATCGAGGTGATACAACAGGATAATCTAAGTGCTCAAGCAGCCTTATCTCAGGTAGTCAAAAAGCACATTCAACAGTTTGAAAGCATGGAAGATGCCTATCTTCGAGAACGAGCCAGCGATTTTCGCGATCTGGGTCGCCGAGTATTAGCCCATCTACAATCTAGCCAAAAAGAAGAGTGTGAATATCCGGAAAAAACCATTTTGGTCGGGGATGAAATTCCCGCTTCCGTTCTGGCTGAAGTCCCCGAAGGTGTCCTGGCTGGCATTGTTTCTTCAAAAGGGTCTTATAACTCCCATGTGGCCATTTTAGCTAGGGCCTTGGGTGTTCCTAGTGTCATGGGCGTTAGAGGGCTACAGTTAGATGGGTTAACGGGACAGACAGTGATCGTTGATGGTTATGCGGGGCAGGTCTTTTTATCGCCTTCGCGGACCCTGTATAACGAATTTAGCAAGCTTGCAAAAGAAGAGCATGAATTAAATCAAAGCTTGGGTGCATTACGCGATGAACCGGCTGAAACAACTGATGGTTACCGAATTTCTTTGATGGTGAACACGGGGCTTGCGATGGATGCGGGTTTATCCATGAGTGTGGGGGCGGAGGGCGTTGGCTTATATCGATCAGAAGTTCCTTTTATGAATAAAGATCGATTCCCCTCGGAAGATGAGCAAACCATTATTTATCGCCAGATTTTGAAAGCTTTTTCACCAAGACCTGTCACCATGCGCACCTTGGATATTGGTGGTGATAAAACATTGCCTTACTTTCCCATCGAAGAAGACAATCCCTTTTTGGGTTGGCGAGGTATCCGTGTAACCCTTGACCATCCTGAGTTTTTCCTCGTTCAGATTCGCGCCATGTTAAGGGCGAGTGAAGAGTTAAATAACCTACGTATCCTCTTGCCCATGATATCCTCCTTAAGCGAAGTGGATGAGGCTAAATATTTGCTTGATCAAGCCTTCTCGGAGCTCGTGGAAGAAGGATATAATCTTCAGCGACCGAAAATCGGGGCAATGATAGAAGTTCCCGCCGCAGCGGTGTTGGCCAAAGAGCTTGGTCGTCGCTGTGATTATATTTCGGTGGGGAGTAATGACTTATTACAATATTTGTTAGCTGTTGATCGTAATAACGCCAGAGTCGCATCCTTGCTTAGTCCATTTCACCCCGCAGCTATTCAAACATTATTACGTATTGTTGAGCAAAGCCACGCAGCCGGCGTTGAAGTGAGTATATGTGGGGAAATGGCATCCGATCCCTGTGCTGTGATATTATTGCTAGCCATGGGATTTGATAGTCTGAGTATGAACTCAGCAAGTTTACCAAGAGTAAAATGGGTTGTGCGAAATTTTGCCATTCACCAGACTAGAAAAATATTAGATGATGTGCTGAACATGGAACACCACAAAGATATTCATCAATACCTACAAAATGCTTTAGTTGAAGCAGGATTGGGTGGACTGATCCGGGCGGGGAAATCATAGTGATTATTTTCAATGACATGGTGACACACGGCACCATTTATGCGATTGCAGGTGCATTTGCTGGCCTCGTTTCGGGGTTATTTGGCATTGGTGGTGGCGTTGTTGTGGTGCCTGCGTTAGCTTATATATTCAGTCACCATGATTTTGTGCCAGCAGGCATGGCAATGCATATGGCTGCGGCAACATCTTTGGCAATTATGATTTTTACCTCTCAGTCGACAGTACGGGCTTATACACGCCAAGAGCAGGTGCTATGGCCAAGATTCAACTCCATGATCCTTGGCATTGTCATTGGAACCGTTTTAGGTGTAACGTTTGCCAGTTATGTTCCCACCGATGTGTTACGAATTATCCTCGGCCTATTTTTATTGGTGGTAGCCTTTGAAATGGCGATTAACTTTAAAGTAAAACGATCGCGTAAGCGCCCGTCTTGGTGGTTTAATTCTTCTGTTAGCAGTTTAATCGGATTTAAGTCAGGTTTATTGGGGGTTGGCGGAGGCGTCGTGGTGATTCCTTATTTAAACTGGTGCGGTGTCAATGCTCGAAAAATTGCAGCGATTTCAGCACTGTGTACCATGACTGTTTCTATTGTGGGGGCTAGTGCCTTTATTGTTACCAGCTATCATTTACCCGACTTGCCTTCTTATGCAACGGGGTATGTCTATTGGCCGGCTGTATTATTGGTTGCCTTCCCCAGCATGTATTTTGCGCCGATTGGTGCCAAAATTAGTTATAATTTGCCGATGCATAAATTAAAGGTGGCGTTTACACTCATTTTAATTCTGACAGCCATCGATTTAATCATTGACTAGGAGCACCCGTGCTAACTCATCCCTCATTTAACCCCGTCGCATTTTCAATTGGCCCCCTTCAAATTCATTGGTATGGTTTGATGTATTTGCTGGCGTTTCTTTTGGGTTGGGGATTACTTATCTTGCGTGCTAATAAACCTGAAAAAAAGTGGTCAAACGAAGATATTGGCGATTTGGTGTTTTATGTTGCGCTGGGCGTTGTGGTCGGTGGGAGGCTTGGGTATGTCTTGTTTTACCAGCCGGAGCAATTTTTACATAATCCCTTGGACGTTTTTAAAATCTGGCAAGGTGGCATGTCGTTTCATGGGGGGCTGATCGGCGTATTAATTGCTATCTATCTTTTTGGCAAAAAATTCCATCGCTCGTTTTTGGAAGTGTTGGATTTCGTTGCGCCAGTCGTTCCGCTAGGCATCGCCTGTGGTCGGATGGGTAATTTCATCAATGGTGAATTATGGGGGTGTCCTACCGATATGCCTTGGGGGATGGTTTTTCCAAAAATCGATCAATTGCCGCGTCACCCTTCCCAATTATATGAATTCCTTTTAGAAGGGGTGTTGTTATTCATCCTCCTGTGGTGGTATTCCTCTAAGCCAAGGCGTCCCGGAAATGTCGCTGCCGTATTCGCCATGTTATATGCCACATTCCGCTTTTTTGTTGAATTTTTCCGTGAACCGGATGCGTTTCTTGGCTATATTGCCTTTGGTTGGTTAACGATGGGGCAGCTATTATCGATACCGCTATTTTTGGCTGGGGCTATCTATTTCTTTTGGAGAAAATCATCATGAAGACCTATCATCAATTAATCCACCGCATACTCGATGAAGGGACTGAAAAATCGGATCGCACAGGAACAGGTACATTATCGGTTTTTGGGCACCAGATGCGATTTAATTTACAAAACGGGTTTCCCTTAGTGACCACAAAAAAATGTCATCTGCGTAGTATTATTCATGAATTATTGTGGTTTTTAAACGGTGATACTAATATTGGCTATCTCAATGAAAATGGGGTATCCATTTGGGATGAATGGGCAGATGAGCGTGGCGATTTAGGACCTGTCTATGGTAAACAATGGCGGAGTTGGCCAAAGCCTGACGGCAGCAGCATCGATCAGCTTTCGCAACTCATGCATGCACTGCGTACAAACCCGGACTCTCGTCGTCTAATTGTTAGCGCCTGGAATGTGGGACAATTAGATGAGATGGCGTTAATGCCTTGCCATGCACTTTTCCAATTTTATGTTGCAGATGGTCAGTTATCTTGTCAATTGTATCAGCGATCCGCGGATGTCTTCTTAGGGGTTCCCTTTAATATCGCTTCTTATTCGTTGCTTACCCACATGATCGCTCAGCAAACGGATTTAGAGGTGGGTGAATTTATTTGGACTGGTGGCGACTGCCATTTATATTTAAACCACCTCGAGCAAGCAAGAACGCAAATTACACGAGAGCCATATCCTTTGCCCACGTTAAAAATGATGCGAAAACCGGCGGATTTGTTTTCCTATTGCTTTGACGATTTTGTCATTGAAAATTATCAATGCCACCCTGCCATCAAGGCACCCATAGCCGTTTAAATCTGACATTTCCCCGTAAATTCTATATTGGTGTAGAAGAGTCAGCTTAAATTAGGGGTGTTCTTTAGGTTAGGGCTTTTAAACTCTTAGATAGCGGCTGGCGTTGGCGCAGATCTTTAATAAAGTTGCCGCCAATGGCAATAACATTAAACACAAGAATACCTAGAAGTGCCTTATGCAACCAATCAACAATAATGGAGAACATATAAGGTTGTAAGGCAATTACCGTTAAGCATCCGGGGATCATAATCCACATGGCTTTTTGCAAAGGGACTTTGCGATTATGCAAAAAGACCCAGGAAGATAATGGCTGCTGGATGGCGCCTGCGATGGCCATAATTGGAAAAACAACCATGACGGACATGTTCAACATAAATAACGCTGCCTGGACACTGATAAATAAGCCAACGCCACTGACCGTTAGTGCGCCACACACAAACATTGCTGCAAAACCAAGCAATAATTGGTTGCCCCTTAAAAGCCCAGTCTCTCCTTCATCCGGAGACCAATGGTTATGATGACAGATTAAGGTAGCAATGATTAAAAGGTACCCAATCACCATGAGCAAGCGAATTGTCTGAGTGGAGAGTTTGGTAATATATAACGAGCCAATAATGGCACCCAAACAGGTTGCAGTGACAAGCGTCACTAAAGTTAAGATATCGACATGAATATACTGTACATAAAATAAAGACAGGATGAAACCTGGAATAACTTGCACACCGTTTACGATGGCGGGCAATTGTTGATCGGGAAATGTTCGAAATACTTTTGCCAAAGCAACATTAATAACAAAGCTTCCCACGCCAAACGTATCCGCAGCGAATGCAATGATGCCACTCACAATTAATTTCAGCTTTTCAAGGATGCTGAGTTTTTGTTTTGGGGTATGTAACCATTGCCAAAACATTTTGACAGCATAAATTCCTGTAAATAGGCTGGCAAGAGTATAAAATAGGGTATTTGCCACAGGTTAGTATCAATTTATAAAAGGTTTATTTTAGCGAATTGAGGTTTTTAAGTAAAGTGCAATTTGCACACAAAGAACATTATTTGTAAAATTTGTTTATCAAAATCATACGCCTAAGCGGGTTAACTATCATGATTGATTCTGCTATTTTAATCAATATTTAGTTAAAATTTTGACAGCCTGTTAATAAATCATAAATTAAGTTGCCTTTCTTTAATATTTCTTAAACAATGAGAGTATTAACCATTTTAAGGATTAAAAATGGACACAAATGAACACAGGGACATCGGTGATGCGATTACTGTAAAACTCAGAGATAACCCTTACCTCGCCCTAAACGAAAACAAGACAAGCCTTACCATGATGTCTCTAATTAACGGCATCCCGCAACCGCTTGATACGTTAAAGCTCACTTTAGGTGAAATTGTGGCGATGCCGGACTATTTCACCGATCCCGATTGGAACGTGAAGCTTCAGCTGGAATCCTGTCAAAAATACAGTTCCGTCGAAGATTTAGGTAAAGAGTTAATACGAAGAGAAGTGTCCGATGGCGAAGAAAAGGCACTGCTTGACGCTTTACATGATTTAGCCAACCCAAAGCGGAAACGTTCATCAGTCGATACCGTTTTTAAAATTGCCAGTGCCAGTTATTTTCCGGTTAAATCAGTCAATGATTTAATCCAGCAAGTCATGTATTATTTTCGAGTGAAGCATTACGATAAGAAGCTCGATAAAAATCAAACCCATTTTACCCCTTGGTCTGTCCGCGTTTATACCATCGGTCATACCATGGCATTGGATTATGCGCAAACCGCTTATCAGCTTAAAAAGCTAGCACAAGAACCTTCATTTCGTTCAGATAATCCTTTTTATTTAAAAACTGTCAATCACCTTGTTGACCATAACCAGCTTACGCCCGAATTGCTGCAAGCGTTTGCCCATCGTTACCATGCGATGAGCTTTGAAATTGAAATGTACACCGCTCATTACCTCTCGGATCATTTTGCTGCAGGACATATGTCGTTAGTTGGTGATTTGCGGGTGGAATTCCCTGAAAAATTTGGTTTTTTAGGGGGGATTGCTGTAAATACCATGCACAATGAATTAAATCGAATAAGTGTTTATACCAAAAAACCGTATGATCCAACTCCCAATGAAAAAGATGCGCCGGTGGATGCGTTTGGCGATGGCACATTTGACCAATGCAAAAACGCTTATAACAAACAAGCCTGTATCGAAAGTTTGCAGGCATCGGTGGCGGATTTGGAGGCTGTGCTTGACGGTCAACAAAGGCCTGATCCGGAAAGTTATGGTGCTTTAAGTTATCTCCCGGATGTTGATTATAATTATCGCCAGCCCGAACCCATGTTTCTCTACCACAATAAAAAAATATGGGTGCGGGGTGATTTAAAAAAAATTCGCATGATAGGACCTGATGATTTTGATCAATTACAACAACATCCTAAATCATGGGGTTACAAAGAGGTCAGTGGCAAACTTCAGCTACTTTATATTTTATTTAAGCTTCGGGTGTTACCGTTTTACAACACCAAAGAAATCCCCTTATCAGCAAAGGATGAGTTAACCATTAAAGAGCAAGAATCAGGTCGTATAAAAGAGAGGCAGCCCATCCCCGCACCGCCATGTGGATTGCACGTTGTGCCTGAATTAAAGGAAACGGCCTTTTTTGAAAAAGGCGGCTCACCGTATTTAAACTATGCTGAGAAAGTAAAGGGAGAGGAGGCAAGCGAAATCCCAAAGAACATGGTTTTAAATTAACCTTGTCATGCCATTGTATTGAGAAGAACTGCGACACGGTCCGTGATAATTACGTCGCCCTCCGCGAATGCGGAGGTTCCAGGAAACCAAGGATTAAGACATAGAAGAAAATTACGATAGACCTTATTATTTTTTGTCTCAACAAACGGAATTAAGATCAAAGATAGTAGAAACTGAGCATGCTTTATGTTATATAAATTTTAAATGGGAAAGCTTTGAGCAGCACATTTTTTAAAATAAGGCGTCGTTATGAACGCAGTGAAGCAGAGCGGATGTATGTCCAGAGACAGAACTGGATTGCTTCACAAAGCTCACAAAGATTGAGCAGTAAAAAATGTCTATTGCACGGATGTGGCTACCAATGTGTTTAGCCCATAGGATTAAATGATGATTATCGGGAGTCTTGTCAGGGACGTGTTCTCCTAAGGCTTCGACTAATTGTGTGTCATTTCATGGCAGATCTGTCTTTTCTATAGCGTAATGGTTAAAACCTTGCAACAGCTATTGAATTTAAGGCTATTTTCTGCTTAATATGATATTCCTGCTGGATTTAGATTGTATAAGGACGTGCCATGCCAGAATCACTACCTCCTCGAGGGATTAACTTTAACAACTTGACCTTAGCAGGTTCAGTAGGGCTGGGACCTAATTCCCATGGGGTTAGTCAAGCAACCTTAAAAGACAGTGGTCTGAAAGGATTTTTTAAGCCCGTATCTGACAAGACTTACTACCCTGCTTCCCTTGCCAAATGGTCCGTTGCAAACAGTCTGATGTATCGCCTTTATATGGGTAATGATGCGGCAGAAGAACGGTTGGTATTTTACGAAAATGGCGATATCGCAGGCACTTTCTCCGTAGCAGCCCCTAATGCAAAACCGCTGCTTTTTGCAGGCGAATCGGAATCAGATTCGTTATTAAACCACTATCGAAATCCCTCTGCTGAAACCATGATTCAGCTTAACATGACGCAACTTTTGGTCACATCTTGGGCTCAAAAAGAAGACGATTTACATCCAGCGCAAATTCTATTTTGCTATGACGGCATTGATGAGCTTCATCACTATATTAATCCGCGATATGTCCGCATCGATTTTGATATGTCCAATTATCCCAAGACAGGGGAAATAAAAGGGTACCGCTGGGTGGATGGGAACTGGCGTGAAGTTGCTGATAAAAATATGCGCTTTACAAAATCCGACGTCACCTATTTCCCCAACTTAACCGATGGCCCCTACTATTGGCCGACGAAAACTGGGGTGCTTGGATATAAAGAAAGTAAAAATGTGTCATCATTTCAAACATTACCCGATACTAAAATTCTCCATAAAACTGGAGAGCCGACAAGTTTTAAACTACAAAAATTTGAGGCGATTTTAAGACAATTATTGTTATTTCAACCCAATGCGACACGACTTCGATTAAAACAGTATTTTTCAGAAAATACAGATGGAAAGTTCATTGAGGAAGTGCTGGATCATGCCCAGACTAACTTCGATGAGTTTTATTTGGCAACGGTTTTTTATCGTGGTGATGAGAAAACAAATGATCCTGCGTTTAAGGATTTCTTAAGAAGACGCCCATCGGCTTATAAGAAGGTCGTTGAATTTGCGAAACAAATCAATTTACAGCTTGAAAAAGAGGATTTGCCTGGGGCATTTAATCTGACTGAAATCGAGCAAAAATATCACCAAATATGGCGGGATTCATATTGGCCGCAATTTAATGATATCCGGTTAAGAGCATTTAAATTTTACCAAAATTTAGGAAAGCTGGTCTCAGTATCGGTTGAAGAAAGCGCTAAAAGCCCCCTATTTTCTGATATCAGTGAAACAAGTGGCAAAGTGACACGTGCGATGGATTTATTCCCCTCTTTGTCGGTGAGTTCGATTAAAGAAATCAAAATAATGTGCGATGCCAATAGCCCATTACGTCCAGCGTTTGAAACCTGTCATAAAGTTATTCCCGAGCTTATCAAGGAAATTGAGTCATACTTCGAAGTGCTGACGCCAAAACTGACGGTTGAGGATAATACAAAACTTGTCAAACAATTAGAATCAGCGGGTAAATCACTCATCCCTTTACTAGAAAAATTGGGAGAAGGGACTGAGACGATTGAAAATTTGCGTGCCTTGTTACGGTTGATGAATGAAACAACGGTTGATGTGAATTTAAGTCAACATATTAATTTGCAGCTCATTGGTGGCGATAAGCCCATTGATTGCCAAGATAAAAATGGGCACCCAGAAGCAACATTGTTACCCTACAATGATCCAACTGTTATCCAAGATGTCATTCAAGTGATGTTTAAGTGGGCCAATAATAATAAGTCGCAGCTTCATCAGCTCGTCAAAGAAGCCATAGAACTTTACGGTAGCACAAAAAATCGCTCACAACCTGTCAAAGAGTATATTCAACTCAGTGCAGAAAGTGGAGCAAACCAACTTGCCTGTATATTTAGTTGGGGCGGGTGGGAATGTGGATCATCGTTAGTTTCAACCTCATTAAACATGCATTTATTTAATTTAATTCTGCGTAAACTCAATCATTCCGCTATTCAGCCAAAGCTAGAAGAATTGAAGGACGCTTATTTTAACGATGCACTCTATATCCAAAAATTGGATAAATTTGTTAAATCGGACATCAATTTAAGCCACCCATACCATGATACAACTTTCCCTAAATTTGAACTGGCAGTGTATGAATGGCTCGATAAACAATGGGACTTGAAGCAAAAATCTGGAAAAACTAGTCCAGAAGCCCTTGTATTCGAGAAAAAATTAAGTTCTGCAGTTTCAGCCTATAACGAAAACCGCTCAGTCGGCGCAAGTTGGTTTCATGATAGTTCCACTGAAATTACTAAGATGGTTGCCGAGGGTAAATCCTATAAATATATTTTTTCGAAGGTCATTATAACCAGTGGTCAATCGGAGAAGTCACTCGCCTATAAATTATTTATGCAAATTTGGCCAGAAGTGATAAAGGCGAATCCTGAGTTAGACATTCTAAAATTTAAATTGCATGGGCAAGAAGTGCTGGAAAATCTTCAGCCAGGGGCTAAAAAGATGGAGCAAAGCTGCAAAGAACAAGAGGATAACTTGGCACTCCAGGCGGTCACTAAGTACTCTGGGAAATCATCGTGGTGGTAATTGTCTGCGAGCTTGAATTCAGGTATATTTGCAGGTACCAGATAACGATTTAACAGAAACTTGGCGTCAATGTTATTGGATTACGTAAAAGCTTTTTTTCATTATTTAACACCCAAACAAACGCTCACGCGGCTTTTGGGTTTTTTTGCAAACATCAAAACCACGTGGTTTAAGAATGCCTTCATCCGAATTTTTATCCGAATCTATGGGGTAAATATGGCGGAGGCACTTCGCACAGACGCAAATGAGTACGATACCTTTAATGATTTTTTCACCCGACATTTAAAAACCGACGCCAGGCCTATTGCTGATTCTATCATAATCAGCCCTGTGGATGGTTATTTAGCCCAATTTGGACGCATCGAATCAGGTCAACTTATCCAAGCCAAGGGGCGACACTATCGCTTGGAGTCCTTGCTAGCCGGTGATTTAAACGCCTACGAGGCCTTAAAAAATGGTGCTTTTGCAACCCTTTATTTATCGCCTAAAGATTATCATCGCGTGCATATGCCCGTGGCTGGCACGCTTTTGCAAACGACCTACGTCCCGGGGAAACTATTTTCTGTACAGCCAGCTACAACCCGTGTTATACCTAACTTATTCGCCCGCAATGAGCGGTTAATTTGCCTATTTGACACCCACCTAGGTTTAATGGCTTCTATCATGGTAGGTGCGACCGTCGTTGGCAGCATGGCTACGAGTTGGGGTGGGGTTCTTCCGCGCAAGAAAATTTTGGAGCGCATTGATTATCGCAACCAAGATTTTGCTCAACCCTCTTTACCACAAGGGGGTGAAATGGGACATTTTCAAATGGGATCCACGGTTATATTGCTGTTTGCCGATGTGCAAGCAGCGCAATGGGCAAAACAATTGACCGTAGGTCAGGCGGTTAAATTTGGGCAGCCATTAGTCTAAGACAAAAGAACGCTGCTATTTTTGATTGTTCTAATATAGGAGAGGCAACGGATGGCCAAAAGAAAGCTATTTGTATTGGATACGAATATTCTCATGCATGATCCGACCGCAATATATCGGTTTGAGGATAATGACATCTATTTGCCAATGGTGGTTTTAGAAGAGCTTGATAGCCACAAAATGGGTCTCTCGGAGGTGGCAAGAAACGTTCGGCAAACCAACCGGATGATTGTGGAAATGATGGCAAAAGCAACCCATGAACAAGTCGTGAATGGATTGCCAATCCCGAATTATCTTGCACAACAGGAAAAAACGGGCCGATTATATTTCCAGACAGATGAATTCCATGGCACGACCATCCCTTCTTTGCCAGGTAATAAAGCCGATAACACCATTTTAGCAACCACCTTAGGCCTTAAAAAGAAATGGCCGGATCACCAGGTCATCATTGTTTCAAAAGACATTAATTTGCGCATTAAAGCGGGTATTTTAGGTATCCAAGCGGAAGATTACTATAACGATAAAGTGCTAGATGATGTCAGCCTGCTTCATCGTGGTTTACATATGCTAGATAATAATTTTTGGGATAGTCAGCCTAAAAACATGCAGGTTTGGCAAGATAGTGGCAATTCCTATTATCAATTCGAAGGCGAAATAACGCAAAATTGGTATGTCAATGATTGTTTGATCACCCAAGATGAAGAGTTTCAAGGGATTGTCAGAAAGCGAGAAGGCACAAAAGCTATTGTTTCCGTTGCCCGCGATTATATGTCTAGCAATCAAAGTGTTTGGGGAATCAAAGCGAGAAACACAGAGCAGAACTTTGCTCTGAACTTGTTGCTTGACCCAGATATTGATTTTGTGTCTTTGCAAGGGCAAGCTGGAACTGGCAAAACCTTGTTAACCGTTGCGGCTGGATTGAGCCAAGTGATGGATAAGCAGCTTTATAACGAGATTGTGATGACAAGGGTAACGATTCCAGTTGGGGAAGACATCGGCTTTTTGCCGGGCACCGAAGAAGAGAAGATGACCCCTTGGATGGGTGCCCTAATGGATAATTTAGAAGTGCTGCACGCATCTCAAGAAGGCGGCCGTTTTGGCCGGGAAGCGACGGCGGATTTGCTGCAAAATAAAATAAAGATTCGCTCATTGAATTTTATGCGGGGGCGAACATTTTTAAATCGCTATATTATCATCGATGAAGCTCAAAACCTTACTTCTAAGCAAATAAAGACATTGATTACCCGAGCAGGGCCTGGGTCTAAAATCATTTGCTTAGGCGACATCAAGCAAATTGACACGCCCTATTTAAGTGAAACGACCTCGGGTTTAACTTATGCGGTGGATCGGTTTAAAGAATGGGAGCATAGTGCACATATGACATTAATGCGAGGGGAGCGATCAAGACTTGCCTATTATGCAGCAGAGCAATTATAATTAGCTGGGCCTGAAAGCAGGCCCTTTTTTATTAGACTCAGAGGCCCTATATGCAGCTACAAGCGATTACCTACGATGATGTTCTTTTGATCCCATCCTATAATCATCACGAATCCCGTCGGGAAGTTGATATCTCCATGACTGACCGTTTAGGCAAATTATCATTGGATTTGCCTGTGTTAAGTTCCAACATGGATAAAGTGACCGAATCGAAAATGGCAAACTTTATGTCGGATAAAGGCGGCATGGGCGTGTTGCATCGGTTTATGAGTATCGAAGACAACGTGAAAGAATTTAAGGCATGCCAAGGAAAAGCCTTTGTTTCAGTTGGTTGCAACCAAACGGAATTGGAACGCGCAGCAGCGTTACGTGATGCGGGGGCTCTCTATTTTTGCGTGGATGTGGCGCATGCGCATGCCAAATATGTTGGTAAAACGTTAAAGCAGCTGCGTAAAATCTTACCCGATCATTGCATTATGGCGGGCAATGTCGCCACTTATGCTGGTGCGGATTATTTAGCTTCATGCGGTGCCGATATTATTAAAGCAGGCATTGGTGGTGGTTCGGTTTGCTCAACCCGTATTAAAACAGGATTTGGTGTGCCGATGTTGACTTGCATTCAAGACTGCGCCCGCTCAGACCGATCTATTGTGGCGGATGGCGGCATTCGAACTCCAGGTGATATTGTCAAGGCATTAGCATTCGGTGCCGATTTTGTTATGATTGGCGGTATGTTGGCTGGAACCCGTCCCACGCCAGGTAATGTGATTACCAAGGAAGGTGGCAGAAAAGTGAAAGAATATCGAGGCATGGCTTCCCAAGAAGCACAAGTCAACTTTCTTGGTGAAATGCGAGAGTGGAAAACGGCCGAAGGCGTTTCAACTGAAGTTGCTTATCGAGAAGATGAAGATGCCATCATTGCTGACATCGTTGGTGGTTTGCGATCTGGCTTAACTTATTCTGGTTCAGATACCATTGGTGAGTTGCAACGAAAACTCAATTATGTGCATGTGACCCCAGCCGGAAGGATTGAGAGTTTGCCGCATAAGACGTTGGGTTAATTGATGCGTTTTCTAAAGCGACCATCACCCCAGTTGAAAACTGAGCTATTGGCAGGTGTGACAACCTTTTTAACGATGGTATACATCGCCTTTGTCAACCCATCGATTTTGCATGATGCGGGGATGGATCAGGGCGCGGTGTTTACCGCAACCTGTTTAATTACAGCGTTTGCCTGCTTGATAACGGGTGTTTATGCCAATACACCTATTGGCATAGCACCGGGCATGGCGTTGAATATCTATTTTTCCTATAACGTCGTTCAAGGGCTTGGCTTTGATTGGCAACATGCCTTAGCCATGGTGTTTATTTCCGGTCTTGGTTTTTTTATCATCAGCCTCACGCCATTAAGGCGTCTGCTCATTGAGACGATTCCCCAGAACTTGCAAATTGCCATCTTAATTGGCATTAGCCTATTGATCGCTTCAATTGCCTTGAGAACAAATGGCATTATTGTTGATAATGCTCAGACGTTGTTAAGTTTGGGTGATGTAACGCGGATGGAAGTTTTGCTATTTCTAGGCGGGTTTTTGTTGATTTCACTGCTTGATTATTATCAGGTGAAAGGCGCCATTATCATTGGTATCTTAACCATTAGTGCGGCTGCTTTATTGCTTGGGAAAACGCAATGGCAAGGGCTTGTTGGATTACCTCCTTCGATGGCACCGACGTTTTTACAATTGGATTTTTCTGGGATGGGTTCAGCCAATGCACTGAAAGCGACATTCACGTTTTTCCTCATTGCTGTATTTGATGCAACGGGCACGTTAATTGGTTTGCTCAATCGCTCTTACTTCATCAAAGAAAATAACCATAATCAGCGATTAACCAAAAGCTTAACCGTTGATGCGGCTGCCTCTTCTCTCGCGGGATTATTGGGATCTGCCAGCACCTCTCCCTTTATTGAATCCGCGGCAGGTATTGAGGCGGGCGGGAAAACCGGTTTAACCGCGATTGTGATTGCAGTTGGATTTGTATTAATCTTGTTTTTTTATCCGATGGCAAAAATGATTCCAAGCTATGCCGTAGGGCCAGCATTGCTTTATGTTGCTTGTTGTATGATGCGCCATATAAAAGATTTAGCGCTCGAGGATATGACGGAAATCGCGCCTTGTATTGTGACCATTATGATGATCCCATTCACAGCCTCCATTGCGGATGGCATTGGTAGCGGCATCATTGTCTATGTTATTTTAAAAGCACTTGCTCGCAAGAAACTCTCGCCTCTTCTTTGGATATTAGCCCTTTTGTTTGTTGTATTCTTTGCGTTAGGACGGGGGGCATAGGGTGGTCGATATTGTCTTTTATACGAGAGACTTAGCCCGTCATTTTCCTCTTGGATTTGAAAGTCTGATAAGGATAACCTGCCGATATGCTTGAACAATCATTTCGAGAAGGATGCCAACGGTATTTATTAGATCCCGCCATGCCATGGCTATCAAAGTGGACTTCCCCCATCGGCTTGACCCTGGCTTCGGGTTGTTTGGGTATCTTATGTAGCATAGCAATTGTTGCAAACTGGCCAATGACTGCTACAATCCTGCTTTTATTCTCTGGTTGGTTGGATATGGCAGACGGCAGCCTGGCGCGTTATCAAAATAAGCCATCGTCGTTAGGAGCTGCCTTAGATATTTTTGTGGACCGAGTGGTCGAATGTGCTGTTGTGGTGGCGTTGTTCTTGCAATTCCCCCCTGATCGAGGATTAATGTGCCTGCTGATGTTTGCGTCGATGCTGTTATGCATCACCTCCTTTTTAGTCGTTGGCATTTTCACTGAAAATCAAACACAAAAGAGTTTTCATTATAGCCCAGGATTAATGGAGCGAGCAGAAGCATTTATTTTTTTCATTATGATGATATTTTTGCCCCAATACTTTACTATATTGGCAATTAGCTTTAGCCTTTTGGTTCTTTGGACGGGTATATACCGTATTTTTGAATTTATCCAGGTAAGTAGGCAAACAAGCCAATAACAAATGTGTAACTTTGTATTTTGCGGTAGACGTAACAAATATTAGAGGACAAATATGACACAACCTTTATTGAATCCTTCTGACTTAATCGCAGGTGAGTTGAATATTCAACCAACTCAGGTTAATGCAGCCATTGAATTATTGGATGGTGGTGCTACCGTCCCCTTTATTGCGCGCTATCGTAAAGAAGTAACCAAAGGGCTTGATGATCAACAATTGCGTCAATTATCAGAGCGCTTAATTTATTTACGCGAGTTGGATGCACGCAAACAAGCAATTTTACAATCATTAACTGAGCTAGGAAAACTCACCCCAGAATTACAAGTTTCCATCATTCAAGCAGACAATAAAACGCGATTAGAAGATATTTACTTACCTTACCGGCCCAAGCGCCGCACCAAAGCACAACTAGCACGCGAAGCAGGCCTTGAGCCCCTAGCGGTTTCGCTTCTAAATGATCCCACGCAATCCCCTGACGCATTAGCACCCACTTATGTGGATGCCGACAAGGGAATTGCGGATGTGGCAGCAGCTATAGAGGGCGCCCAACAAATTTTGATGGAAGATTTCGCCGAAAATGCTGATTTGGTTGCAACCTTGCGGGAAATGGTTTGGCAAAAGGCAAAATTAAAAGCAACCAAGCACAAGAATCATGCTGAAGCCAAATCGAAATTCAAGGATTATTTTGATTTTTCACAAGCGATTAAATCAATACCATCCCACCGAGCGCTCGCATTGTTTAGAGGCCGACGTGAAAGTGCCTTGCAGGTGAGCATGGTGCTTGACGATGAGCAACCCATGCTTGATTGCATCTATCAAACGTTTAACCTTGCTGAAAAAGGCAGACCCGCGGATCAGTGGCTTTTGTCGACGGCACAGCTTGCCTGGAAAATTAAATTATTGACTAAAATCGAATTGGAGCTGTTAAATCGCTTAAGAGAAGCGGCTGACGATGCAGCCATTACCGTTTTTAGTAAAAATTTAAACGATCTATTATTAGCCGCCCCAGCAGGACAGCATATCACCCTTGGATTAGATCCTGGTATCCGGACCGGGGTGAAAGCTGCTGTGGTGGATGCAACGGGTAAATTGTTAGATTACACCACGGTCTATCCTTTAGCTCCCCAAAATGACTGGCATGGCGCTATCACGGATTTAGCCAAATTAATGGCTAAATATCATGTGAGCCTTGTGAGCATCGGCAATGGCACCGCTTCACGCGAAACGGAACGCTTGGTGACGGAGTTAGCTAAAATCTATGCAGATATCCCCTTTAAAAAGATGGTGGTCAGTGAGGCAGGTGCTTCCGTGTATTCTGCCTCGCAACTAGCAAGTGAAGAATTTCCCGACATTGATGTGAGTATTCGCGGGGCTATCTCAATTGCTCGTCGGTTACAAGATCCCTTAGCTGAATTAGTTAAAATTGATCCCAAATCCATTGGCGTTGGACAATATCAACATGATGTTAATCAAGCCAAATTAGCGCGCACGCTCACAGCGGTGGTCGAAGATTGTGTGAATGCAGTGGGTGTTGATTTGAATACGGCTTCGGTGGCGTTACTCACTTACGTATCGGGATTAAATGAAGGGTTAGCCAAACAGATAGTGGCGTATCGAGACGAGCATGGAAGATTTAATAATCGCCAACAATTATTAAATGTGCCTCGGCTTGGTGAAAAAAGTTATGAACAATGTGCTGCCTTTTTGCGTATCCAAGGGGGCGATAATCCGCTAGATACGTCCGCTGTTCACCCCGAAGCCTACCCTTTAGTTGAAAAGATGATTCAAAAATCGGGATTGAGTTTAGCTGAGCTGATTGGCAATATGGACGCGATTCGATCGTTAAAAGCACAAGACTTTGTCGATGACCATTATGGTTTACCAACGGTACAAGATGTTATCAAAGAGCTTGAAAAGCCCGGCCGTGACCCTCGTCCTGAATTTAAAACCGTGCAATTTAAAGAAGGTGTTGAAGCCATTAAGGATTTACACCTCGACATGGAATTAGAAGGCGTTGTTTCCAATGTCACTAATTTCGGCGCCTTTGTAGACATTGGTGTTCACCAAGATGGATTAGTCCATATTTCGGAGATGAATAATCAATTCATCAAAGATCCGCATCAGGTTGTGAAAGCGGGTGATATTATTAAAGTCAGAGTCATTGAAGTGGATGTGGATCGCTCCCGTATTAGCTTATCCATGCGACCCAAGGGGAGTGCTCCGGTTGCCAAAAAAGTGGAAACAACCGCTGTTGTTAAAAAAGCATCCCATAAAGCCAATAAGACCAAACCACTTGCTAAACCAGATAAGACAAAGAAAGTCGAAAAAAAATCGGATGCTAAGGTATTTAACACCGCTATGGCCGATGCGCTGTCGAAATTTAAAAGGAATTTATAATGAGTCGGAAAGGCGAAGGTGAAGTAACAATTCAGACGCTGGCGATGCCGGCTGATACAAATGCCAATGGCGATATCTTTGGGGGCTGGCTTGTATCGCAGATGGACTTAGCAGCCGGTGTGATGGCCAAGCGGATTTCTAAGGGGCGAGTAGCCACGGTTGCTATCAATAGCATGACCTTTTTAAGGCCGGTTCATGTGGGCGATATAGTCAGTTGTCGTGTCAGGTTGGAAAAACAAGGCCGCACGTCGATGACATTCTCCGTTGAAGCATGGGTACAACCCGCCGCAGGGGGGGATAGTTATCCTGTGACGGAAGGAACCTTTGTATTTGTGGCGATTGATCAAAGTGGGCGTTCGCGTCCAATTGAGGCGAGTTAATGAGTGATGCAATAAAAAAGCTTCATCAGTGGATCGATGACATTGCTGAAGCGTTGATAGATAATACGCACTTTGAGATTACCCATTTTTCCTTTTTGGAACATGATATCAGTTTGTTGGCTTCTTTATTGGACAGGCTAGAAGCACAACCTCAAGAAATTGGCGACAACGAGCAAGATTATTCGGCCTGTTTGTTTGCTTTTGACATATGCATCATCCAGCTACAGGCTGCTATTGAGAATGGCTACCACCCTGCTGAACAACGCCTGCAGCAGCTCATGACTCTGATGGCTGACAAGTTAAACCATTCAAAACATAGTATTAATTTTTGGTTGCCGCTGCTCAATGCCTTTTATGAAGTTCATATTGAATTATCCGATGAATTAAAAGATGCTTATGTTGAATTGGCCAGTGTTGAAAGTCCGGGTGATGCCGATAGCGATGTTGATCAACTGCAACTCATTCGTGAGATGATCTTAGAGTTATCTGATTTATCGGTGTTTGATATTACTCAGCATTTCTTTGCCCAAAGCCATGCTATGCCAGCGGAATTTTATTATGATCTGCTCTATGATTTATTTGCAATTGATGAAGGGCATGACATTGCCATTTTATGTTTAATGCATCCGAAAGCGGATGTGCGGGCGGTTGTCATGGAGACAATTGACCAAGTGATTGATAGCTTGGCACTAAGCCCTGAATCGTTAATGCGGTTAACAGTCATTCAACATTGGTTCCCAGCTTCTGTCCAACCTATTTTTGAACGGTGGATAAAAGCTCAACGTCGCCAAGGTGTCATGTATCAACCTAACCAACACAAACCAAAACAAGTCAAATTAAAAGCTAGTGAGATTGATGGGAGTGGCACGCAGGTTATCTATATTAGTTTTAAAGAAGGAAAAATGCACCATGCGTGCAGCGTCATGCTCTATTATGGCGAGGGGATAAAAGACATTTGGTTTACCTCTTCGTTAGATGCCTCTGTTGATATTGACGATATTCCCGATTCCCAAGGGCTTATCATGCGAACGGTGGATAAAGACTATTTACAGCGTATTTTGAATCATTTTTTATTTCAAACTATCGCATTGGGGCGGATGCCGGATATTCGATTAATGCAATTGCAAGAACACTTAGGGCTTAATGTGCAACCCCAACTATTGGATCTCGATGCTATCTTAGACGAGTTCGGTGTATCCATTCAACCGGTCACGCAAGATGTCATCGAAACCTCTCTCAAATCAAGTAAACATTGGCCTTATAATAAAGCATTTACGGAAGCTTGGTATGTGCAGGATGCGCGCATTGATGCGACAGTCAATCGATGTTGCCGTTTTGAGCAAGGCGTGAAAATGTGTGATAAAATATTAGCAAAACAGCAAGTCATTGATGATATCTTTGAAAAGCAACGGGATCGGTGGTTGTTTCATTTCATCTGGCATATGTTATGGTTAGCTGCCCATGCTAAGAAAAATGAACGTGCTTGGCAGGATTGTTTCTTTATTGCCTATGAAATTGCGCAAGGAAGGCGATTAGCCGAAATACCCATCATGGTTGCCATTGCCGATGAAACCATTGAAAATAGTTTGGAGACAATGGAAGAGCGTGGGACCTATTTGACTCGATTACGTTAAAGTTTCAATGTAATCAGGCAGCATTCCAAACTATCCACGTCATCGATGACATCGTTTAGTGAAGATAACACAGGTATTGGTAATTTATGATTAAATTAAAAACCTCGGATGAAATTGCAAAGATGCGTACAGCGGGCCAAAAGCTCGCCAAATTAATATCCGAACTTGATGCATTTATCAAACCGGGTATGACCACCATGGATGTGGACAGTTTTTGTGAAGCGTATATCGTTAATCAATTGCAAGCCATACCGGGCAGCAAAGGTCAATATGGCTATCCTTATGCCACCAATACCTCAGTCAAT
Organism: Pseudomonadota bacterium; assembly: GCA_020051095.1. Classification (GTDB taxonomy): domain Bacteria; phylum Pseudomonadota; class Gammaproteobacteria; order Legionellales; family Legionellaceae; genus JAFIFT01. The sequence continues at coordinate 128,751 of JAGVJN010000042.1, read as the reverse complement.
CATGTGATTTGTCATGGCATGCCCTCGGATAAGCAAGTTCTAAAAAAAGGGGATATTGTTAACGTCGATATCACCTTAATTCATGAAGGTTTCTACGCGGATAGCTCGAAAATGTTTTGCATTGGCCAAGTACCACCCCATGCCCAACGGCTGGTTGATATCACCCAGCAATGTTTATATAAAGGGATTGCCATGGTCAAACCCGGTGCAACCGCCGGTGACATTGGTCATGCGATTCAACAACATGCTGAAAGCAATCATTATTCCGTTGTTCGCGAATATTGTGGCCATGGCATTGGTAACACCATGCATGAAGATCCACAAATATTGCACTATGGCCAGCCGGGCCAAGGCATTACCTTAGAACCCGGAATGACCTTCACCATTGAGCCCATGATCAATCAAGGCCGCAAGGAAGTTCGCCACATCCGTAAAGACAATTGGGATATCGCCGTCACCAAAGACCGAAAGCTCTCCGCACAATGGGAGCATACCATGCTAGTCACCGAGACAGGTGTAGAGATTTTTACCTTGCGTGAAGAAGAACGCGAATGGTTTGAGTCGTTGTAATATCATTTAATTTTAGTCCGGAATGATTTTGCCATATCGTCTGTTAATTTTTTAATATTGATATTCATGCTATTGACTAAACTATCCATGTTTATCATAGGAACGTTGGTTTTATAGAAAACCTGCCTTTTGAGGACGATTTCATCATTTCGATAAATCAAATAAGCAGCCCTTAAAATACTATTGCCACTTATATCAATTTCAAACTCCGTGATATTGATTTGCAGGGTATATTTGGGTTTAAAGTCAGAATTCCATGGGGAATTCTCAAAGACTGCTTCGGGTATCATGGTGTTTAGGTTAGCCATAATTACCCGGCTAATATTTTTATTCAGATCCTCTGCCCATTGGTAATCCTCCTCTAGTTTTAGCTTTTGGGGCGTGCAGTGAATCATGATTTCGTTCTTTTGTATGTAATCAGGGGTTTGGATTGTATTGATGCCGATTCTAAGATTTGGATTAGGGTTTTTATGTACCATGGATGGTGGTATCGGATTTAAGACATAAAACGTGATGGCTTTGCTGCGTCCACAAGCTGCTAAAAGTACGCTTATCAATAAGAAGATGGAAAACAAACGATATTTTTTCATTTTCTACCTCTTATTACCGATTCAGGGTTTCGCGATAAATAATTCGCTAAATTTTTTGCAGAAGATGCGGCAGATTCTATTTCGTTTAAGCTGTTTTCGGCACTTTTGGCAAGGCTAGGTACGTTTTGATTTAAGTCCCGAGCCAAATTATCAACACTATTTGTCATTGCCTTAGTTGATTGGATTGTGTCTTTAAGCAGCTTCGATTGAAAAAACTGACTGATATCTTCTAACGTTTTTTGAGCGGTTGCTAGCGCATCATCGATAGTTGTATATTCTTCAAGCGAATTTCTGGTTGGAAAAAGGGGGTAGCCACGATAACTTCCGATGGTAACCTGCGGCAAGTCAGGCACTTGAATGAGCTCAATCTGGGCGATACCCGTTAATAAATTGGGTTTGGTCACATTGGCTACATAGCCGTTTTTAATCAAAAGACTAACGGGATCCTGGCTGAAATTAAACGACTTTTCCACAAAAAACTGAACATAAACTGGAAGCTTAACTTTATTGGCAACGGTATTTTCCGTGATTTCTATTAGCCGTATTTCACCAATTTTTACACCGCGATAGGTGACTGGCGCACCAGCAACCAAGCCATTTAAAGACCCTTTAAAAAACATCACAAAGGTTTGCCGTTGAGAACGTTGGTATTCTCTATAAAGATAAATAGTACCCATGAGTATGATTAATAATGCACCCACTACAAAAATACCAACAACGGTATGATAACGTTCATTTTGCATAGTCATTCCTAGAGCAAAAATGTCATATAAAGACTGGTAACGATCAGCCAAAAAATACCTCTAGTCATTGTTCGAGAAACCGCCTTACTTAACGTGGTATGATTGACTGCTGATTCAAAATAGTAAAATCCAGCGACTATTGCTACAACAAAGCTCAATATTAACGTTTTGAACGCTGAATAGATTAATTCGAATCTTGTCCTTGCACTCAATATGTGGCTGATAAATTCATAGGTAGAAAAACTTAATTTATAATGAAACACGAGATAAAAGCTTAAAATTACCGCACCTATCGCGTAGGCAAATAAAAAAATCGAGGTTAGCGACACACCAATCATGATAGGTATCACCTGTTCGGTAAGCGCATCGGTGCCAGTTTGATTGGCTTGTTGGGTTTTAGTGTCAATAAATCTTACAGCACTTTGAATACATAATATCAGGCCAATGAATATGGGGAGAAACTCTCGTGTTAGTATCGACTGAGCAATTGGCAAAACTTGCTTTTGTAAATGAAAAGGACTCAGCGTCACATACACCATTTGTGCGATAGAAATGGACAATAAAGCAGAGATAATGATTAAAGGAATGACTAACCTGACACCCGAAAAATAGACAACCACCCACAATCTAGACCAATTGATAGTTAGCTTGCCTAAAAGCATATCCTTTGCTGTTTGTGATAAATGTCCGACAAATTGAAAAATAAAGATTTGGGATCTCGTAAATTTGATTATATGAGTGCCCGATCGGTGAATGACAGACATTTTTTATCCCTAAAAAATAGCATTTTTGAATGATCACGGGTATAAATGATGAATTCGACATCCCTAACTTATTGAAAATACTATAATGCAAGCCCGAAGTCAAAATAGAGTCGCATCGTTTGGATGCGACCCTTCATGATTTTTCCTGGTACTTTTTGGCTGTCTCTTGGGGAAGAGGTAGTCAAGAGACAGCCCTACCTACTAATTTACTGCCGGGCTTGAGGTTGAAGGTAGCTCGATTAAATCGGCTTTTTTCTCAACTTGTTTTTCAAGGCCTACTGGGAAGAGGTATTCCCAAAGTGTTATTTCACCACGCCACCAGGCTTTCAGATTGGCAAAGATGGTGCCTTCCCCTCTCAGCCATGCGCGAGTGTTGGCAAACATGCAGCGCTCACCGCGCCACCAAGCGCGTGTTTCTGCAAACCAATGATCATATAACACCGCAAACCCATCATGGGAGCGATCGTATTTGCTAAATATGGGCTTTTTAGCGGTATAGTTAGGCTTCATGGCATTGATTGTTTTAAACACAGCAGCAACTTTTGGAGAGCTTTGGGCAATATCCATGTCAGGGAACGTTTTTTGCCATAAGGCTTTGACGTCCTCACCATACTGATTGACAATCTGGGCAATTCTTTCTTCAGGGATGGGCGTTTGAGAAAGCGCTTTTTCTAACTCGTTGTTATTTCTATCCCACATTTGGCGTATGGTTTTATCAAACCGTGTCCACGATTTTAATTGTAAGCTTCTTGCTTTTTCTTCCTTATCAAAATGATGGGCAAAAAAGACTTTTTCCAATTGGCGCTGGAAATCCGTAATTGCTAACGAGACGATACGCTTCTTCTGCTTTGGAATATTGAGGTTAGTCATTGCTTGTCTTTCTGGCACACCGGAATGAATAAAGAAGCTGGACGGTAAACTGCTAACCCCTAGCTGTTTTATCAAACGCTCTTTGTTGAGAATCATGCGTGACGTACCATGACACCCATATCGACCAGCTCGATTAATCGATTGAATATATTCACGCTCTGAGCCAGGCATATAAGTGAGGAGTACCCCTAACCCATTGGTTTTTGCTTGTCCATGAAGTTTGATATCAACCCCTCGGGCATACATATCGGTGGTGATGGTGATATGATTCGATTGTCCAGCCACTTGGTCGGCATGACGCTGTTCAACATCAGAAGAACAGCCAGAATGGATTCGCGTCAGACTGCCTTTATCAAAATAGGCTTTTAGCTTCTCTGTTAAAAGCGCACTTTCTTTATCATCTTCACAAATAATGAGTACCGGTTGGTTAGCGGCTTGCAAGGAACGAATATTTTCAACCAATGCGTCAAGTTGTGCTTTTTCATGACTGCATAAGCGCAATGGCAAGTCTTCTCTTTTAAGCTTATTATGCCTTGGGAAATCAATAAACGTCATATTAAACAAAGACTGTACTTCGGTTTGTTCAAGCTCGCTCCCGGTGGTCCCTGTAAAGGCAATGAGGGTCGAATTGGCATAATCGTCGAGAAACCCTTTGCTGGTATTAAAGTAAATGATTTCGCTTTCTGGGCGAACCACAAACGGATGTTGCGCTTTGGAAATGGCCTTGCTCAACGCGCTCATATCCGGGTGCTTTTTTGTCCAGTTTAAGCGGGCATGCAAGCATTGCTGAACGCCATTGGCAAAAGAAGATTCCCGTTGCTCACGATTATCTTTGACCACCACAGCGCGGCTATAGAGCTGCCGTCCTTTACCAGGTACGGTGATGACTTCATCCAACGATACGTTGAAATCATGTTCATAAGACAGTTGAAGAGCAGTCATGGCCGCATCATGCCAGGTTTCTAGCTGGTCATCGCTAACCGCTTGCAGCTGCTGCATTTGCTCTTCGCCCAGATGGTTGGCAACAAAATCGCGAAAGGCTTCATTGCAACCATCGACATCGGCATAATAGAGGGTTTGATGCGTTTCATTTTGGAAAAATTCGATGAGGGTATCGTATACCCAATTCATGCTGGCACTGTAATTCACCGTGGTCGTGGCGTAATTGTATCGCGTTTGATAGGCATCAAAATATGTCTGATCGGCCTCATCCAACAAGAGTGCTCGTAAGGATTCTGCAGGCCGTGGGTCATTGTTTTGGCTTAATTGTTGATTCATATACAAGCTAAACTGGCTGACATCGGAGAAATGGATTTGGCTATTTTTAAATTCATCAGACGTGCTTTGTGATTGAATAACCGCTGTTTTGGCGCCTAGCAAGTCGAAATAGGATTGGTAATTCATGTACTCGCGTTTAGCCAGCGTCATATTTCGGGTAATGAAGTCAACCGTTTTTCCTTGGGCTAACAGAGCACCTGCAATCACCATAAACACCCGCGTTTTCCCTTCACCGGAATCAAATTTACCTGTCAATGGGCCTAAAGAGCCATCTCGAAGGGCTTTATACACGGCCAGATATTGAGTCTCATTTAGCTCATAGGCATTGCCTTCCCTTCCCATACTTCGGTGCAACAACTCAGCACTGATAGTGGTTAATCTTTCATAATCGATAGACTGGGAGGTCGCAACTTTCGCTAATGCATCCTTTAAGGTTTCAATCGTCTGAGCTTTTGCCCAGATTGCTTCGTCTTGCAGAACGCGTAAGGTTAAAGGCCTAATCCCTAATTCGGGTGTAAACGCAATATGTTCCAATGCTTTCATGCGGGCTTGTTCATGATAAAAACCATTGCCTAAGTCATTACGTTCACAAGGGGATAGGCAAAACTGGCGATAGGATTCTTTAACATTATCCATTGCTTTCCATTTGGCTACCTGGGAAACCGAGGGATAAGGAGGCGACTGATAAAGCGGCGCTAGCCAATCATGGTTGTCAAATTCAAATAAAAGTGCGAGAGCGTCATTATCAATGGCCAAATCCGCATTGGCATGTTTTTCCAGAATCGTGACGATCAGTGTTAATTGCTCTCCATCGGGGGAGTCGTTGAATAAGTGATCTAAAAAGCGCTCTAATAAACCGATGCGATTATCCTGGAAATAGGTCGCTAACGATAACGCTGTTTTATCATTGATGGCCGTTACCAGGGTGCGCAACTGCTTTAAGCGTGAATGGCTATAGCGACCATCGGTGATCATTTTTTGCATTAATGCTAACAATGGCTCACATGCAATGGGCTTTTCGGCGAGATCAAGGCAAAATTTTGTCCATGTTTCTGCCATTTTATTCAGCAAGTTATCGTTTTTTTGCCAATACCCTGCCTCAAATCCGCTATAGATAATTTCGTATAAATTAGCAGGGAGAAGGCTTACTTTACCCTTGATTTGATTTAATCGCGGCGTTAAGTGTTCAAGCCAAAATGACAGCGCATTTTTAGCATAATCACCAAAACCTTCTTTATCGTTTTGACTTCGTTTCAGCGCACGTAAGATAAATAACCAGGATTTGCTGTCGCCATTTTGGTTAAGAAGTTGCAATACTTCCTTCAATTGCATGGCCGTTGTCAATTCAAACACCCGGTCATCGGTCAACGATAGGACAAATTCTTCTTTGTCTTCTTTCATCTGATTGGCAAGAATCAATAAATCAGAGACCAATTCAGCATGCTCGGTTTTGGGGAAACGTTTGAAGAAATGCAAACAAGTATCTCGAGCGATACTGGGTGGTAAGGCATTTTTAATTTGCTCAATAATGGCTTTATCTAATGCGACGTCGGTTAAGCTGTTGAAGAATGATTCATCATAATATTGACCAAACGTGTGCTTAATTTGTTGATGAACCATTTTGTAATTAATGGTATGCAGGGATGCGGTCGCATTAACAACCGATTCATAATCCAGGGCAATTGGTTGCGATGAATCGGATTCTATCGGTCCTGGCAATGCACGAATAAAGCTGACTAATTTTTCAATCGTCAAATCTTGGTTGTGTGTCATTTTTGATAATAAATCCAATGCATACACAGTCGTCGGATTATTTAAATCCAATCCTTTCAGTTGATGCATATTTTCATAATTAATGCCAAATTGACTTTTAAGACCAATTAATTTGAGATAGGAAGCCGCGATGAGTTCATCCTTGAGAAGTTCTGTAATTTTTTTCGAAATCTCCCAGCTTTCTTTGGCCAAATCTTCTTTGCTAGTAATCGGCGTACCTTGCAACATTTCGCCTAAGGCGCGAATTTCGCTTAAGTGATAAGTGATTTGATCTAAATTTGAGTAATCGAGAAAACGCATGCTGTTTAAAAAGGATTTCAGCCGGTCACTATCGCTTTCGAGTAACAAGGGTTGCATATTGTTGAGAGGCTGAACAATGCTGTTGATTTTCCCAGAAAAATTAGTCAGCCATTGCCAATCAACGGTTAGCCCTTCAAAAATCTGGTCAAATAGACCCACCAAACTATAAGCTTCTTTGGGGTCTGGGCTGACCTTCATTAATGCAAATACACCCAGCATCATGATGCGTATCCATTTTTTCGCACCCAATGAATTTAACCAGCCGGGTAGTTTATTCATGTATTTGAAATAAGTGATTAATTTGATTAAATCGTCATGAGACTGTTTAGGGTCATGTTTTGCTTTCGCACTATTTAGCAATCCCGTGGTGGCACCCGCCATCTGGATATAGGCAAAAGAAGCAGTGAGGTTTTGCCATTCCATGCCTTCTACAACCGTATCAATGTTGTCAACCGCTTGTTGGTAAAAGCTTAAAGGCGCCTTGTGAGGTGTCCATGCTAGGTATCGATATAATCCTCGCAAAGTTGCTTGTTTCATTTTCTCTTCATCGGGAAGGGAGATAAGGTCCCCTAAGTTATCTTTGTCATTTTTTTTGTCTTTCTCTTCCTCCGTAGTCGGATCGACGTCTTCTAATGTGGGGCTATGGCTGGTGAGAGTTTGGGGACTGTTTGGTTGACTTACGTTTTCTTCCTCTGCTTTTTGCGATGACTGGCTGGTTCTTTTTAAGTATTCAAGAATATCTTTAGCACTATTAACCGTTTGATAGCCTTTATCGTTGTCCTCACTGAACTCATAATGAACCGCTGTTAAACCCATTTTGGGGGTAACAAACGAACAGGGTTCTTTAACGCTGCTTTCTTCAATGGCACGGATGGCACCACTGGCTTGTAAAGGCAAGTCCGTCAGGCATGCCCATTGTTGGGCTAAATTTTCATGCTGGCAATTATTGAGAATAGTTAGCATTCTGCTTAATGCAACTGGCATAGAGCGCACATGCTCAAAGCTAACTGGCGTATAAAATTTTAACTCTAAGCTATGAATTTGACGGCTAAATTGGGTAAATTGCTTAAGTAAGGTGAGCATATCGTCTTCATTGGTATTTGCCATATGCTTGCTAATTAGCGTTTCCCACCAAGCTTTTTGTTGCTCATCCATCCCCGTTAGCTGTTTAAACGCCGCTTGCCAAGGTTGCTTATCAAGTAGTTGAGACAGGTCATTGACATGTTGAAAAAATTGGTAAGTTTTACCATTTTCGGGTTGCAGTTCACGTAAGGTATTGAGGACTTTGTGGAGGGCTGAATCCCCTTGGGTGGCGTGTAAATGCCAAAGACTATCGAGTTGTTTCCAGTTGAAATGGTAATAATTATTAAGCTCACTTAAAAAAACTTTTTGCGATTCGCTTAAATTGTTTAGCCCAGGATGGGCAAAGAAGGCTTCCCCTTGGAACACTTTATCGTGGCAAAAGGTTTTAACGTGGATATAATCATTGCCAACATCCGCCTTTTCCGCCGCATTCTCCAACATTCTCAGTAATTTTTCTCGATTATGCACATAATAGTGAAGCTTATTCGCATCTAAATGACCTTTGCTTTGATCATGGCATAATCGGATAAGCGATGATAAAGAATCCGCATGTAAGGTGATAAGTAATGGCAAATTTTGTCGAAATGCTTGTAGGTCGTTGCTGTCATAATTCTTTTCCATTAAGGCGCGGTGGGCACTATCCAGCAGTTTTTTAGTGGATACGGGGGCCTTACTTAAGAGAGTACTGGCAATCATTTTGCTAAGCGGTAAAGGCTCTTTTTGAGTGAACACAGAAAGAGCGAGTCCATCATAGTTTGGTTTATCGGTTTCTTGATAATCCAGTGTAAACACATCTTCATCATTGGGTTTACGAACTAATCGAAAACCCGTTGGCAAATGGTGGTAATCGATGCCATCGATAAATGCATTTGGGTTGATTGCAATCGCTTTAGCCGCATCTTCGCTCATGCCTTTCACCATCGGATGGGCTTTGCTTTGCACCTGATCATAATCAATGGACAAATCGCGTAATACACTGTCATCTTCACTGATATCAATGCGTTCATCGCCTTTCTGATACACCGCGATCTTGCCCATGATGCGATACCACAATTGTCGTCTTTCTGGCGATGATGTTGCTATTTGACTTTGGTCACGTAAGATTTGCGAGAACTGGTCAAAATCGATATGGGGCAGATCCTGTGACTCCGTGATTTCTTCGATATTTTCTTCGGTATCTAATTCCTCAACCACTTCCGTTTGAAAAGCAACATCGACATCTATATTCACTGTCACGGATTGATTGGGTTGAGGTTGTGGGCGAGTGCGTTTGGCAAGGCTTTTTTGAGGCTTCTTTTTTGTTAACGGATCAGCACTTTGTTGCATTGCTGATTCAAGGAGGTTTTGCCATATTAATTCGTCAATTGCTAATTGATTGGCAGAATGGGTGTGGCCAATTAGCGTAACTGGGTAGCAAAGTCTATGTTTGTTTATCAATGATTGGATCGTTTCAATATGAGGGAGTGCACCTTTTAATTGGAGTGTGGGGGAATTTTTTTCTTTTAATTCAAGTAAGTGTTTTTCAAAATCTTGCGGTATACCTTGCGATAAATCAATGATGTAAAACATAGCGGGTTTCCCTCAACAAAAATAGATGGGAAATTGTACACTATGCAGTCCATAAGATCAATGAAAATTGGGCAAGGTGATGTCCAAATGAACATGTTTGCTTGGGTATCATCATTGCTTTGGCAAAAGCGATAAAACAGCATCAACCACAGGTTGAACGGGGATGCTGGCGATGGTTATATTTTCGTTGGCATAGTCTTTTGAATGGACGATACGAAATCTATCTGGGTGCATATAAGGTCCACAGTCACCGGGATCGGCAGCTGAAAAGAGGGCTACGGTTGGCGTATTCAACGCAGCAGCAAGATGCATCACACCCGTGTTGGGTGCAACAAAGACATTCACGCGCTTTAAGTAATTCAAAAACCGCTGGAAGTTGGGCGGTTCACACTGGAGAACCAGATTGGAGGCCCCCAATGAGAGGATGCGTTCGCCCATTTGTCTTTCTTCGGGTAATAAATCCATCATAAAGCGCATATCCAACTTTCGTTGTTGGGCGATATCCGTCAAAGCGGATATCAACGATGCGAAGGATTGCGGTGGCCAGAGACGGTGTCTTTTTTCTTTTGTTCTTCCCCATTTATCAAAACCGCTATAAGTCGGATGCAGGCCAATAACGAAGGTATCACTTGTGATTCCATATTGTCCAAGTTGCTTGGCTATGTCAACGTCATTCGGGGTGAGATAGGGCACCGCACGGATTGTATCTGGTTGGGGATTAATGAGTTTGATGCAACGTAAGGCATAATGCTCGTCGGCGTGACTATCATCCATCATGGTGGCCGTTTCAGGTAACCAAGCCACGGTCCTTGGCTTTTTCTCAAAGCAAAAGACCTTATCAAATTGGTTTTGGTTGAGAAAATGACGGACGTTGCGAACTTGTTGAGGACGCTTTAAAAAATGATTGCTGTAGCAATGGATATGGTTGGGATTCACCCCATGTGCTTTAAGCAAACGCACACCATCGGGGCTTGTTAAAGCGTAGATATCTGCATTGGGGTAGGTTTTTTTGATTTCTGCTAAAGCGGGTAAAATCATAACCATATCGCCCAAGCGACCAATGCGAACAATAAGAATTTTCATGGGCTTAAACAAACCAATTTAAAGCGAAAGATTATACAAAATTCGTGAAAACTATTCTACAAGGCTCAAAAATCTCTTTTAGGACAAAAAGCAAAGAACTAATACGTGTCCGTGAAGCGCGCCTGTGCCCGTGCCCGGATAAGGGGCTGCTGAATCGAAGTGATCATTTTGATGTGTAGAACATTGTGCCTGAATTATTTTTACGTGAACGCAAACGTTCACGACTATTATCCTGTTCCCACTGCTAACACCCTCTACTCATCCAGATCAGTAGAAGACTTTTCCTGCGGTGGGCAATGCCAAGTCTTTAAAATGTCGCCTTCCGCATTGATGGTTTCAAGTTTGATAGGGAATTTCCAAAGCGTGTATAAATGCTTTAGCACTTCACCCGCATCGTCGGCTAATGGCACTCTGTTATGTTGGAAATGGCGTAAGGTTAAAGCGCGGTCACCTTCCACATCCACAGAATACACTTGAATATCGGGCTCCAAATAACTTAAGTTATATTGTTTGGACAAGCTTTCGCGAATATGTCGATAACCCACATCGTCATGGATGGCTTCAACCATGAGATCCGCTTGACGGTCGTCATCCACAATTTGGAATAACTTTAAATCGCGAATCATTTTTGGCGATAAAAATTGGCTTATAAATGATTCATCTTTATAATTTCGCATGGCGTTGTCTAAGCTTTGTTGCCAGGTAGTATTTGCAAGAAAAGGAAACCATTCTTTATCTTCAGGTGTTGGATTTTCGCAAATTCGCTTGATGTCTTGCATCATATTGTATCCCAACGTATAGGGATTAATGCCGCCAAAGTAAGGACTATTGTATTCCGGTTGCATAATCACATTGGTATGGCTTTGCAGTATCTCAAGCATGAATTCATCTGTGACTAAGCCTTCATCATAGAGTGCATTAAGCAATGTATAATGCCAAAAACAAGCCCATCCCTCATTCATGACTTTCGTTTGGCCTTGGGGGTAAAAATACTGGGCAATTTTTCGGACGATACGAATTATTTCCCGTTGCCAGGGTTTCAACAGCGGGGAGTTTTTTTCGATGAAGTATAAAATATTTTCCTGAGGTTCTGATGGAAACCGTTTTTTATCACCATTTTCATCCATGTCTTTCTTCTTGGGAATCGTTCGCCATAGTTCATTGACTTGTGATTGGAGATAAATTTCCCGATTTTGCTGGCGAATTTCTTCTTCGTGAATGGATAATTCAGGCGGATGCTTGTATCGGTCAACGCCATAATGCATGAGAGCATGGCAGGCATCTAGAATGTCTTCTACTTCTTCAATGCCGTGTCTTTCTTCGCATTCAGAGATATATTTTTTTGCAAAGACCAGGTAATCAATGATGGCATCTGCCGATGTCCACATTTTAAATAAATAATTGTTTTTAAAAAAAGAATTGTGTCCATAGCAAGCATGCGCAATGACTAATGCTTGCATGGGCATGGTATTTTCTTCCATGAGATAGGCAATGCAGGGATTGGAGTTAATCACCATTTCATAGGCTAAACCCATCTGGCCGCGCTTATAGGTTTTTTCGACACTGACATATTGCTTACCAAAAGACCAATGGTGATAACCGATAGGCATACCCACAGAGGAGTATGCATCCATCATTTGTTCAGCGGTGATCACTTCGATTTGATTGGGATAGGTATCAAGACCAAAGTCTTTTGCTAATCGCGCTATTTCTTTATCATAGCGTCGAATTAATTCAAAATCCCATTCAGCCGTGGTTGAAATGGGTTCTTTTCTCATTATACCTTCCTTTTGAATAGTTCACGAAATACCGGGTAGATTTGGTTGATTTCGTTAATCGTCTCCATGGCAAAGTTTGGATAAGTATCGTTAACTTGTTGATAAACTTCCCATAAACTTTGATGATGTCTGGGCATAATCTCAATGTAGGAGAAATATTGCAAGCATGGCATAATTTTATCGAGCAATAGTTCTTGGCAATACGGGGAATCGGCATTCCAATTATCACCATCGGATGCTTGTGCAACGTAGATATTCCATGAAGAAGGGGAATATTGTTCTTCAATGGTTTTATGTAGCAACTCCAAAGCAGAAGAGACAACCGTTCCACCGGTTTCACGCGAGTAAAAGAACTCTTCTTCATCGACGACTTTTGCCGAAGTGTGGTGCCTTATAAATACCAGCTCAATTTTGTCATAATTTTTGGTTAAAAAGAGATAAAGCAAGATAAAAAATCGTTTGGCGATGTCTTTTTTGGGTTCATCCATTGAGCCTGAAACGTCCATCACACAAAACATAACGGCTTGCGTTGTTGGGGCTGGTACTCGAATGCGGTTGTTGTAACGCAAATCAATGGTGTCGATAAATGGGACGGCCTTAACCTTTCTTTTTAAGCGTTCAATCTCGGCCTTTAATGCCTCAATCTCGCCTTGTTTGGGATTGGATTTTTTTTCTAATTTTGCCAGTTTCTCTTCGGCTTCTGCAAGTTTCTTTCTGTTGGGGTTAGCCAGGGCGACTCGGCGACCGGTTGCTTGCCGCATTGAGCGGATGACATTGATGTTGGTCGGCACTCCACTGGTGGTAATTCCGGCGCGAACGGTTTTAAAATCTTGGACTTTCGCTAATTCTTTGCGAATCAAATCCGGGAGTTCTAAATCTTCAAAATAAATATCGAGAAACTCTTCCCGCGATAATTGAAAGACGAATTCATCTTCGCCTTCCCCCTTATTGCTGGCTTCACTGCCTTTGCCTTGGCCGCCGCTTTTGGGTCGGGGGATACGATCGCCTACGACGAAATCATCATTGCCGGGCAAAACATGTTCGCGTCGCCCACCTTGCCCGTGGGCAAAGCGTGGTTCACTTAAATCCTTGGCTGGGATAATAACTTGCTCACCCTTATCTATCTCGGTAATGCTGCGTCGGCCCACAGCATCGGAGACAGCGCGCTTGATCTGCTTTTTAAATCGCCTAACAAAGCGCTGACGATTAACAATGCTTTTGGCGCCGGTATGTTGCCTGCGATCGATAAATTGCGACATACACTCCCCTTTTTAACTTACTGAGATTTACGCACACGTAAGTACCACTCACAAAGTAAGCGGACTTGTTTGGCGGTATACCCTTTTTCCACCATTCGTGAGATAAATTCTTCGTGTTTTTTCTTTTCTTCTTCGGAAGCTTTGGCATTAAATGAAATCACGGGTAATAAATCTTCGGTATTGGTAAACATTTTTTGCTCAATCACCGTTCTGAGTTTTTCATAGCTGTTCCAAACGGGATTGTTACCGCGATTATTAGCGCGCGCACGAAGGACAAAATTGACCACTTCATGACGGAAATCTTTCGGGTTAGAAATACCGGCAGGTTTTTCAATTTTTTCTAATTCTTCGTTCAAGGCTTTTCTATCAAATATTTCTCCGGTATCTGGATCGCGGTAATCTTGATCTTGTATCCAAAAGTCGGCGTAAGTGACGTAACGATCAAAGATATTTTGCCCATACTCTGAATAGGACTCAAGATAAGCGGTTTGAATTTCTTTTCCAATAAATTCAATATACTTGGGTGTTAAAAATTCTTTTAAAAAGTTTAAGTAGCGTTCATGTATTTCTTGTGGAAATTGCTCTTGTTCGATTTGGCGTTCTAACACATAGAGTAGATGGACAGGGTTCGCTGCAACCTCTGTTCTATCGAAATTGAACACCTTTGACAAAATCTTAAAGGCAAAGCGGGTAGAAATGCCGCTCATCCCTTCATCAACTCCCGCAAAATCACGGTATTCCTGATAAGACTTAGCCTTGGGATCTGTGTCTTTTAGACTCTCCCCATTATACACCCGCATTTTCGAGTAAATGCTTAATTTTGTGGCTCTTTTAAACGGGTGAGCACAGAGAATTGGGCGAGCATGTCGAGAGTGCCTGGGGCACAAGGCGCTTTTGATAATGAACTGTTATTAATCAATTTTTGATAAATTCTTTCTTCTTCAGAAGTGCGTAAGCAATAGGGTACTTTGACAATGTTAATCCGGTCAATGAATGCTTCGTTGTTTTTATTATTACGGAACGTTTGCCATTCTGATTCATTTGAGTGAGCAAGAATGATGCCTTCAAAGGGTATGCCTGATAAACCTTCGGTTGCATTGTAGTTGCCTTCTTGGGTGGCTGTGAGCAGAGGGTGAAGCACTTTAATTGGTGCCTTAAACATTTCCACAAACTCTAATAAGCCACGGTTTGCTCGACACAAACCGCCTGAATAGCTGTATGCATCGGTGTCATCTTGTGAAAATTGTTCCAATTTGCGGATGTCCACTTTACCCACCAAGGATGAAATATCTTGGTTATTATCATCCCCGGGCTCGGTTTTAGCGACGGCAATTTGTTTTAAACGAGAAGGTCTTACTTTGACAACTTTGAACTGGTTGATATCCCCATTAAACTCCTGCAGGCGTTTCACAGCCCACGGGGACATAATATAGCGAAGATGCCTTTGTGGTATTCCAAATCGTTCATATAAAATTTCCCCATCCTCTTCGGCATCAAAAAGCGACAAAGGGGATTCAAAAACGGGTGACCCTTTAATGGCATAGAAGGGAACTTTTTGCATCAGATCTTTGAGCTTCTCAGCAAGTGATGACTTACCACCTCCGACCGGGCCAAGTAAGTAAAGGACTTGTTTGGTTTCTTCTAAACCTTGGGCAGCATGCTTTAAAAAGCCAACGATTTGCTCAATGGAGTCTTCCATGCCATAAAATTCATCAAAAACAGCATAACGGTGAATGATTTTATTTTGGAATAGACGGGATAGGACTGGGTCATGACGCGTATCAATTAATTCAGGTTCTCCGATGGCCATGAGAAGGCGCTCGGCGGGGTTGGCATAAACGGAAGGGTCCTGGCGGCAAAGTTCAAGATAGTCATTTAAACTTAATTCTTCTTCTTTATTATCAACATACCGACGGGTATAATGGTCAAGAAAATCATTCGTATTCATAATTCTTCCCCCTCGTTTTTGACCACCTACTACGTGGTTTATCATTTTGCGGAAATTAATTGAGTATGAGAAACTCTGTTATCTTTAGTATAGTTGAAGATCTTGCTTAGTTGTTATAAAAATTTTAGAAATTACAAATAATTGTAGTATTAAGTTGCGAATTTTTGTTCGGCCAGATGCCGTTTTTGGCACGGAAAATAATTTTGGAGAAAATATGGCTAACCAAACTCGGTATTTAACTGATTATCAACCGCCTAATTTTGATGTTAGGACGATTTATTTAGACGTTGATTTGTTTGATGATTATGCCGTGGTGCAAAGCACACTACAGTTAGAGCGTCGAAATGAGGGCCCTCTGGTGTTACATGGCGACAATTTAAAGCTTATAGGCATCAAAGCCAATGATAAAGCGATGGCTAAGAAAGACTACCGTCTTGAGGGCGATGATCTCATGATCGATAATTGCCCCGATGAGGTGAAATTGACAATCACCACGCGCATTGAGCCACAAAAAAATACCCAGCTCTCCGGGCTATATCGCTCTCAGTCGATATTTTGTACGCAATGTGAGGCAGAAGGTTTTCGAAGGATTACTTATTATCCTGACCGGCCAGATGTATTATCCACCTTCACAACCCGAATTAGCGCAGACAAAAAGCGATACCCCAACTTGCTATCCAACGGAAATTTACTTGATTATGGGGATGCCGATGATGGGCGACATTGGGTCATTTGGCATGATCCGTTTAAAAAGCCGTCTTATTTATTCGCCTTGGTTGCTGGCGACTTAGCTTGCGTGGAAGATGAGTTTATTACCCTTTCAGGCAGACGTGTTGCGATTAAGTTGTATGTTGAACATGGCAATGATGACCAGTGCCAACATGCCATGCAATCGATTAAGAAAGCAATGGCATGGGACGAAAAAGTCTATGGGCGAGAGTATGATTTAGATATTTTTATGGTGGTTGCGGTTTCAGATTTTAATATGGGGGCAATGGAAAACAAAGGCCTGAATATTTTTAACACCAAATTTATTTTAGGTCGTCCAGATACAGCAACCGATGATGATTATGTTGCCATAGAATCCGTGGTGGCCCATGAGTATTTTCATAATTGGACGGGCAATCGCGTGACTTGCCGGGATTGGTTTCAATTGAGTTTAAAAGAAGGGCTAACGGTATTTCGTGAGCAAGAATTTTCACGAGATATGAATTCCCGAGATGTCATGCGTATTGAGGATGTACGTGTGTTACGTGCCACACAGTTTCCAGAAGATGCGGGCAGCATGGCCCACCCAGTTCGGCCGGCATCCTATGAAGAAATCGATAACTTTTATACAGCCACTGTTTACAGCAAAGGGGCCGAGGTGATTCGCATGCAACACACTTTGCTTGGCAAGGAAACATTTCGCCAAGGCATGGACTTGTATTTTAAACGGCATGATGGCCAAGCAGTCACCATTGATGACTTTGTTGCTGCGATGGCTGATGCGGGCCAACGAGATTTGACTCAGTTCAAGCGTTGGTATAGCCAAGCGGGCACGCCGATGATTCACGTTGAGACTACCTTTGACAAAGGGGAGTTGAAAATAACGTTGTCACAACATACCCGCCCCACCCCCGAATGTCAGGAAAAGCGCCCCTTTCATATCCCGATTTCAATGGCGTTATTCACTTCCAGCGGTGATCAACTCCCCTTGCCTTCACCCGTGATAGAACTCACCGAAGAAAAACAAACGTTTACTTTTCCGGGGTTGGCTGATAAGCCAATTATCTCATTATTAAGGGATTTTTCAGCGCCGGTGGCCTTGAATTGGACACGCAGTTCCGACGAATTATTGGCGTTATTACGCGTTGAGATTAATGGCTATGCAAAATGGGACGCTGCCCAAAATCTATACCTTGAACAAATCATCCGCTGTTTATCGCAACCCCAAAAAAGATGGCAAGTCGATGAAGGGCTTTTATCGGTTTTAAACCATATATTAATGGACGATAGTTTGGACCCAGCGCTTAGAGCTTGTTTGCTCACCCTCCCAAGCTTTGAGGAAGTATCGAATCATCTTAGCGATATTGATGTGACGTTGGTGGAACAAGTCAGGGATTTTGTCCGCCAGCAAGTCGCACAAGCGTTATTTCCCCAGGCTCACGATTTATACAATATGCTTTGGAGCCAAGAAGATAATCAAATGACCAATGCCGCTTTTTCGAGGCGAAAATTGCGAAATATTTGCTTGTCATTGATGATGCTTGCGGATGGAAGTACTCATACAGCCGATTGCCAAAAGCAATTCAAACAGGCAAAGACCATGACCGATCAGATGGCAGCGCTTGTGAATATCGTTAATCGGGGTACCACCCAAGCGAAAGCAGAAACCCTCGACGCATTTTACAAGCAATGGCACAAGCAAGCATTGGTGATGGATAAATGGTTTCTTGTACAAGCATCCTGCGAACAACCGGGTACGTTAGAGCGAGTTAAGGCATTGATGAGCCATGAAAAATTCACCCTGCGAAATCCCAATAAAGTCCGCTCCCTAATTGGGGCATTTTGCCAAGGCAACCCCCGGCATTTTCACGCCGCTGATGGCAGTGGCTATGAATTTTTGAAAGAAATGCTATTACAAATTGATTTAATTAATCCCCAAGTCGCTTCACGACTGGCAACGCCATTTACGCGTTGGCAACGCTACGATAACCATCGTCGAAAAATGATGCAAACGGTTTTGAAAGAATTAAATCAACAAAAGCTTTCAAGTGATTTAGCTGAACTGATTCATAAAAGCATGGAAAAATAGCGCTCCATACACATTGGGGGCTTTCTTTGGGGTTGCTAATTTTTTGTTTGTTGAACAAAAAATGTCAGGATCACTCAGCGCTTTGCTAATCCGGGCTGGTATTTTTAGGGGAATACAACGCGTGTGGTGATCTTAATCTCGAGATGATTTACTCAGGCTTGTTATAATGGTCATAATCAAATTCGGCGCGTGTTTGCCAATTACGCATATCTAACACACTGCCATCAAAAGCCATAAAGTCAGTGCGATAGGTTGATAAGTTATAAAAATAAATGTTGCTTTGATCAAGGGCCAAGGTATGTTGTTTTTTCACCGCAGAAACGCGAGCAGTGGCATGACCATAGGTTTTCATAAAGGTTCGTCTTGAGCGCAAGTAACGACCGTTCCAGTGAGCATTGCCAGAGACACAAGCATCCAATTTGTTGACAATGCCGGCAAGTTGAACGTAAGCTTCATTGGAGACTTTGGCAATTAAATTCCAGCTATCAACCCAGGTCATGATAAACTGGCTGTGATCGCTCGCATCCAATTTTGTTAAATTCGCTTTACCACTGATGCGTAAGTTGGCGTTATTTTTAAGACAGACCTCGAGGTCTTTACTGCGAACGCCATCTAACCGGACAGTGCCCTGATCTTGGATTATGACCTTATGCACCATTAGATAGCCACCCAGGTGGGCTTGTGCCTTCTCTGCAACTTCCAAATCCAAATAACTCATCTTTAGGGCATGACCTTTGATATTCGCATTTGCTTTCAATTGAATGCTATGAATATAACGTCCTTTAATGATGACATTAATGGGTGCAAACTTAGGTATTTTATCTTCAGCATGAAGCACCAAGGTATTATTTTGAACCACGGCTTTTACAGCCAATAAATCGAGAGAGTTTCCTTTAATAACAACACTCGGTTTTGAATACCCACTATGAAGTTCAACGTTGAAATTGCCATCAACTAGCAGCTTGTCAAAACTTGGAACCGATTTGGAAATACGTTGCATATAAGCTATTGGCAACGTTTTTGCTTTGTCATGTTTTTGTTGAGCAGTCGTTTTTTTGCTAGGCATCCATTTAGAAAAAAATCGCCACGGGTGATATGATGTTTTAGGAGCAGCAGAGTGAAGTGAGGGGATGGGCGCTACTTTGCTGGCATTATTTGTTTGTGCTAAGGCATAGCTAGCGAATATGACTAGCGTGATGATGAAAAAACATTTTAGAATTTTGCTCATAGCGTGTGTTTTTTTATTATTTTTATTCCTCTACATTAGAGTAAGTTTAGCCATACTTCAAGAGGAATTAACTTTGTTCTGAACGAAAATTCACAGAACATTTGGTGCCCGTGAGCGAGCCCGTGCCCATGCCCGGGTTTTAATTCCTGTTCCGAATCAATTTATAGCCCCTATTTAAAGAAGTCCGAAATATAAATTTCTTTTGGGCAATTATTGTTTCTGTTAACATTGGGCGCTTGGTTGATCATATCGGTTGCTTTCATCGATAATGAAACATTAGCGGGCAGTGAGATCCAAACGTCAACTAGCATGCCCTGCTGACAACCGAGGTATAGTTTATCGATGGCTTTTTCACCAAAATCCTTGATAAAGGCTTGTTTAAGTGATTCAAGAGGAACGTACCCGCCATTATATTTTCGCAGTAATTCACCAAAACCGGTTTTATCAAATAGCTTTGCTAATTGACTTGCCGTATCAAAATAATCATTTTGGTCGAGCAATTGACAACTGCCGTGTCGATTCCATTCGTGGCGCTCTAGGCAGCTTCCTTCTGAATAGCTGGGCATCACTTGAGCCAATTCTTTGGCAACTAAATCGGTAAAATGGATGGGTGGGTAATCGCAGTGATTCTTTTGTTTTTCAGCTTGGCAATACCCATAATCAATGCCACAGGCCGTTTGATTAGGCCACAATCCATGCAATGCTAAATGCGTTGCCGTGTAGCTCTTTTTGGTTAATTTATAGCATTCTGCTTTCCCACGCTCATAACCATAGGTCTCACAAAAAGCTGGCTGCCAACTCAAAGCAAGCATATACGAATCGGCATATCCCGGTTGTTGATTGCAATGCTCGCCTGGTAAATCGGACGTTTCATTTACCAAACCACAACCAGCGCTTACCCAACGCAACGGGTTGGATGTTTGGTCAACCCTAATCCGATACCAATCAGGATGGCTTGCCTTATTTGCTTCGACTAAATCGTAAACTTGATTCAGTGCTAGGTGAATATTGTCAGGGTTTGTTTTTTGGTTTTTTGATAAATAAGCAGGACAGGATGCGGTTGCTTGAAAACTCCCTTGTATGGGAACAAAAGCATGGCTGGATAAAGCAATCAGTAAGAGAAAAACGGCGCAGGGTTTTAGTTTCATCATGAATCCATGTGCGTTTTCTTTCATTATACTGTTTAATGACTTAATTGCACGAACTTTTTTTGGATGTCATGAGCTTTTTTAAGGAGGGTTTGTTGGGCCGAAGCCCAACAAGAAAATAGAATTATGATTCTTCTGCAGCAGTTACTTCTTCTGCTTGTGGGCCTTTTTGACCTTGAGTGACAGTAAAGTTCACACGTTGGCCTTCTACTAGCGTACGACGGTTCGCTTGGCTGTTTATTGAACGAAAGTGAACAAATGCATCACCTTCACCATTGTCACGGCTTATAAACCCATAACCTTTATCATCATTGAACCATTTAACGGTTCCTGTTTCTTTCGACATTATATTTTCCACTATAAAATTAAACAATCACTTGTGGTCATAACAACCAGGAGCAAACAATAGGACTAGATGAAACCACACCAATGAATGGCAAAGGAGGGAAGTCACGCGTAGCCTAAGTTGTTCAGGCTGGTATCACATACAAGCAGTTATAACTATACGGCATATCAAGGCAATTTGCTAGTAAAATCACGCAATTTAGTAAAAATTTACACTTTTGATGAGAATTTTAAGTCTTTATCGAGGTTGTGGAATAGAAAAGTTGGTAAAACCAACAAAAAAATGACTCGCCTAAAAACTAGCGTTTTGAAGTGCCTTGGGTATACGGGGGGCGATTTTAATCAAGCGTCGGTGTTTTTCTGAGTTTTTTGATGGCACCTCGTTTTTGCTTATCGTCCAAAATCTTTTTTTGCAGTCGCCTGGAACGCCGTTTTTTTTGGCGTCTAATTTTATCAATTTCTTTTTGCCGATTAGATTGCTCATTTTTTAGCAAAAAATCCATTTTTTCACAAAGACGCACCCGAGCAAAGTATCGATTGTCATCTCGACTTCTTGAATCCTGGCACTTGACTTCAACCCCCGCTGGAACATATTTAATATATACCATCGAAGCCGTTTTATGCAGTTTTTGACCGCCTTTGCCACTGCCAATAATAAATTTTTCAAGGATATCTTGCTCGCTAATGTTCAGAGACACCATCCATTCAGCCAACTTATCCCATTTTTGTTTCGTAATCATAATGAACTCATATTCGTCGTCATTTTGGCTTTGTCGGACTGTAGTCAGGCGATAAGCGTAATTTTAAAGAGGATGTGTCAAAGTGACCATATCCCATTTTTTGGATATCGGAGTAGAACTGATCAACGAGTGCTGTCACGGGTAAAGAACAATGGGATTTCCTTGCTTGCTCCAAGCAAATTCCCAAATCCTTTCGCATTAAATCAACAGCAAAGCCAAAATCATAAAGATTATCTGCCATGGTTTTTGCTCGATTGTCCATTTGCCATGATTGTGCTGCCCCATGGCCAATAGCGGATAACACTTTGTCGATATCTAAATTCTGTTCTTGGGCAAAATTAAGTCCTTCTGCTAAGGATTGTATTAACCCGGCTAAGCATATTTGATTGACCATTTTTGTTAATTGGCCGGCACCACTGTGCCCGATATGGGTGACTTGTTTTGCATAACAGTCCATCACTGGCTTAACCTTTTTGACTGGGTCAATATCGCCACCAACCATGATACTGAGTTTACCTTGCTCTGCCCCACTCTGACCACCGGAGACTGGGGCATCAATAAAATGCATCTTCTTTTGTAAGCAGGCTTGGTACATCTCAGTTGTTACTTCTAGCGAGCAAGTGCTGTGATCAACCCAGATAACGTCAGGCTGGCAAAGCGATAATATCCCATCGTCGCCATAAGCAAGTTGGCGTAAATCATCATCATTTCCCACACAACTAATGACCACGTCCACCCGAGGTAAGACAGAAATAAGATCGGTTTGGCAGGGAATTTGAGGAACCAATTGTTGCCATTGCATCCGCCTGGTTTCTCCCCGATTATAGGGCATCAAATCATAAGAATGATTGGCAATATGCTTTGCCATCGGTAACCCCATCACCCCTAAGCCAATAAACCCAATTTTCATTGTCAGCCCCCAATCGTTGTCATCTGTGAAGGTCGCTATTATACCCAGGGTTATTGAAAATGTGAATTTTCAGTGCGTTCAACGTTGCATTGATGGTTTTACGTGAACGTTTGCATTACCGTCTGCGTTACCGATTCGATATAAGGCGCGATCTTATTCAAATTTTAACCGCAGGGGTTCTTCGAATTCATCCGGTTTCTTCCCAGATACGAGGGATGACAATTCTGACGGTTTGGGTGGCTCGTGCTCAACCTCATCCCCTTTTTCAGGAACAGGGCGAAGATGCGGACGTTGGCTGAGGGCTAGTGGTTTGTCGGTTAGAGAAGATGGCGGTATAAACGGATTAGCCGGTCTATTTTTGGGGGGGGTAATCAGTAAATTACGCATGGGTTTTGCCGATGACAACATCCCTTCAAAAAGGATCAATGCGGCTTGATTCGCATCGCTATGATTCACTTGCATGCATCGCTCAATCAATAATCCTAAGGTCTGGGCTTGTTGTATAAAAAAATTGCTTGAATCGGAGGCAAGAAGCGCTTGTTCTTTCCGCAGCAACCGAGCAAAGTCAAGAAGCCAATCTTGAACCGCTTTATTGGTTATGGCTGTAGCGGCTATTTTTACTAAGCTCTTAGGGTATCCTTTGTACCAATTGACGACTTTTGCGCTCATATCGGTTGTTTTTTTATTATAAGCTAATAAATTGATGGAAGGGCTTTTGCCCCAGTCAACAATGCCTTCGACAATATCAGCTAAAGACGTACATAACTGGGTCCAAAATTGCTTAATCACAGGATCTTGTTTTAAGCGTGGAATACTGTGAAAAATATCACTGATGAATAAGTATTTAGCAAATTTTGTTGCAGGATGTTTTGATAATGATTCATAATATTGTTGCATGGATGCCCAATCAATCACAGCCTTTGGGCCCTTAAGCAGTTTAGGGAGTTCACTTTTTAGCCCCTTCAATCCAACTGTTATCCACCATGCCATGACGTTTTCATACGCTGCCAATGGATCAAGCAATAGATT
This sequence comes from Pseudomonadota bacterium, assembly GCA_020051095.1. Lineage (GTDB taxonomy): Bacteria > Pseudomonadota > Gammaproteobacteria > Legionellales > Legionellaceae > JAFIFT01. The sequence goes on along the minus strand of JAGVJN010000042.1, from coordinate 104,946 downwards.
GGTGTCATTGTCATTTGGCGCAGGGAGATCTCGCTTTGCTGCCACCGAAACCGTCGGTAACATGAATAATAAATCAATCATTTTGGCAACTTCATTTGCAGGCATGTTGCTCATCCAACTGGTCAGTTGGCTTGCAGTCCAAACACTGCCATGCTGGAACAATCCTAAAGAAAGTGCTAATGAAGGGTTATCATTGACATATTTTTGGCGATGGCGTGGGCACATCTCCGGTGTCGCTGCAGCCAAAGCGTATCGCCCTTTATGGTAAATTGAGAAAATTGTTGACGCTGCATTACCAACTACGGGGATATAACTAATTAGAACGATGCCCAATTCAGTTAAGTAAAAAACGCCTAAATCACGGACGCTGCCGGTGACATAACTCATGCCAGGGCAATCGTCACAGATTTCAAACTTATCTGTTTTACGAATATCAAGGTTATTATTCTGTATGGTTAACACGCCTGTGCGTGCAGCAAGTCGTTGCTTTTGGCGAAATTTATAAAGAAAAAAAGACGATTGCATGAGGGTGCTGACAGCTTGCAGGGTAAAATAACTGAGCCAAGCGTGGGGATTTTCTTCACTGGTGTCATCAATGTATTGTTGAAAACTCGACAAGGTCTGATTAAGCAGTACAAAAGGAAGGAGATCTTCGGCAATAATGTGGAGGAGGCTAAGACTGATTTGGCGAGCTTTGGGGTTGGCAACATACTCCCAGGCGACACTTGGGACAGTATTAATACTTTCCAAGACATTCCAAGCGGTATTGGCTACAAAACTGGTTCCTCTTTTCAACCAATTATAGGCAGTGTCTCCCCATCCCATATACATCTCCTTTGTTTTTGGTATTTAACTTAGGGAACCATCCTAGCGTTTCGCTAGGAGCGAAACTTTCCGGACGGTACCTAGTACTTCCCTGATAAACAAGTTAACGACTAACTGGTTAAAAAGGCAATGTAACCACTTTAAACACCATCTGTCTTATGCTTATATTCACATAAATCACAAATAATGCAAGACCTGCATTTGGGTTTTCTTGCGATACAGACATAACGGCCATGTAAAATAAGCCAATGATGGGCATCTTGAAGGAATGTTTTATCGATATTTTTAAGTAAATTTTTTTCAACCTCTAAAGGTGTTTTCCCTTTTGCTATCCCTGTGCGGTTGGATACGCGAAAAATATGGGTATCAACGGCCATGGTTGGTTGCCCAAAGGCGGTATTTAAAACCACATTGGCTGTTTTTCGTCCCACGCCAGGTAAGGCCTCCAATGCTTCACGCGTATCGGGTACAACCCCTTGGTGTTTATCGATAAGTTGCTGGCACGTTTGCATGATATTGGCTGCTTTGCTATTAAATAACCCAATGGTTTTAATATACGTTTTTAGCTTTTCTTCCCCTAGGGCTAGAATCGAAGCAGGCGTATTGGCGATGGGAAATAATTTGGCGGTTGCTTTGTTCACGCCCACATCCGTTGCTTGAGCAGACAAGATAACAGCAATGAGTAATTCAAAAGGCGTTTTGTATTGCAGTTCCGTGGTTGGGTGAGGGTTTTGGGCTTGGAATCGCTCAAAAATTTGTCTTCGCTTGTCCTTATTCATATTTTTTTGCTTTGACTCGTGCTAATGCTTCTAAAATATAAGCCTTCTTGGCTGCTTTATCGCTTTGACTATCCGATGATTCAGCCGCGATGTGTCGTTTCTGTTGGTAATGTAATTCTTTTTCATGTGCTTGACGTAAATGCCTAACTTGCCTTGAATGGTGCCTTTTTCGAGCAATGTCACGTTGATAATTTTCTTTCTCCACCGGGAGAATATCAATACAGTCGACAGGGCAAGGTTCCACACATAATTGGCATCCTGTGCATTCATGGGGGATGATGGCATGCATGTGTTTGGCACCGCCGATAATGGCATCCACGGGGCAGGCTTGGATACACTTGGTGCAGCCGATGCATTCTTGTTCACGAATTTTAGCCACGGATGCTGGCCGTTGATTGGCTTTTGCGTTGAGCAAGTAAGGGGTGGGATCCCTATCCAGGATTTTGGCGAGTGCCTTGACCGTTTCTTGGCCACCGGGCGGGCATTTATCAATGCTGATCGTGCCAGCGGCAATCGCTTGTGCGTAGGGCTTACATCCTGGAAAGCCACATTCCTCACATTGGGTCTGTGGTAATACCTTATCAAGCTCTTCAACTAAACTCATCGACTTAACAATCTCTCAATCGCTTCTTTTTCAACCCGATTTAAAAGGGGTTTAAATGGGTTGATGGTATGAGCCAGCAAAGGTTGATCGATCGTTTGCCAGGATAAGGGTTCGCATTGGAGGAATTGCTCAACTTCATTGGCCATATCGGGTAATATGGGCTTTAAGTAAGCCATTAATATACGAAACGCTTCAAGGCCCATCGAACAGACACCTTGAACCTGTGGCAGTTGTGCATCATCTTTGGCCATCACCCAGGGCTTGTGGTGGTCAATGTATTGATTGACGGCATCTGCCCCTTCCATAATAAAGCGCACCGCTTTTGCATAATCGCGGCTGATATAAGCATCGATGATCTTGGTTTTATTTTCTAATAATCGGGCATATAAATCGGGGGCGGCCAAGGTGCTACTTAATTGACCTTGAAAACGTTTATTGATAAATCCGGCGCATCGGCTGGCGATATTAATCACTTTTCCAACCAAATCAGCATTGACACGATTACTAAAATCGTCAAAATTTAAATCGATATCATCGACTCGTCCGTTAAGTTTTGCAGCAAAATAATAACGTAAGTAGGCGGGGTTTAAGTGAGCCAAATAGTCGCGTGCTTCAATAAAAGTCCCACGCGATTTGGACATCTTTTGACCGTTAACCGTTAAAAAGCCATGGGCATACAAAGCCGTCGGCATTCGATAACCACTGCCATGTAAGACGGCAGGCCAGAATAAGGCATGAAAGTAAACAATATCTTTACCAATAAAGTGATAAAGCTCTACGTCACTGCCTTCGCCCCAATACTGGTCAAAATCAACAGCATGTTTGTCACAATATTTTTTGAAGCTGGACATATAACCGACGGGTGCGTCCATCCACACATAAAAATATTTATTCTCGGTGCCTGGGATTGGGAAGCCAAAATAAGGGGCATCGCGCGAGATATCCCATTGTCTTAACCCATTTTCAAACCACTCATCGAGTTTGTTGGTTACTTCGTTTTGTAGTGCGCCCTGTGCCATCCACTTTTTTAGCAGATCTTCATATTTGGGTAAGTCAAAAAAATAGTGAACTGTGTCTTTTTCAACGGGAGTCGCTCCCGATAACACGGAGTAAGGATCAATGAGTTCCGTTGGGTCATAGGTTGCCCCACACGACTCGCAATTATCCCCGTATTGATCGGGTGCTTTACAACGAGGACAGGTCCCTTTAATAAAGCGGTCGGGTAAAAACATTTGCTTTTCAGGATCAAATGCTTGAGAAATCGTTTTTTCAACGATATCACCGCGGGCTTTTAATTTTTTATAAATATCTTCCACCAATACTTTATTTTCTTCACTGTGGGTAGTGTGATAACTGTCATAGTTAATCGAAAAAGCGGCAAAATCCGCTTCATGGGAAGCACGCATTTGTTCCGTTAATTCTTCCGGGGATATGCCCAGCCCTTCAGCTTTTAACATGATGGGTGTGCCATGGGCGTCATCACCGCAGATTGCAATGCAGTTATGACCTAACATTTTATGGGATCGGACCCAAATATCTGTTTGAATGTGTTCCACCAAATGCCCCAAATGAAGATGGCCATTGGCATAGGGCAAGGCACTGGTTACCAATAATTTTCGTGCTTTTGTCATAACGTTTTAAAAGTTGTTCAAAAAGGCATGATTATATACCCAAGATGCTTCAAAATGCTAGTTTTTAGCATCTCAACGCTAGTTACAGGATAAATATCCGAATTGATACGTGCCCGTTAGCGTGCCTGAGCCCGTGCCCGGTTGTTAATGGGCACAGCTAACTATTTTTCGGTGTGCTACTTCAAGCTCAAAGGTTATCTTAATTAATTCTATAAAGCCGGGCGCGGGCACGGGCACGCACACGGGCACGTATCAGTTCGTCCAGTATGGTGATCCCCCATGTTTGGGGAGAGTGACAAGTGAAGGAAGTTACTTATCAGGCAGAAGCAGCGATGGCTTGACTGATATGGGTTGCTTGCTCTAAATAAGCCGGCTGTTTGCTAAATAACCCATAGTGATAAATGGGGTTGGCTGGTTTAACCAATAATTGTTTAATTAGTTGGCAAATGCCGTATAACCAATCAATGATAGACTCATAATGTTTGCTTAGTTTTAAACATTGATAACGCGGGTCGTTGGTAAACTGTCGTTGCAGTTGCTCGATAAAACTAGCATCAATGCGGTTATGTTCCCCTTGCCAGGCAAGATAGTGTAGTTGATGGTGTATTTGCAAAAGGATATCTCCCATTTTTCCTTTTTCTTTCGCAGCATATTGTTGAAGCGTTTCCAATGCTTGATTGACTGTTTTATTGGTTAGGCTCGGGAGTTTATTTTGGTCATCAATAGCGATTGCTGGTTTTAAGCTCAATAATTTTTCTAACCCATTGGCTTCACTATAGGTGGCTTTATACACTAACAATACATCATTATCTTTATTATCGGCATGTTTTAACTCGATATAGATGTCGTGACATAACTGCTCAAATTGAAGCTGTTGGGTTTTTGATAAGGCATTCATCCGTTCTTTATCGCAGCACGTTGTTATAAAAGATTGCATTTCTGTTGATTGTGATTTAATAAGCGGTGCTAAAAAGTCTTGCCATAAGTTGGCTGAAGTCACGTTGATTTTCGCTTGCTCATGTTGGCCAGTCTCCGCTTTCGTATCGGTATTCGTTTTCTTTGCCAGCACTTTCTTGGCTTTTTCCATAGCCGATTTACTCGATTTTTGTGCCTCATTCACCTGTTGCTCAAGCGTTGATAGGAGATTTTGTTTATCGGTAAGCTCTTTAGTAAGCGATTGACTTGATTCATCGCTCTGTTGGATGGCTTCTAGCGTCTTTTGAAGATCGCGCTCATACCAGCACAATGATTCAATATCTGGGATTGCTTTGGAAATAGCATTAAGTTTCAGTGAGGTTTCCTCTAAATTCAAAGAATGAGGTGATTGCCAGGGATAGCCCTGGGATAATTCTTCATTTGTGGCTGTGATGCCATGGTGTTCTCGAATAACGCGAATACTCAGTAATTCGTTTTTGAGCGTATTTAGATCGGGTACAATGGTTTGTAGGGCTTCCCTATCTTTTGCATAAGTTTGCCTTAGCTGCTCGACGCGTTGTTTAACCATTAAAATACTGATATGGCTGTAATTAAAATCTGGGTCAATGGTGGCAAGCTGCTCTTTTGTTTTTTCAAGCAGTCCATAACTACTAAAGTCCTCTACCCCTTTTTTCTGTAATTCTAATTTGAGATCGTGTAATGCGATTTCATACTCACCAATTGAGGCTAACGATTTATTGTACTCCTCTGTCAGTTGGTCTTTACTTTGGTTCAAGCTTAAGTACTGTCGTAATGATTTTTGAATGGACTGAAATGCGAGTAGATTTTTATCCGCTAAATTAATTTTAACAAGAAGTGTTCCAACCAATTCTGAAAAATACTGATTGGCACCAGCTAAGGTACCGAAGTTCGCTTTTTCTTGCTCATAAGCAAGGGGATGTTGTTCAACAATGGGTTGAAGTTTATGTAGCTCTCCATCAATCAGGTTTCGCTCAACGGCAATAGCGGCGGTTCTCTTTCTCAATTGATTAATTCTATCAATCAAGGTTTGATGATTTTCATGCAATGGCAAAAGCACGACTAATTTGTCGATCGCCTCCAGTTGAGTTTGGCGTTCTTTGAGTTTGTTTTGATGGATCGTTAATAATTCATCAATTTTTTCAACGGTGTCATTTCGGGTGGTATTGACGCCAAAACTATATAAATTCGCAATCACTAAGGGGAGCCTGTGAACACGCTCGACGAGTATGTTTTGGGCGATTAGCTTTAAATGGCTTTGTAATAATTGCTTGCCTGCATCCAGACATTCTCTCTTTTGTTGCCAGGTGTCCATTAAGATGGGTGTTTGGTTACCATTATGTTCTTGCTGCAACGTTTGCGTCCAAGCCAGTAATTTCCCTAAATGCTCTAAACCAGCCGGGTCACTTAATTGCGATTGATATTGTTCAGCCAGCAAGCTCGCTTGTTGGGATTTCACTTCATATTCATGAATGCGGCTTCGGATATTGGCGATATCTTTGGCACATTGATGCCAATCAATAAGGCTTTTGTTAAATTTTGAATAGGGTTGTTTTAAAATAGGAGGGAGTTGGGTTGAATCAACTTTTGATGCAGCTTCCATTAGTCCTTTTATGCCGAGTGGCTGTTCTAAAACCCACTGTACGTGTTCGATAGCAGTATTTCCCATCGGCGTTACTCCCTGATATACCTTCAACCGACATTATGCTGCATACGTTTGCAACAATTATCCTCTGGACTTACGAAAAACTCCCTCATTAAACCCTTTTTTGCCTCAATCTTGGGGCCTTCGTTCGTCCTGATCCTTACTCAGGTGCATTTTCTATTAAGCGACAATTTCATTCTATCTTAATCATATCGTTTGACAAGATGCAAGATGGTTAATTCTTGGATTTATTCATGAATAATCGGAAATTGATAGAAATTTTAGTCAGTTAGCTAGCGCAGGATGGGAGCAAGCAATAGTTAGGAGGGATAGGTAAATCGCTTTTTATCCTCTAGACGAAACGCAGTTAACTTACCTCCCCATAAACAACCGGTATCGATAGCATGAATGTTTGCAATCGGGCAATGCCCTTCAAGAGCAGCCCAATGGCCAAAAACAATGTCTTTGTCAATTGGTACTCGGTTTGGCACTAAAAACCAGGGATAATGCCCGGGTGGAGCTTGGTCTATTTTACCCTTAAAATCCAATAGAGGATGGCCTTGTTTGTCACAAAAGCGCATTCGGGTAAAGTAGTTGGTGATAAGACGCAATCTATCGACCCCCTCGAGTGTTTCTTCCCAAACATTGGGTTCATTTCCATACATTTGTTCAAGGAAGGCAATAAAAAAGTCGCCAGACAAACAGATTTCTAATTCCCTTGCATTGGCGATGGCGGTCGGCAAATCCCAACAGGGGGCGATTCCCGCATGACAAATGATCGTCTCCGTTGGTTGGTGGTAATATAAAATTGATTGCTTTCTTAACCAATGACCAATGTCTTCCACATCGTTTGCTTCTAATATTGCAGTTAAGGTTTCATCAGTGCCCTGCCAGCCTTCTTTTGTAAAGATGCGGGCAAGTAAATGAAGGTCATGGTTGCCTAAGGTTATTACTGGCGGATAGGTTAATTGTTGGATAAACCGAATCACCGCTAACGAATCTGGTCCACGGTTAACAAGATCCCCCACAAAGATGAGTCGGTCATTGCTTTCATCAAATGCAATGACCTCTAATAACCGGACTAAAGGCTCATAGCAACCTTGAATATCCCCGATGACATAATCAGCCACGGTGAACGAGATCCGGTTTTAAGGAAATAGCCTCTAAGCTTGCTTGCTGCCAATTCCCTTTGCTATTTAGGGCTTGTACTTGCGCAACCGTCGGAGCCGCGCCCATTTTTTCATAATAGGCTAAATTATGGGCCTGGTTGATGAGCTCGGTGCTCGACAACTGGTAGGTCTCGCCGGTGTTTGGATTCATCACGTGGGCTTTTTCAGGCAGAAGGACGGCGTAATCTTTAATCACAATGCCATCAATGATGCTTTGCCCGTTATTTAGTTCAAAACGCTGGTTTGTTTTACCATTGGGGCCCACTTGGTGGAGGCCAAGGTTTAATAAACCCATTTCGATGGCTTGCCAATTTTTAAAATGCGGATTTTCGCGGATAAAGTATTTAAACATATCGGAATGCATAATTAATCCGCCAGGAACCATCATGAGAGGGGCTTTGTTAATCATTAATTTGCCACTTTCGATGGATTGAACCATCCATTCGATAAAGGCAACACCCACTTCTTGTTCAGCTTTTATCAAGGAATTTTTGGATTTATGGCTAAATGAGGCCAGACGGTTAAACGTTCGCCCGCCCGTCCCCGCTGCGGCGCCTCCTAAAGTCAAGCGATGCAAATATCGTTTTATGGCAATGGCATCGGAATTAATGAGCACCAAACCCAAGGTGCCTGCGCGATAAGGATCTTCATGGAGGAGCGCTAACCAAGCCGCTAAAACCTCTGCATTGCTGGCAATCCAATTGAATCCACTGACAGGCATGATTTGCCGGGCAATGAATAAATTTAATCGGCGTCGAAAGTCATCGTCTGTATTTTTGACAAAATGGTATTGGTAATGACTGCCTTTGCTCGCTAAGCTTTCACATAACGGATTCCAGTCGCTAAGGAAATGGCCATTGTCATCGTAAACTTTTACCGTAAAATCAAGCCACAGTTTGCCGATTCCTTTGAGTAACGCTGCACTGTATAAAGCATATTGCCATAACCGTTGGATTTCTGAATAACCGCCTTGGTCATCGGGAATTAAATAGCCTCGAAAGATAGCCATCGCTGCTTCGCATCGGTTTAAGGAATAATCTAACAAACCACCTGGATGGCCATAAAAGCTAATTTGGCTTTCGGGTAATTGCTGACAATAATTGAAGAAATGATCGAGCACGGGCTGAGCAAATTGGTCAAATTCACTTTTAGGCCAACTCATATGTGTTTTAATGTCGTCAACCAGTGTTTGTCGTTTGTTCAGTGCAAGCAACGCCGAGCTATTTGCTATTGCCGTTAAATCGGTTAAAGGCAGCGGTTTGGCCATGGGCTTTTGCTGTTTGGGTTTGTTAAACACGAAATACTCAAAGTAGTCAATCAAGCTATATCCTTATTATAAGCAAAAATAGCCGGATATAGAACAACATCATTGTGAATGACACCAAAAAAGAGGTCATATTTTCCAGAGCTGGTGGTTAAAGCTAGTGATTAAGTTCGTTTCCAGGGTTTATTTCAACTTCCGGGGACATATTCTCAGGATGTTCAAGCCGATGAGCTCGTTCCTTAAACTCTTTGAATGACGCAGAGCTTTTATCAGTGAATTTTTCTTTTGTGCTTTGATAGGCAGGGGTTTTAAAAATAGCGTTGGCAATATTTTGGAAAAACCGCCCAACTTTTTCCATAAAGCTTAGTTCTTTAATCTCCTCTGGGTAAGCTTTAATGCGGCTTTCCATATGGGCTAGTGCATTTTTGACGGATTCTTCCCCGTTTGGCTGCCTCGCTGCCACGGCAACCGATTTGGCTTCATAAATCATATCCATTAAGAAGCGTTTGCTATAGTGATTATCTTTGCTTAGTTCGATACAATCAGTGATAAAGCCACGTACCGTAATAGTAACATCATCATCGCCTTTGATGGAATCTAAGATAGCCTGTGATCGTTTCTCAAAAATTTCATTTTGACGTTTTGAAGGCGCATTGATATCCCGCCATTGAATAATCCATCGTGCATTTTCATTGGTATCCAACTGGTTATAATTAGCCTCCACGTATTGATTGACGGCACTCCAAACCCGTTCCCGGTGTTTATTCATCCCTCGACCTTTGACTAAGGTGGCGGGGCCATGTAAGTTTGTCTCAAATTCCGCCTGGGTCATGGGTTTTCCTACTTCAATTGACTTCATCAAATTATAGAATAATGAGGCTGAACCCGCTCTATCAATGCCGTCTTTGCAAGAAATATTAAACGATTTGGGTTTTGTTTCTTCTAGAATATAATTTGTTAGCTCAAATTTAAGAAAATGGAAGTAGACCGCTTGCATTTGTTCTTTGGTAAGTGGCTGGTCTTCTCCAAGATCTTTCAGTCCCATTGCTTCATAGCTCTTAGATAAAAGCCTTTCTAGTACTTCTGCTTCATTTTCATCTTTATAGATAATTTTTTTAATTTTGTCAGGGATGTGTATATCTTTTACTTCAATATCAGAAGGTTGACCACTCATAAGCGCTACCACTTGTTTAGTAAACGCGCCTTTGATGTCATAAGTGGCTGTGGATAAAATGTCCTTGGAAGAAAATAGCCCTTTATCGGCAGGCAAGGTAATAACGGCGATGCCTTCTTCATCATTCAGCGACTCAAGTTCATTGGTCAGGTTCTTTTCACGATTTCCTTCAATGCTGCTGCGATCGCGGCCAAGGTTATTAAAATAAATATGGCTTATGCCGTTGGGCCCTGGGTCTTTTTTGTTTCTTATTTGTAGCCATGTTTTAAATAAATGGGATACGTCGGGTCCCCACATTTTATACTTTCCTTGGGTCCCCATGCGTATTTCGGTGGGGGAATCTTTGCTTTGGTAATTGAAATGCCTAATGGACGGTAGGCTGGTTGTGTGTTGTGGCGCAAATGTTGGACCCATCACGCCATAAAGTTTGCTGCCCAGTGTTTCCATGGCTTGAGGATTATAGGTGTTTCCAGAGCGATTACTTCCTTCATTAAGCCTTTGGGTAATGCCATGCTCCGCCTCACTGGTTGCCTGGTTATTTGTCACAAGGACTTCTTTAATCAGGTTGTAGGTTGATTCAAGGGCAAAATTATCATTTAAAAACATGGCTTCAATCAGTGCAATGATCCTTGGATCTTCATTTTCTTGAGGCGTATAGGCGTCTAAATCTTGTTGAGCTATGGAATATAAGTTGCCGTAGGAATAGCTTGGATCGTAATGATCTTCTTTAACAGATTCTAGAAAACTAAGCGCATGCTCAACACGTTTTCTATTTTTTTCAGATGGCGAGCTAACGGGCTCTGGCGGTTGAAGCGCTTTTTTTAGGGCAAGCAGGTACCGATAGGCATTATAGTTATGTAAGTCATCGCCATTTCTTGGGGTGTATGGGTTTGGCATATTCTATTCCCCTCTTTTTGAATGATCATGGGTATATAACTAATTTTACGCCATAAAGCTTAAATTAACCTGAAACAATGATTCAATCTCCCTTAAATAACGTTGTTTAAAGAGCAACAGAATCAAATGATCGGCAGTCTCTACCACCAAATCTGGGTCAGGAAACAACAATTCACCTTTGCGCAGGATGGTGGCGATATGGCAGCCATTGGGAAGCGGTAATTGACTTAATTTTCGTCCGATTACTTGAGAGGTGAGTTCATCGCCTTGGACAACCAACTCAATGGCTTCAGCGTCTTGTAGTGATAAGCGATAGACTCTTACCATATTGCCGCGACGCATTTTAGCGAGGATGGAGCCAATGGTGACTAATTGGGGCGATATGGCGTGATCAATGCGGCTGTCTTCGATGAGCTCAACATACGCTTTATGATTTACCAACGCCATGGCGTGGCGAACGCCAAGTTGTTTTGCTTGTAAGCAGGCCATGATATTGGCTTCATCATCATTCGTTACGGCACAAAATACATCCGTAAATTCGATATTTTCATTTAGGAGTAGCTCTCGGTCAGCGATATCGCCTTCTAAAACGGTCGCTTTATGCAGTTGGCTTGCTAAGCGAGTGGTGCAGCTGTGGTTGTGATCGAGCACTTTAATACGATATTTATCTTCTAGTCGGGAAGCGAGTTTAGAGCCAATATGTCCCCCTCCAGCAATAATGATGCGGCGATTGGGATGGGTATAACGGCCAAGCGCCACCAAAACTTGTTGGATTGCCGCAGGCGAGGCAATGAACAACACCCTGTCTTTCGGTTCTATTTGGGTGTTTTCTTCAATGACAACAGGTTTCCCCTGACGAAAAATCGCCACCACACGGGCATGAATTTGAGCAAAAGATTCATGCAGATCCGCCACCGTTTTATTAACTATCATCCCATTTTGCTGTGGGGTAATGGTAACCAGTAAAGCTTGGCCATCGCCAAACTCTAATACTTCAGTGGCACCAGGGTAGTTAATGAGCTTTTCAATGTGTTCAGTCACCAGTTTTTCGGGGCTAATACGCACATCAACGGGAATATGGTCGTTGCAAAATATTTGCTCATAATTATCATAATCTTGTGATCGGATTCGCGCTAATTTGGCTGGTGTTCGAAACAAGCTGTAGGCAATTTGGCAGGCCATCATATTAATTTCATCATGATCGGTCACAGCGATAAGCATATCGGCGCGCTCTATCCCTGCTTCAATAAGAACCGATGGGTGCGTCGCTGATCCTTGAACTGTTTGAATATCCAGTCGGTGTTGAAGGGCTTGTAGACGAGATTCGTTTAAATCAACTAGGGTGATATCGTGATCTTCTTTAGCTAAATTATGGGCTAAGGTGCCCCCAACTTGGCCGGCGCCAAGAATGATAATTCTCATAACAACAGCTCCCCTTGATAAACGAAGGTGGCAGGCCCTGTCATGGTAATGGGTGCCTGTGGGTCTTCCTGGTCAATGGTGAGTTGGCCACCTGGTAACACGACTGTCATTGATTTGGGTTGATGAAGGTATCGCCTAGCAACCACATCAGCTGCCATCGCCCCGCTGCCACAAGCCTGTGTTTCGCCACATCCTCGCTCGTATACACGCAACAGGAGTTGGCCAGGGCGGCTAATTTGCAAAAAGCCGACATTCACTTGATTGGGAAAGAAGGCATGCTCGCTCAGTTGTTTGCCAAGGGTGGCAACAGGGGCTTTGTTAATATCTTCCACGGTTAAAACAGCGTGAGGGTTCCCCACCGAAACAGCATAAAACGTCACAAGATGGCCATCGATGTCAATTGCGTAGTATTCCTGTTCAGTATTCGCAAGACAAGGGATTTCATCGGGCGTCCATTTAGGCGGAGGTAACTGGACTGCTACCTGATTGTCTTCGTTGATCGTTAATTGCATTTGCGTCGTTTTTGTCGCAACTATTATCGGATTTTTAGAACTTAAGCCAGTCATATGAATAAACCGAGCCAAGCATCGGGCGCCGTTGCCGCATTGATAGACTTCATTGCCATCGGCATTAAAGATTCGGTAGTGAAAGTCGATACCCGGTTGGTTAGATGATTCAACGACTAAACATTGATCAAAACCAACGCCCGTATGGCGTTGTGACCATTGACGAATGATATCAGGGCTTAATGTTAAATCCTGTCCTACGCCATCAATAACCATAAAATCGTTACCAAGGCCATGCATCTTTGCAAAGCGCATTATTGGCTACCTTTTTGAGATTGGTGCGCATTTTCGGGTAAATACAACGGGCCTTTTTTGCCACAACCTGCACATAAGGAGGTAAGAGATAGCAGGAGTAGCGCCCAACATGCTAAACGCATAATAACTAATTGATTAATAAATGTTAGCATAATTATATACCTAAGTTATTTGAAAATGCGACTACTTTACTTTATTCGCTTTGAGGGGGGCATGCAATTACACCGTGGGTGACAGCGAAAGTGGTTACTCAATCGATCGATAAATGTAAATGGATGCGCACTTGATAAACAACGCAAGTTTAGCGATAATCTCGCTTTTAACTAAAATTTAGGAGTAGTCATTTGCAATTCGTGGTTTCTGAGCCGGCTCAACAGGCCCAATTTGTCGTCATTTGGATGCATGGTTTGGGTGCTGGTTATGAAGATATGGCAGGCTTAGCACAGGCGATCGCTTGGCCAAATGAGAAAATTCGGCAAATTTTTCTACAAGCGCCCGATAGGCCTGTGACCATCAATGCTGGTATGAGAATGCCGGCATGGTACGATATTTTAGGCGGCGATCTTGTCTCCCGCCAAGACTGCGAAGGCGTCCATCAATCCAGCGAACAGATTAACGCGGTGGTTGCTGAACAAGTGAAACGAGGTATTCGTAGAGAGCATATCTTTCTCGCAGGCTTCTCTCAAGGCGGTGCAATGGCTTTATATTCCGGTTTACAACTGGATTGTAAGCTTGGGGGCATGATTGCGCTCTCAGCATATATCCCTTGTGTCGAAAACTTAACGGTTCAATTAAATAAAGCCACACCAGTATTTATGGGTTATGGTCAAATGGACCCCTTAGTGCAACCATCATGGACAAAGCAAAGCCATGATCATTTAATGTACCTTGGCTTTAACAATACCGTCTTGAAAAGTTATCGTATGGAACATGCAGTTTGTCCTGAGGAAATCACCGATTTGCAAAACTGGTTTTCCCAGCAGATGGTAGGAGTCAGTGTATGACCACGGTTGTCAAAAAAAGCCGAATTGTCCCTTATACTTGTGAACAAATGTTTCATCTGGTGGATCAGGTTGAGAGTTATGATCAATATTTACCCTACTGTGCTAAAAGCACCGTCCATTATCGTGATGAGGATGAGGTACAAGCCACATTAGAGATTACCGCGGCAGGCATGAGCAAATCATTTACGACTTGTAATCGGCTACAGAAAAATAGAATGATCGAAATTCGTTTAGTAGATGGACCCTTTCGCCATCTTGAGGGATTTTGGCATTTTGAGCAAGTGGAGGAAGGATGCAAAATTTCATTTGATTTAGAATTTGAGTTTGCAGGCAAGATGCTTTCGCTGCTATTAGGACCAGTTTTTGAACAAGTCACCAACAAAATGGTAGATGCCTTTTGTGAACGCGCAGAGTCAATCTATGTTACCAGTTGAAATCATCTATATTGATGAGGATCAAACCCCATACCATTTATGCACGAAGGTTCCCGAAGGAACGAATGTCCAGCTAGCGATAGAGATGTCTGGGTTATTCGAGCATTATCCCAATCTAAGCGGCCAAACCTATGCTATTTTTGGTCAAGTTGTAGCGGCAAACACTCCCCTGCAAGCTGGGGACCGAATAGAAATTTTAAGACCATTAACCATCGATCCCATGACCAAACGTCGTTTACGGGCGCAAAATCCTGAAAGCCACTCCTAATGTTAAAATAGTGCAAATTGATAACCATCTATTTGCATTGGCAAAAAAAAAACCATAAAATGCATGAATGCTTAATATTAAATCAATTGGATGATTGTTATTAGGGCGTGTCCACAAACCATAGATCTGTGCATCGCCCTAGCACCCACAGACATAGCCTAAGCTGGCTTTATTGCGTCACTTAGGTATATACTGAATTTTTACAAGGGGAGACAGGTCTATGCGTGGATTGTTAGTCATTGGATTTTATATCATAACGGTTACTTGTTTAGGTATGGCCCAAGCAAATGCCTCGCTTAAGACCATTGAACAGGGCATCGGTGATTCAGTCATCACCACGACCATTACGGCTAAATTCACTAAAAGCCGTATACTCAATCCATTAAAAATTCATGTATCCACGGAAAAAGGCACCGTCAAACTAAGTGGCGATGTTCGCAGTAAAGAAGCCTTTGTTGAAGCGTTGCGGCTTGCTGTCAACACGCGTGGTGTGAAGCAAGTCGATACCGATGAGTTGGCGATAGCGAAAGTGAACAGTGGTTTTACCGATGCTTATATTACCGCCCGAGTTGAAACGGCTGTGCTAAAAGCAAAAGTCTTTGATGATGAGTCTATTCCTTTGGTAGGTGTCAATGCCCATACCAAAAATGGGGAAGTTACCCTATCTGGTAAGTTACCCAATGAGCGAGCATTAAGCGCTATATTAAAACGAATTAATAAAATAGGCGGCGTTACAAAAATAATATCAAATATTGTCATTGATGAGGCTAAAGCATGAGTATTCTGGGACGATTCAAGTATTTCTTATGGATGTTTGGCCATTTCAAAGTTCCTTTAATCGGTCATGTAAAACCTAAATTAATCCAAATTGACGATCAAAAAGCAATTGTGCGAATTCCCCTGAAGCGCCGAAATAAAAATCATCTGAACTCCATGTATTTTGGCGTCTTAGCTGTTGGTGCAGACTTAGCGGGCGGATTACATGGTTTTTATCATGCGGATAAAGCGAAGGTAAAGGCTTCTTTGGCATTTAAATCGTTTCATGCAGATTTCCTAAAGCGCCCTTATGAAGCAGTCTATTTTGTTTCCGAAGATGGTGATATGGTTGCTGATATGATTGTGCAATCTCAACAGGAGCAGAAAAGAATCAACCAAATGGTTCGTGTCAATGCATACACAGGTTTTGAACAGACTGCAGAGAAAGTGGCAACGTTTCAACTTGAACTGTCCATTAAGGTAGAAAACGGTCGCTAAGCACGGGTATCAAATGGATGCTAAGTAGAAATCAGATGATTAGGAAGATTGACCTCGATTCGAAATACATCATCATCGGATTGGCTTGGGCTTTACTGGTTTATGTTACCTTTGCTTGGATCATTGCTAGGGATAGTTTCCTCGTTGACTTTACTTCCTTTTACACCGCCGTAAATACCTTATGGGATGGCATTAATCCCTATCAAGTGCTCGAAGTGAAAATTCTTGGCGTCACCAAAAAGTTACCGGTCAACCTCAATCCACCTATTTTTTTGTTCAGCTTAATGCCGTTGCATTTTTTTTCTTATAAAGTGGCTGAGGTGGTTTGGTATTGGCTTTTGGTCATGGGCGCTGTTGGCAATTTTTATTTTGCGGTGAGATATGGCTGCTCCTCGGATTTTTGGAAGCGGAACCGCATTTATTTTATCTTTATCTATTTAACTGCTTTTAGTACGATCATGGGGTTGGCCATTGGCCAGATAGGCACCTTTATCGCCTGTTTGATATTATTGGGGTACTACTTTTACCAAAAAAAAGCGATTAAGCGTTGTGCCCTATGTTGGGCCTATATTACCGCTTGTAAATTCTTCCCAGCCGTGTTGTTAATCTTTTGTATCCAGCAGCGCCAGTATCGTTTGGCGGCATATTATGTCTTCTTTGGCGTGATATTTTTTTTCCTCCCCGTCCTTGTTTTTGGTATTGGCTTGTTTGGCAAATATACCGACATGATGTCTCGTGTCTTGTGGTATGGGGATAGTTGGAATGCCTCTTTTTTCGGGGTGATTGGCCGATTGTGGATAGATTCTCATAACACCCATATCAAACTTTGGCCTTTTCATCTTATTTGGTTCGTTGTGGCCACAGCCATTTTGTTGTTCTATCTTTTCCAACGCCAACTTGAGAGGCATTATTCCTTTCTCTTGGCACTCGTGTTAATGATTATCTTAAGTCCCTTTGGTTGGATGTATTATTTTTATTTGTTATTTGTTGTCTTGTTATATACGGCAGAAAAAGCAGAACAAAGCAATTATCTATGGATTTGGTTTATTGCCTTAGTCTTAATGAACTTTCCGGTCGACTATATCGCTGAACTTCATCAACAAGGCATTTTCCAGCGATTGTTTCTTTGTTCGGCACATTTTTATGGGTTGGTGGTGTTGCTGAGTTTGATGCTGAAATCGCCTAGAAATTCACAACTGCACCCTTTTTCAAGTATTCAATGGCCAATTATACTCAATCAGTTTTTAAATTTATTAATCTGCAGTGTGATTATTATTCATCATTATTACAAATACTTACATCTTCGCGTTTGATAAAACACCCAGAAAAGCTAAGATGTGAGATTTAGGTGAAGTCGTTTGTCATGGGATATGTTCTAAAATTAGTTTAGGCAATTTAGTTGAGATTAGGAGTTACAATGAACGAGGCCCTTAAAAAAGCCTACGCGCGCCCCGATTTGCCAGCAATACGCCTTGGCAATATTATGATCAATGATGTCATTGTCGCCGATGCGCCAGCCTATTTGGTGCTTAAGTCCTTAAATCGTCATGGCCTAATAGCTGGTGCAACAGGAAGCGGGAAAACAAAAACCGTCCAAGGTCTCTGTGAACAATTATCCCTGCAAGGTGTGCCTGTCTTAGCCATGGATATGAAAGGCGATTTGTCGGGGTTAACGAAACCAGGACAAAGTCAAGAAGCGCTGATTGCCAGAAGCCAGTCCTTACAGCTTGATTTTGAACCGCGCGCATTCTCTTGCGAACTCTTGACTATTGATGCCCAAGAAATTGGTATTCCTGTGCGTGCAACCATCGAGTCATTTGGTTCCCTCCTGTTTAGCCGCCTGTTAGAAACCAATGATGCGCAATCGGGCGTCCTAACTATTTTGTTTCAATATGCAGAGGATAATGACTGGCCTTTGATAGAAATCGATGATTTAAAAGCGATGATTCGATGGGCACAAAGTGATGAGGGGAAGACTATCCTGCAGCAGCAATACGGGCATGTTTCTCGGGAGTCCCTTGGAGCAATCATGCGTAAATTAATTGAGCTAGAGTCTCAAGGGGCGCATGATTTTTTTGGCGAACCAGCCTTTGATTTTCATGACTTAATGCGTGTGAATGAGCAAGGGCAAGGTATCTTATCGATTCTTCGATTGATGAACTTGCAAAGCCAACCACAATTGTTTTCGACATTTATGCTTAAATTACTCAATGATCTTTTTCTTAATATGCCGGAATGTGGCGATTTAGATAAGCCCAAATGCGTGATTATTGTCGATGAAGCACACCTGTTATTTAAACAAGCCAATAAAGCGTTACTGGATATGACTGAAACAGTAGTCAAGCTGATTCGGTCAAAGGGGGTTGGTATCTTATTTTGTACGCAAACCCCCAATGATATTCCTGAGCAAATTTTAGGGCAATTAGGTTTGAAAATTCAGCATAGTTTACGCGCATTTACAGCCAAAGATCGCAAGGCAATCAAACTAGTGGCTCAGAACTTCCCCATATCAGAAGACTATGATACCGAACAATTATTAACATCCTTGGGAATAGGTGAAGCGTTAATCAGCGCATTAAATGCGAAAGGTCAGCCTACACCCTTGATTCAGTGCTGTATCCGCCCTCCGCTATCGCGTATGGGCGCTTTAACGGATAATGAAGCGAGTCAATTAGTTGTTGCTTCGAGCTTGAATGCTCGTTACGGGAAGCGAATTGACCAAAGAAGTGCGGAAGATATCCTAGCAGGCATCCCCCATCCAAAACCAGGCGATAAGGCCCCGCAACCCTCCTCAAAAGCAGAAAAATCACAGCCTTCCTGGGTTGAAAAAGCAAGTAAAAATACGCTTGTTCGTCAGGTTGTCCGACAATTCTTCCGGGATCTATTTCGAACAATCCTGTCCATAATGGGTGTTAAAGGAAGGCGTAAATAATCGCCTGATATTTAAATGGTAAACTTCTTGCATTTGTCTAGATATTGACTATAAATTAATAGTAACTGTATTGAATTTATTATATTTTAAATTTTCAGATGAAGGACGCCATCATGACAGAGCAGAAAATCACAAAAAAACCTAACGTTAATGCTGCTGATAAGTGGACAATTAAAGGTATTTCCAAAGAAACCCGTGATGAAGTGACTGCTGCTGCCAAAAAAGAAGGAATGCTGGTTGGCGATTATATCAATACGGCGTTGGATCATTTTTTACACCACTGCGATCATGATATGGGTGAAGTGGCATCGGCTCTTAAAAAAGTTGAAAAGCGTCTGGCATCCATTGAAAATCAACCCAAGACAATTGATACGGCCAAAGAAACCGTCAAAAAATGGGGTAGCAAAATTCATTTACGGGAATGGTGGCGTAAGAGCAATGAAGCCATGCGACAAGCCTATCAATTCACCAAACAAAAAATATCCGGCAAGAAAAAGAAGAAAGCAAGCCTAAGTAAAAAGAAAGCTAGTACAACCCCAAAAAAAGCTAGTACAACCAATAAGAAAGCTAGTACAACCAAAAAGAAATAAAACTGGGAATTGATAAGCATGAGTTCAGACGAAGAAAAGCTTGCCAAAGAAAAAAAAATTGCGGCTAAACAAGCACGTAAATTGCGCTCTTTTTATAAAAGCCTGCTTCTCTTTGCAATGGTCAATTTGCTTCTACTCATCAATCATTTTTTACCGACAAGGTATAACAACAGTTATACGTGGTTGTTGATTATCTGGGCGATGTTTCTAATCTACCAGGGCATTTCATTCTTCCGCGGATTTTGGATCTTTAGAGATGATTGGGAAGAACGATATGTTGAGAAAAAATTAAAAAAATAATGAGGGCCGCTCCCTAACAGCTCACCCCTTATGTCATAATGAGCAAAACGAGGGAAATCCCCTTGCCGGCACATTGCTATATGCTGGCGACATCTCATGCGGTTTTTGGGGTGATAATAATAATAAACAAGGATTGTATCAATGTTTCTCATCTTCCTGTTATGGGGAATTATTTCAGGGTATTTTGCTGGTTTTTTAGGCATTGGCGCAGGCGTTATGATTATGCCGTTCCTAGGAATTGCCGGAATTCCTTATATGACAGCGGTTGATGCCAGCCTGATGGCTGTATTTTTCTCATCATTAACTGGCGGTATTCAGATAAATAGAACCAGTCGCATCGACTGGACACCCTGCATTGCTATTATGATTCCGGGTATATTTACGGCACTTATTGGCAGTATTTACTTGATTTATTTAATACCGGCCGTTTTGCTACAACTGATATTTGCCGGATTGATGTTTTTGAATGTCGACTTACTCCGGATTGCTGAAAAAAACGCAGACGCACACATCGAGTCTGCTGATGAAGATAGTCATAAGAAAAACTTACCCTATTATATTTTGATTGGCATCCTCTCTGGTTTAATGGCTAGTTTGCTCGGAATTGGCGGAGGACTGTTAATCGTGACGCTGTTGATGGTGTTAACCAATATTTCAGTGAAAGATTCAGTCAAAATATCAATCATAGTCATGATCGAAACGACTTTTTCCAGTTTGCTGGTGGATTTAATCAATAACAATTTACCTTGGGGCATTGGTATCCCATTGGCGCTTGGGGCTGTAATGGGTGGTTTTTTGGGAACCATCGCATTAACCTATGTAAGCAATCATGTAATCCGCAATACCAACTATGTGGTTTCTTACGGTTTGGGCTTTCTCGTTTTGATTAAGCTCGCGTTGACATAAGGATGAATGGTATGAAGCAGTTATTGAACGCTTTGGCAAAGCCATTTATATATATCTATCAAAAAGCCTGTAAGCTATTTGCATGGATTGCCCGCATATGGACAACCGTTAGTAAATATTGTTATGACTCAGCTGATTATATTGTTAGGAATCTCATTGAATCGTATGGGCGTTTTTTAAATCGGTTTAGAGCCTATCGCGAAAAGCATAGTCGAAGTTACTTTCTAAGGCTATTTCGCCATTTTACCTATATCTTCCTAACGGTCATGATCCTTGTGATAATCCTATTGAATTATTTATTCATCGTACCAGTCGGCTCATCAGCTATCATCACTCGATTTGGGCAATTTAACCGTGAAGTGGAGTCTGGTTTGAATTTCGTTTTCCCAGTGATTGAACGCTACTACATTGTCAATACGGGCAATCTTTTTGAAGAAACGTTTGGTTTCAAGCAAGGACAACCCGTTGCTAAACGTTTACAGCTTGATCCACAAGAACAATTCGCTGCTCAGGAATATGAAGCGTCTGTTTTACAAGCAGAACTGGATGCCAACACTGCTTTTTCTGAAAAAGGCGATTTTTTCTCTGAGATGAATCGTCGTCAACGGCTTACCCATGATTACATCCGCAGAAATCTTGCTCCGCCAGTGGAGCCAAGTAACCAGGAAATTATCCAACGACTGCAACAAAAAGAGCAAACCTTGGAGGAATTGCGTGCCCAACAAATCAGCGTTGATGGCAAAATACCCGTTGAAAATGAAATGAAATTTCTCACAGGCGATTTAAATCTTGTGCTCCTTCAGTGGACCTTACAATATCACATCAGCAATGGTTCCCAATACCTGTTTAATTCCCGCGATGTTCAAAAAAATGTCCATGATTTTGCTCAGGCAATGATGAATGAAGTGATTGGTGAATTATCGTTTAATGAGATTGTGACCTCAGGCAGAAAAGAGATTGAAAAACAGGTGTTAACGCGTACTCAGGCGCTTATAGATAGGCTTCAGCTTGGGGTTAGAATTGATCAGGTGATTATCCTGAATGCCCTGCCTCCTAAGCAGGTGGTATTTGCATTTAATGAGGTCAATAAGGCAGCCCAGGATCTTGAGCGGTTTACTTATGAAGGTGAATACAAATACATGACACGAATCCCAAAAGCGAAAGGAACGGCAAAAAGGATTATTTCCGAGGCTGAGGCCTATGCGACCAAAGTAGTCAATCAAGCAATGGGACAAACGGGCCGATTCAGTCTGATTCTGAAAGAGTATCAGGTTGCGCCCACGATTACTCAGGATAGGATGTATCTGGATAGTATCGAGCAAGTGATTAAAGACACACCACTTATCATCCTTGACGATAAGGCCAATGGAATTTTTCCGTTATTAATGCCCTCTCTTGGGCAAAAGCAAGATGCCTCACCACCTGGCAGAATAAAGGGGTCCATGCAGCAACAGTTACAAAGGATCCTTGAAAAAGCAGGACTGCAACAACCCTTGCATCAGGCAACAACACCCGCTGCAAACAGTGGTCAACAGCCTGTTACGAAGACATCGTCACCAACTAATGCCGGACAAAATATCCATGCTTCCCCCCCAATGGGGCGTTGATTATCTAAGAGGATAGAGAATGAGTTTATATGTTGCCTTAATCCTATTTATTGCGTTGTTTATCTCACTGAGGCTGAAATCAGTACTGACGTTCGTCAGTTTGCTGTTTTTGGTGCTCGTTATTCGCTCAGGGGTGTTCATCGTCAATGAGGGAAGTCAGGTGGTGATCACGCAATTTGGCCGAATTATTGGCATGCCATATACCAAAGCAGGATTCTATTTCAAAATTCCATTTTTATGGAAAGCGAACTATTTTGATAAGCGGATTTTCAGCGAAGAAGAAATTGAGAACAACGTTGCAACGGGCGATTTATATTTTATTAGTGTTGAGACAGTAGCCAACTGGCGTATTAGCAATGCCGCCATATTTTATGAAAATATGGGTACTGTCGAGGATGCGCAAATAGTGCTTAGGAACATTATTTCAGGAAGCGTACGTGAAGTTGTTTCGCGTTATAACCTAGTGGACACGGTCCGGGTTGAGGATAAAAATTTAAAAACGTATGGTATGGATAAGACTGGTAATCCGCCATTAGGCGTTCACGCGACTGTTACCATTGGAAGGCAAAATATTAACACGATGATTCTTACTGAAATTAAAGATTATGCCAATCAGTATGGCATTGAAATTATGACGGTTTTAATTCGTAATATCACCTATGGACCTTCTGTTGAGCAAAATATTTATGAAAGAATGATATTGGAGCGACTGACTAAAGCTGAAGAACTTCGCTCAACCGGCCGCAGACGTTATGAGTCGGTTCTGGGAGAAATTGAACGCGTTTATCAGACCATTGTCGCCCCGGCCAAGCAGAAAGCCGACCTTATCAAAGGTAAAGCTGAGGCACAGGCAACAGCTATTTATGCACAGGCCTATGAAAAGAACCGGGTGTTTTATAATTTCTGGCGTACACTGATGCTATATGAACAAGGGATTCCACCGAATAATCAGGGAACCATTCTCAGTACACAGGGGAGTTTCCTCAAATTGTTGACGGATCGCTACGCCCTCGATAAGTTGGATGCGCAATAAGGCCTAGTCAAAATGCAGTCTTGTTTCCATATCTTGTGCATTACAATTAAATTATATTTGCTATAACATGAGATAAATTTTATTATTCTGTCCGCAGCGGGCAATACCCAATCCACTTTTGCTTTTCAAAACAGGAAGGATTTCTATATTAATGAAACGTGCGTTCATCTTTTTTCTGGCATTAATCGCCTCTCAAACCGATGCAGAGCCTCTGTTTGTCAAAGAACGACCGCTTCCATCCAAACATTATCAAATCAATGGTCCTGCCTTATGCAACACCGCAAAAAATACGTTGGCATACCTCAATCAAGGCCATGATTTTGATCCGCGGGTTATCCATGAGGGAGTCTGGGCCCCCATTCCGGTATCCCGTATCAAAAAAACACTGCAATTTATTTGTGAACACCAACACGAATTAAATAACCCTCAATTTGTCAAAGAAAATTTTGATTTTTTGCGCTGGTATCCCGATATGAATGCCGTTCAACGACTTAAAAAGAAAAACACGCTCCTTGCTCATTTGCCCAATCACAAAATATTAATGACCAAATATTATGTCCACAAAGCGCAAGGAAAAATAACAACCAATCCACCCTACTCTTATGCATTGCATGGCCTTCCAAAAGACGAAACGTCACTAACGTTAGAGCAGGCGTCAAACCTGCCGAATCTATTACGCTTTCAACATGGTAAACAAGACATTTTAAAAGGGGCATTAAAAAACAAACCCGTTCCAGTGCTTGCCTATCTCACCCGAGACGATTTGGAGACAGCCCTTCTGCAAGGTACAGTCGTGATTACCTTTGATAATAAACCATCACAGTCGGTTACCTTCAACGTGCACCGATGTAATAATATCCCCTATGACAAGGCATTGCCTCCTTATGAACAACAGCGCTATTGGTATTTTAAAAAAGTGAATGGTATTAAAGGCTATGGTAAGGACGCCAACCATAAAATTACGGTGAATACGGAAGTGACCTTTGCCGGCGATCTTCAAAACTTTGGACTTGGAAAACTATTGATGATTCAATACCCTTCCCCTGGTGGTAAAATTATTAGCCAGGCAGGCCTATTAGCGGACACCGGAGGGGCCTTTGAAAACAACCCCAATCAAATCGACTATTTAAGCGGAAGTTTTGCTGGAAATCAGGCATTTTATCAAGCGATGAAAGGTCTGCCAGATTATGTCAATGCCTATATTATGGTCTTAAAAAAAGAGCTGACATGAAAACACCGATTTGTTTATTAATGTTAATCACCTTACAAATTCATGCATTTTCCTGCCATGATCCGCTTCCTATTCATTCAAAACCCATCGAATTCAATCAAGAACGCATCTCTTTAACCCAGCAGTATCAACAAAAACATTATGGTATCGAGTCAAAGTCCATTGAATTAGATCCCCAGATAATCGTTATCCATTGGACCATGATTGATAGTCTCGAAACAACCTGGCGTATTTTTAATCCTCCTGCCTTTCCCAAAAACTCTCCCAGACTCAAAGAGTTACCAGGTAACTTAAATGTCTCTACGCATTTCATCGTTGACAAAGATGGCAGTATTTATCAGCTCATGCCTGATAATTGGATGGCGCGTCATGTCATTGGCTTGAATCATTATGCAATTGGCATAGAAAATATTGGCGGGGTTAATGAAATCGATGATATGACTGAGGCTCAAGCCAAAGCAAATGCTTATTTAGTTTGTCGCCTCAGAGCAAAATACCCTCAAATTAAACATATCATTGGGCATAACGAGTATTTAAAATTCAAAAACACCCCACTCTGGTTGGAACAAGACAGCAATTATCAAACCGATAAAAGCGATCCCGGCCCCAAGTTCGTTCAACGAGTATTGAGTTATGTCACTGAAAGCAACCCCTGAAGGTGTTTCCTAAAGGACTGACGAAAAACTTCCAATCTCTTCGATAAAAAAAGTTTTTAATTCGGTCATTTAGTTAATCTAAACTCCCTCATTAAAAAAATTGTTTTGCCTCGACCTTGGGGTTTTTCGTAAGCATTTCAAGCCCTATGCGCTATTCATCAAAATAATAACTTCGATTCAAAAACCCCTCATCCGCCCGTTGGGCACCTTCTCCCCATGCCTGGGGAGAAGGGAACATGAAGCAAGTTATTTAGAAGTCTTGTCCTAATAATAAATCATCCGAGGAAGATTTTTTGCTTGTTCGATCCAGGACTGGACTTGAGGAAGTCCAGGTAGATGGCGTACAAGGTTTAATCGGTCATTGGTTTCTTGTAGCATGCTCACTAATGATTCGGCATTTCGTTGAGCTAGCTCGGGGACCGTATCGACACCCGAACGCTCAAGTAGTTCAGCATATTCTTCACCGATGCCATTGATCCGAGCTAAATCTGCTTGGTTGGTCCATTTGAGGATCAGTTTTCCGCTAATTCCTGTTTCTCGGGCAACGCGTTCTCGACCCCCTCGTTCACTGCAGGTGTGCAGAAGTTGATATTGATCCTCGATGCCTATCGATTGAAGCAATTTTGAAAACTTTGCTCCAATGCCTTCAATTTCTACCAATTTAGCCATTGCGAATTCCTTTTTAGTCCACATCCTAAATTATAGACAACAAAATGCAACCAAGGGTCCTATAGATCGGACGCCTTCCATTCATGCTTTAGGTGCAGGAAATAAGTGGGTATAGACGCCATTGGTTAGTGACTATCTTGGCTTAAAATAAATCGTGCAGCCATTTCCCCAATGACCATGCTGGGAGCATTGGTATTGCCAGAAACGACTTCCGGCATGATGGAGGCATCTGCAACTGTTAACTTTTCGATGCCATGAACCTTTAGTTGGCCATCAACCACAGCCAGTTCATCTTCCCCCATACGGCAACTCCCTACTGGATGGTAAACGGTGTCGGCGCGGTTGCGTATAAGTTCGATGATGGCTTCATCAGAGGTTGCAATATAATAAGGCTTATCTCGAAAAGGGGATAACTGTTCGTGCTCCATGATATCCAACGTCATTTTATAACCGTTGAGTAGGGTGTTCATGTCGTCATCATTAGCCAGGAAATTAGGATCAATGGCAGGGGCTTTGAAAGGGTCTGCGGATTTTAGACGAATACTCCCACGGCTTTTCGGACGTAATACACAGACATGGCAGGACATGCCGCGGGGGAAATGAAATCGATGCGCATGATTATCAACGATACCTGTGACAAAGTGTAATTGTATATCAGGTCTATCGGGGGTCTTGGTGGTTGATAAAAATCCGCCAGCCTCGGCATAGTTGGTTGTCATTAAGCCGGTCGGCTGTTTACGATACAAAAACCATGCTTTTGCGATATCGAATAATGCACCTGGGGTAAAACCAATTAGGTTGTGGTTGGTGGAGCGATAGCAATGCACATAGTCAGGATGATCATGAAAATTAAGACCAACACCCGGCAAGTGGTGGTGGCAGCGAATCCCATGCTGAGCCAATTGATCTTTGTCACCGATTCCTGAAAGCAGTAATAAATGGGGGGAGCTGATAGCACCAGCACACAAAATGACATGCTTTTTGGCTTTAATATCTTCCGTTTTTCCACCCCTTTTTATTGTGACACCTTCGCATGTTTTTCCATTGAATAGTAATTTTAGCGCGTGGCTTTTCGTAAGGATGGTCAAATTTTTACGTTGAAAGATGGGGTCGATAAACGCATGGGCCGACGTATGACGGAGGCCATTTTTTTGGGTGACTTGATATAATCCAACCCCATATTGGCTTTCGCCATTAAAATCATGGTTAAACGGATAACCACATCCAATGGCTGCTTTGACAAAAGCTTCTGAGGCCGGATTTGGCGAAATGAGATCACTCACATACAACTCACCTGATTGGCCATGATAGGGGCCATTGAGTCGCTGGTTATTTTCAAACGCTTTAAAAACCGGCAATATATTATCAAAGCGCCATTGTGAGCCCCCTGCCTTTGCCCAATTGTCATAGTCTTGTTGTTGACCACGGATATAGATCATGGCGTTAATAGCGCTAGACCCGCCTAGTACTTTTCCTCGTGGTTGGTAACCTCGGCGATTATTTAACCCAGGTTGAGGCTCGGTTCGATAATGCCAATTTTTATACCACCATGGCATCGTTAAGATGGTTAAAAAAGGAATCTGTACTGCCGCACGATGATGGCTGCCACCTGCTTCAATCAAGCATACCCTGTTGTCGGGATTTTCACTTAATCGAGAGGCTAATACACAGGCGGCACTCCCTCCGCCAATAATAATATAATCAAACATCCTGTAATGCTCCTTATCGACGACAAGCAGGACATAAACCAAAAATATTGAGGGCATGATCCGTCATCTGAAACCCTGCTTTTTCGGCAATGATTTCTTGGCGTTTTTCTATCATTTCATCAATGAACTCTTCGACTCTTCCGCATTTAACACAGACGAGGTGATCGTGGTGTTCCTCCTGACGTAGTTCATAGACTGCATAGCTGCCTTCAAAATTATGTCGAATAACCAGACCGGCTGCTTCAAACTGTGTTAGAACACGATATACGGTTGCAAGACCAACATCTTCTCCCATATCGATTAGTGCCTTATACACGGCCTCTGCACTGAGGTGTCGGTCTTCGGATTGCTCTAAAATTTGTAATACCTTCACTCTTGGAACGGTGATTTTAAGGCCAGCATCTTTCAACTGTTGGTTTTCGTCTTCCACAATCTCTCCTCTAATCGGACTAAATTTTTGAAGTTGGCAAATTTAAATAAATTGCCGATACAACACGTAAAGATTACCTTATGATTCATAAACCCCTCATCCGCCCTTCGGGCACCTTCTCCCCATGTCTGGGGAGAAGGTAAACGGTAGGATGTTATTTATAGGGCAAAAAAATCTTCTGTCAATGAAATGGTCATGCTATTATGTATAACTTTTTTAGTTGAAGCAAAAAATATGATGAGAAAAAGTATTATATTGATGATTTGTTGTTTGATGTTAAGCCATTGTGCATCAATTGACTTCTCTCAGCGCAAAAAACAACAAGGCAACTTGTTGCCCGCTTATAAGTTAAAACGATTGCATATTGGTATGAGCAAGCAAGAGGCGTCTGTGATCATGGGTACCAGCTTGATAAGCCCCATTTTCAATAAAAACCGATGGGATTATGTTTATACCCTGCAAAAGGGGAATGGCCACATCAAAAAGCGACGAATCATACTGTATTTTCAACAAGGGCGTTTAAGTAAAATCGATGCCTCGTTAAACGAGGCAGAGTAAGTACCATCAGCATTGAGTTTGTTGATTTGACTATGGTAAGTTCCCTACATATCCATTTTCATATTGAGACTTTCAATGATCAATGGCGGGTCTGTGTTTGGGATCACGATCACTGAAAACCAAACATACTTGTCAATCTCAGGAAAATGAAATGTCTGAGAGACTTTCCAAAATGGCATGCCATTGAATTGGCCCTTGTCCGTAATGATTGGAGGCCCAGCTGGGATGGGGTTTGTTCTTTCTTTATATTTGATAATTTGCGGTATAATACTGCCAAAGAAATTCCCTAGTCCGCTCCAAGCTTGGCCGCTATAATACTGGCGAACGGTTCTGCTTTTATCCTGTGCTTCAAGCTGTTTGTAGTCAACAGTTATCGTTTGTTGCAAAACGTTACTGGTCCAGGTTGCTACCTCATTATCCGTTGGCATGTATAGTTCGGGTGAACTTGCATAGGCGGGGTATGCAATCAGCAAAAGGCAAGCTAATAGGAGATTAGGCGATGGTCTAAGCTTCATAGAGTCTTCCTTGTTCAATATTACAACTTTTATGGTGCATAACGATCGTATTTCTACTACAATTGTAGCCCAAATTTTTCCGACTGAGTGTTTGATGCACGAGACCATAGACATTAAAGGGGCAAGAACTCACAATTTAAAAAATATTTCAGTGACTATGCCTCGCAACCAATTAACGGTCATTACAGGTTTATCGGGTTCTGGCAAATCCTCCTTAGCGTTTGACACATTATATGCGGAAGGTCAACGGCGCTATGTTGAATCCTTATCGGCTTATGCCCGCCAATTTTTATCGATGATGGAAAAGCCTGACGTGGATGCCATAGAGGGGTTGTCGCCGGCGATTTCTATAGAGCAAAAAGCGACCTCTCATAACCCCAGATCAACGGTAGGCACCATCACTGAAATCCACGATTATTTGCGTTTATTATTTGCTCGCGTTGGTGACCCCCGTTGCCCAACGCATGGTGGGAGCTTGAATGCACAGACCATTACCCAGATGGTTGATGCCGTTTTAGCATTACCCGCGGATAGTAAAGCAATGATTTTAGCGCCGGTCATTCGGGGGCGGAAAGGCGAACACCTGCAACTTATCCAGCAATTACAAGCAAAAGGTTATGTGCGCGCTCGTATTGATGGTGAACTGGTTGAGTTGGATTCGGCCCCTAAATTAACTTTACGCCAAAAGCACGATATTGATGTCGTTATCGACCGGATTAAAGTTCGTCCAGACATTGCCACCCGTCTTAGTGAATCGTTTGAAAATGCCATCAATTTAGCAGAAGGATTGGCGATGGTTGTGCCAATGAACGAGGGTGATTTTGAGCCAATTCTCTTCTCAGC
Source organism: Pseudomonadota bacterium (assembly GCA_020051095.1). Lineage (GTDB taxonomy): Bacteria > Pseudomonadota > Gammaproteobacteria > Legionellales > Legionellaceae > JAFIFT01. The sequence goes on along the minus strand of JAGVJN010000042.1, from coordinate 74,822 downwards.
AAAGTTTTCTTGCCCCCATTGTGGCTATAGTTTAAGTGAGTTGGAGCCGCGATTATTTTCATTTAATAACCCGATGGGCGCGTGTCATAGTTGTGATGGATTAGGGGTGGATCAATTCTTTGATCCGGCTCGGGTGGTTCATGATGAAACAGCCAGCCTAGCCGAAGGCGCTATTCGTGGATGGGATAAAAAAACGGCCTATTATTTTTCCATGCTATCGTCGCTGGCAAGGCATTATGAATTTGATGTGAATACCCCCTATTGCGATCTTCCCCCCAAGATTCAGTCGATCATTCTTTTTGGCAGCGAAGGTGAGCGCATTGAATTTCTATATGAAAGCATGCACGCGGGGAACCAAATACGACAGCACGCTTTTGAAGGCGTGATTCCCAACATGAAACGACGTTATCGTGAGTCAGACTCTAATGCGGTGCGTGAAGAGTTAGCCAAGTATATATCCTCGAGGCCTTGTCCTACTTGCGACGGAGCCAGATTAAGAGAGGCCGCACGTCACGTTTATGTGGCGGATCGTTCGTTGCCAGAAATTTCCAACTATTCGATTGAGCATGCCTATCAGTTTTTTCATCAACTCACCTTACCGGGTGCGAAGGGGAAAATCGCTGAAAAAATTAACAAAGAAATTATCGAGCGGCTTGGTTTTTTAGTGAATGTGGGGTTGGATTATTTAACCCTTGCTCGAAGCGCCGAAACACTATCCGGTGGGGAGGCACAGCGAATTCGCTTAGCCAGCCAGATTGGCTCAGGCTTAGTGGGGGTTATGTATGTTTTGGATGAACCGTCAATAGGATTGCACCAACGCGATAACGAGCGATTGCTAAACACCTTACGAAGGCTTCGAGACTTGGGTAATACAGTGATCGTGGTAGAACATGATGAAGACGCCATCCGTGCGGCTGATTTTATTCTCGATATTGGCCCAAAAGCGGGCGTGCATGGCGGAGAAGTTGTGGCCCAAGGGACCCCAGAAGATATTATGGCCTGCAAACGATCGTTGACTGGCGATTATTTGAGTCATCGCAAACGAATCGAAGTACCGAAGGAACGTGTGAAAGTTAACCCCAATGAACAACTCCATTTAAAAGGGGTATGCTGCAACAATCTTACCGGTGTAGATGTCTCTATTCCACTGGGCTTGATGACTTGTGTGACAGGGGTTTCTGGGTCTGGGAAATCCAGTTTAATTAATGACACATTATATCCCATAGCCGCGAACCAACTGAATCGAGCTAGCCTGATGGCACGGGGAACGTGTGAGAGTCTTGAGGGATTAGAGCAATGTGATAAAGTCATTGATATCGATCAAAGCCCCATTGGCAGGACGCCTCGTTCCAATCCTGCAACCTATACTGGCTTATTCACGCCCATTCGGGAGTTATTTGCCAACACACCCGAAGCAAGAGCACGTGGCTATCAGCCCGGGCGTTTTTCCTTCAATGTCAAAGGGGGGCGTTGCGAAGCATGCCAAGGCGATGGCTTAATTAAAGTTGAAATGCATTTTCTTCCTGATATTTATGTCTCCTGTGATGCTTGTAAAGGGAAACGGTATAATCGAGAAACTCTGGAAATTCAATACAAGGGCAAAACAATTGATGAAGTATTGAACATGACGGTGGAAGAAGCGTGTGAATTTTTTACAGCGATCCCTATTCTTGCACGTAAATGTCAGACCTTAATTGACGTCGGCCTGTCTTACATTTCCTTAGGGCAAAGTGCAACGACTTTATCAGGTGGAGAAGCTCAACGCATCAAGCTCGCTCGTGAACTATCCAAGCGCGGCACCGGGAAAACACTGTATATTCTCGATGAGCCCACAACTGGCTTGCATTTTCATGACATTGAACAACTATTACAAGTTCTGAAACGGCTACGCGAACAAGGGAATACAATCATCATTATCGAACATAATCTAGATGTCATTAAAACGGCAGATTGGTTAATTGACTTAGGGCCAGAAGGCGGTAGTAAGGGGGGCAAAATCATTGCCACTGGCACCCCTGAACAAGTGGCTGAAATAGCCATATCCCATACAGGACGGTTCTTAAAAACCTTATTACAAAGACAACAACTCGAGGTGACTCATGATTGAGACACGATTATGCGCGGTGTTTGGGGATCCAATCGAGCACAGTTTGTCGCCCATTATCCATCAATCATTCGCAAAACAATGTGGGATTTCGTTAAAATATGAAAAGCAACGAGTAGCCGCTGATTCCTTTAATCAAGCGGTTAAGTCGTTTTTTATTAGCGGGGGATTAGGGCTAAATATCACCTTACCGCTAAAAGAGCTGGCTTATCAGTTAGCGGATTTTCGCAGAGAAAGTGCTGAAAAAGCGAAAGCTGCGAACACCTTATGGATGGAAGATGGCCAATTGATAGCAGATAATACAGATGGGTTGGGGTTGGTAAAAGATATCAGCCATTACTTATCCTTAACTGATAAACGTGTTCATATTTTAGGCGCGGGTGGTGCAGCTCGGGGCATTATTCAACCACTCATGGACGCGGGTGTTTGTTCACTATCGTTGAGTAATCGAACGCTCGAACGAGCGAAAGCCTTGCAATCGGATTTTCCTGACTTGATTATCCTTCCCTGGCACGAGCCACTACCCGAGATGGATATACTCATTAATACCACATCAGCAACGACCACTTCACAATCAATCACTTGGCCGTCTTGCTCCAAGTTTCCTGCAAAAATGGTCTATGATTTGGCTTATAGCCAAACCGGGGAAACCCAATTTTTAAAACATTATCGACCGTTTGTAGCGACTGCGGTGGATGGTATGGGCATGCTTATTGAACAAGCTGCTTTAGCATTTGAGCGTTGGCACCATGTCCTTCCAGATACAAGTGACATTCGTAGCCAATTAATGGAATGAGGACACGCCCTAACGTTATTTAAAAAAGGCGGCCACTACATTAGCCTGTTCCATCGTATCTTTGTATCCCATCTTGACAATTTCTGAGGTGAATTCAGATTCGAATAAGAGAAAGCTAAGCAGATCACCCGATTTAGCTTTTGCACCGAGCATGTTTAACAAAAATCGCAATAATGCGGGCATACTTTGGTATTGCGCTTGCGCAATTGCCCCCATGTCCATACTAGGACGTAAATACAAGGTTTGAATGGGGCGCCATGGCGATTGATGTTTGCGCCATAACGTCAATAAACGAGCAATATCGTTCATGCGATTGACAAGCTCAATATCGCGATCAAGGTTATCTATAAATAAACCATTCATCATAGCACCCAAGATTTGAGCAAAATCAATTTTGTGCGCTTCGACTAATTCTGCTTCGGCAAATGATGGCGCTTGCCGCGTGCCAAGAATCATGATGCGATTCATATTAAATCGGATGCACCCACGCAAAGGGGCGACCAACCCCAAACTGCCATCCCCATAATGAAATTGGCCAACTTTAACTGGGGGAAAAAATAAGGGCAATGCACTTGAGGCCATGATGTGATCTGCGGTGATTTTACTAAATTTACTCATATGCCTTGGATAAAACCAATCCTCAAATGACTGTTTTTGTTGATAAAACGATACAGTTTGTGCATTTTCGTAGCAGCTGCATTGAACCTCCAGGGTCTCCAGGTGACCTTGGGCAATGTTATTGTTGATAAGGTAAAAGTCCCCTTCTCGGTGAATCAATTCTCTCAACGGCGAGGTATCTAGCAAATAGCCCGAATGATTCTGTCGGACAATCAGATGGCTGATATTTCGTAAAACAGATTTACCCAGTTGGTAATTGCTAACATCAAACACTTGGTCACAATGAATAGCCCCCCAAAGGGTCTCTAGCCGTTTAACGGCTTCAGGGAAATCATGCGCATAAGACGCCAATACCGTTGCGTTGACACTGCCAACACTGACGCCACATAACATATCAAATGGAAAAACTTTGACTTTTAAAATCTCATCAATTGCCTTTAAAACCCCTACTTGGTAGGCTCCCCGCGCACCACCGCCGGCAAGATATAGCGCTTTCTTTTCCATGGTCGTACTCAATTATTATTATTCGTATCCAATGCGGCCATCACATTATTAATAAGTATAAATTTATCACTGAGAGTTAGCAAAAAAGTTCAACTCATATTGTTAATTGTAGCATGGAAGGATGTCCATGTTATCTTTTATAAGCTGATCTAAGGCTAAATTTGTTTGTAGAATTAACTTAAGTACACTCTAAAAAATACTAGTTCTAATATTAAAATTACGGTATGCTGGAAGTTCGTCTCACGGAAAAAAAAGAGAGAATATGAAAAAAATGTTTGCGGAACAACCCCGTCCTTTTTTTATGATTTTCATGCTTGAAATCTGGGAACGATTTGGTTACTACACCGTTCAAGGGATACTCGCACTTTTTTTTATTCGTCAGCTTGGTTTAAGTGAACAACAAGCTTTTTATACCTTTGGTGCATTTTCAGCACTCGTCTATGGCATGGTCGCTATTGGAGGTTATTTAGGGGATAAAGTTTTAGGGACTAAACGCACCATATTGCTTGGATTAATCACGCTGACAACAGGCTATGGCATGTTGACTTTCTCCGACCAACACACGGTTTTTTATGCGCTTGGTTTGATCTGTGTTGCCAACGGCCTATTTAAAGCCAATCCGCCTAATTTACTGGCTAAATGCTATAACGAAAATGACCATCGGTTACATGGTGGTTTTACTCTCTATTATATGTCGATTAACTTGGGATCGACTTTCTCATTATTAGTGGGCCCAAATATTGCCGCTAAATATGGCTATCCGTATGCATTTTCATTAAGTTTTATTGGCCTTGCGCTTGGGATTGTTAACTATATTTATCAATACCACGTTGTTGCTGATATCAATACCCCCGCAGATGAGCGCAAAATAGGAATGTTATCTTGGGGGCTAATTGTTGCTGGCATTGTCGGTGCCACATTTGGCAGTGCATATTTGTTACAACATGTGAGTTTGGCTAAAACGTTGGCTTGGTGTTTAACCGCTGTTATCGTTGCAATATTCTTTTATTACACCCTTCAGGAAAAAGGCTTGACACGGATGCGGATGCTGATTGCTTTTGTGTTAATGGTTGAAGCAATAGTATTCTTTACTCTTTATATGCAAATGCCAACATCGATGAATTTATTTGCGGTTGCCAACGTTCATTCCTCTATTTTTGGCTATCAGTTTGATGCGCAGAGTTACCAAGCGTTAAATCCGATTTGGATTATCGTCTTAAGTCCGGTTTTAGCGTATTGTTATCGCGCTATTCAACATCGCCATATTAACTTTTCCATTCCCTATAAATTTTCAGTCGGCATGATTGCTTGTGGGGTTGCCTTTTTAACCTTATATTTAGCTCGATTTTTCCATGATGGGCAGGGGATGGTATCACCGTTTTGGTTAATTGCCAGCTACTTTTTTCAATGTGTTGGCGAGCTATTGGTTTCTGCCTTGGGCGTTGCCATGGTAGCGGAATTAGTGCCAGTGCATATCGCAGGATTTGTTATGGGCGTTTGGTATTTAACCTCAACGGTTGCTGGGTTTACGGGAGCGGCAGTGGCTTCAATGGCCGCTATCCCTGAAGGGGTGGCACATGGTATTCCCTCTTTGATGATTTACACCAGCGTTTTTGCTAAAATTGGACTGGTTACGGTATCTTTAGGCGTGATTATGTATGCCTTGTCGCCTGTTCTTAATAAATACATGGCATTACCCGTATTATCTAAACCGGAAAAAGAAGATTTTACTTTAAAAATGGTTGATGTTGCCGATCCTGCGATGGATGTCTAAGGGCCAACAAGCCATGAGTGACAGATAATCGTAGGTCGGGCCTTGAGGGATAGACACTTTTTTTAAAACATAGTATTCGTATAATATATTGCCATAATCTTTAATCCGACGTACCGCGGACAAGCCGCGGTACGTCGGCGTTTGAGGATAAGTCTAAGTTTTAAAAAAAGATGATCGTAGGTCGGGCCTTGGCCCGACAAATGCCAAATTCATTTTCTAAGGAATACCTTGTTTGGAAATGTGCCGACTGTCCACATCCTGGATATACCAACCCTATTAATGTGTCGTTTATGAGGTTAACGATGGCCGATAAGTTTGATTTAAGTGGCATCCGAAGAGACTATGGCCAAATGGATTTATTGAAAGCCAATATTCAAGAAAATCCATTTGCCCAATTCCAATTATGGTTTGACGAGGTTTTGAAAAAAGAACACGCTGATCCGACAGCAATGACCATCGCGACGGTGGATGAACATGGACAACCCGATCTGCGAGTGGTATTGCTAAAAGAAGTCACTGAAGCAGGGTTTGTTTTCTATTCGAATTATGACAGTGTCAAAGCCCATCAACTAACTCAAAATCCACGTTGCGCGCTTAATTTTTTTTGGCCTGATTTGGCTAGACAAGTTCGAATTCATGGGTATGCTGAAAAAGTGAGTGTTGAAAAATCAGACAAATATTTTGCTTCCAGGCCCAAAATGAGTCAGATAAGTGCGTGGGTTTCTCATCAAAGTGAAATCGTAGAAAACCGTAAAATTCTTGAAACGCGATTCAAAGAATTAATTGGCCGGTATGAGAGCCAAACTGTCCCTCGTCCGGACTATTGGGGTGGGTATATCGTTATTCCGAATTATTTTGAGTTTTGGCAAGGACGTGATTGCCGCTTGCATGACAGATTATCGTATCGACAAGACCATGGCCAATGGATATGTGAACGGCTATCCCCTTAATTTGTCAAGAAATAGTAAAGCTAAGAAATTGCCTAAATTCCTTTGATTAAACGCAGTAGAATATATCTTAAGTGGGCAGTTGATTGCCTGAAATCAAAGACAACCTGGCTGCTTTCACCCGGAGATTGTTAACGGATTTTTTTACGTAATAACAAAGTGAGGGTATGAATATGAAAGACACCAACGCCATAATACCAGATCTTAAACTGCGTTTTAATATTGAACACCCAACCATCGAAGAATCTTATCATTTTGGATATGAATGTGCTTTGGCTGAATTAGACCTTGAGGAAAATCCTTTTAAGGAAGGAACACAGCCTTATGAACAGTGGCAAGAAGGTTGGTGGGCTGGGTTTTACGGTGAAAAGCCCTTGTTCGAATTAACGGAGTATCCAGAAGAAGTAAAACGAAAAGATACGGATGCAGCTGCCAATGATGCTGATTACTACCAAGAAGGCTATACAACCGTTCGCTTGTGGTTAAAAATTACAGGCGCACTCGCGGCATCGGCTATTATTGGCTATCAAGTGCTCGACATGGTGGCCTAGATTAGCCAAAATGCTGGCAATGCCAGCATTTTGGTTTAGGCTTCGACCTGGTTTGAGGGTCTACCCTGCCCCAAAAATCTTAATGACCATGCTGCGCATTCTTGCAATTTCAGAGGGATTAAATAATTTATAAGTGTCACTGCCAATATCAAGGCAAATATGAACATCCTCACCAACCCCCTTCAATAAATCAACGCCAGTTAAAGTGAGTAAGAGGATTTTTTCTTTAACCTCTTCAGCCCATTTGTCCATTAGCAATTTATCAGTGAACACAGGCAAATACGTTTCATTTCCTTGTTGAAAATACAATGGGACAGGGGATTGCTCATCACTGAACGATTCAATCGGCATGAAAAAATTTGCTTTAATAAATTCCAAATACGCTTTATTGGCTTCTTGGCTTCGCCCCTCTTGATGCAAGGCTTGTTGAATGGCTTGTTGTAAAGCGTTCATGAATAAATACCCGTGAGCATTGAAAATGCTAATTGTAACATAGGAACCCTCCTAAATACGCTACTGAATTTAAATTTATCTGATTTTAGCCTGTACAGAATCGCAAAAAAATGGTATGTTCCTTTTCTATCAAATTGTTAAGAAGTTAGCCTCCGTCAAACAAAAATCAATCGACTGAATTTTTGCGCTAGGTTTTCAACAGACTCTTAACAAAGCTGGACTATTATCGAATATGAAAGAAGCTGTGTACGAAATGTCTTATTATCGAAGTAATGTAAAAGCCAATCTAACTGCCTGGGTTGTATGGGGATTAGCCGCAACCTTTTTTTTCTCTGACTACTTAGCACGCGTTGCTCCTTCGGTCATGCATGAGCACATTCAACGTGAATTTGGCTTAAATGAACTTCAAATTGGGGTCTTAAATGCGGCATTTTACATACCCTATATTTTGATGCAAATACCCGTAGGCCTATCTGTGGATAGGCTTAGTATACGAAATATTTTAACCGTCATGTCCTTATTGACAGCCTTAGGATGCGTCATTTTTGGCTTATCTGACGGCCTTATGACCGCTTCCTTTGGAAGAATGCTCATTGGCTTTAGTGCCGCATTTGCCTTTGTGTGTGCATTAAGACTTGCCACATCATGGTTTCCACCGGTTATGTTTGGGTTGCTAGCAGGATTAACTCAAGCCTTAGGGATGTTGGGTGCCGCGGCAGGCGATGCGCCGGTATCCTTCCTGGTGTCACATGTCGGCTGGCGCCACACCATGATAATTATCGCCTTTTTGTTTATTATTCTGGCTGCTTTTCTTTATCAATACATCCGGGATAATCCAGGACAAAAGCGATCTGTCCCCAAAAAGGTCAGTGATATTAGCATTTTAATGAGTTTAAAAATCGTATTGTCTAATCGACAAACATGGATAAATGCGCTCTATGCGGGTTTTCTATTTGGGCCAACGGCAGTAATCGGTGAAAACTTAGGACCGGCGTTTTTACAATTTGGCCGTGAATTTAGTGCACACAGTGCCGCCTTTGCAACAAGCTTGATATTTATTGGCTGGGGGATTAGTGGACCACTCTGCGGTTGGGTCTCCGACAGACTTGGTTTGCGCAAACCGTTGATGATTTTTTCTGCCATTTGTGGGATTATTTTTTCATTTCTCATTATTTTTCTACCGCATATGAACCTCAATACAACCATGCTGTTGTTTTTCATATTTGGTGCCACCAATACTGGGGTGGCTATCTCTTATGCTGTGGCAACAGAGCTGCACCATCCTAAAGTCGTAGGAACATCCATTGCTTTCACGAATATGACTTCCATCTTTGTTGGTGCCTCACTTCAACCGATTGTTGGGCAATTTTTACACTTTATTGGCGGCGAGCGATCATTTAATGTGAGCGCACTTGACTTAAGTGATTTCCAGTCAGCGTTTATTATTTTGCCCATTTGCTCAACAGTCGCATTAATTTTAGCCTTCTTTGTCAAAGAGACCTATTGCTCACCTGTCTATGATCAAGAACAAGAAAAATAATTCGCTCAAAAAACCGAAGAATTTTCGTATAAAATTTTGCACCTTTGACTATCTCGTGCTTTAATTAAAGTCGAGAGGGGTTGTTCTAAAAACGGAGATAATAATGAAAAAAATCACAGGGTTAGTGGTCATTCTAGCTGTTCTAGTTTTAGGCGGCTATTACGTCACTGGCATGTTCACTGAAAAGAAAGTTAAAGAAAGCATTGAACTAGTTAATCGTACCAATGGTATCTATGTCGAGGTAAAAAATTACGACCGAGGCTGGTTCGATTCGTCCGCCAATCTCGTTTGGCACTTCCAATTTCCAAATAAACAAACGAGTAAAATGGAGACCACTGAATTCAATATGCCATTAAAGGTTTACCATGGTCCTTTTATGTTCACGGATGATGGAATGAAAGTGGGTATGGGTTATGCCCATTCAATGGTACAAATGCCGGATAAAAATTTGAAGCAGATGAAGGAATTGTTCACCGATCAATCCACTGCACCCACGTTGAACTTAAGCTTATTCGTCAACCTAATTGGTAAGACAAGTTTTAATGCGGCAGTCCCTGATTTTACATTGATTGCCAAGAAGGGTGGTGGGAAATTGGATTGGGATGGTTTGGATTCATCCATCCAGATTTCCAGTGATATGAAATCATTTGAAGGCTATTTCAATATAGCGGGTTTTACCTTTTCGCAGAAAGACATTTCCGCAAAAATGGAAGCTGTTAAAACCATTTACCATCTCTATGAGAATGGTGATGGATTGTTTTTAGGTAGTGCATCGGTCAATTTCCCATCGTTGTTGGTTAAGCAAGGGGATAAAACACTTTTTGCATTAAGCAAATTTGATATGAAGTCTGGCAGCACACAAGATGGTGATGTGATCAACTCGGATCTTAGTATTACATTGGATAAGATCGTTGCTAACAATGAAACGTATGGTCCTGGCGAGTTGCATTTTATGTTGAGTAATCTAGATTCCAAAGCATTAGCAAGAATTAATGAGTTAGCTCAACAAGCGCAAAACGCAACCGAAGAAGAGAAAAAACAACTATTGGTTGCGATGATGCCTGAAGTGCCTAAGTTACTCAGCCATGGTGCTCAGATTCAAATCGATCCTTTCTCTTTTAAATTACCAAATGGAAAAATTGAAGGTAACCTATTAATTTCTTTACCGAAAGGGTCCTTCGACAATCCGTTTGATATGGTTCGCCAAATTGAAGGGAATGGTCGCTTATCGGTTCCTGCTGATTTAGTAAGAGAAGCAATGGCCGAATCATTAGCCAAGACGATGATGAGCAATCAACTGCAACAAGCCATTGCCCAACAAAATAACGCAAATGGAATACAACCAATGGATGCTAAGCAACAAGCCCAAGATATGGTGGAGAAAAAGCTAGCAACTTTAGTTGATAAAGGCCTTTTAACAAAGGAAGGCAATGATTATGTGATTGCATTTACGCTCAAAGATGGTAAGCTAATGGTGAATGGCGCACCATTTAATCCAGCAATGATGCAATTTTAGTAAAAAATGTCTTAAGTCAATCATGCCGTGTTATGAAATTGTTGGCAGGTGCCAACATGGAATAACACGGCTTTTGTGTCTTGATGATATGGTTGACTTTGGGGGTGTTTTTATTGCTATTCGCAGTGACAAAAATGATAACGATAGAGGTGTCTCCTAGTTTCGTGTGATTTGATTGAATAACTTGGGCCAGTGTACTGCTGTATCCTAGGGCTTACATAAATGAATTTAAAAAGCAATAACTTTTTGGAAAATTTCATTTTTTTGTAATTTGGTCTTGTCACCAATTAATCAATTGGGTAATATGCCCCTTTTTGTAAAGATGGAGTTAAATAAGAATGACAACAATAAATAAAGATACAGGTGATATTACTGGCTCAATCGCAAATAGCGTGACCCAATCTGTGCAAAAATATTTATCTGAACTGAAAGGCACGGAACCTGTTGATTTATATCAGTTCGTGTTGGAAGAAGTCGAAACACCACTATTCAAAGCTGTTATGGAACACTGCAAATACAATCAGTCCCGTGCAGCGATTATGTTGGGTATTAGCCGAGGTACTTTACGTACAAAATTAAGACGCTATTTCGACGACAAATATGTTGGTACACGCGACGAGTAAATGCCGATAACATAAAGCATGAAAAACCCCGAACTCGGGGTTTTTTTTTGCCTCGTATCACGGATATGTCCTGAGACAGTTGAATATGCAAACGGCAGTAAAGCGTGGATAAGGACGCCAATTTTCCCAAAATGGTTTGTTAAGAGCCTCTAAATAGGGAGTCAACTGAAATGCTTAACTTTTGTTGGGTCTCTTTTTGACGCGCTTCGATAATCTGATACCATTGGGCTAACCACTTGGGTGGTTTTTTGGGTAAGGGTAACGTGCAACGCGGAAAATGAAAAGGCAGTTGTTCGCCGACTTGGTATAATGGCATGTTATCCAACGATCGCGACAAAAAGTAATCGCCTTTATCATTGGTATGAATATACTTCCCTTCTTCTAAAATTTTGATCATTTGTTTAGCATCCAGAGAGTAGGGCTGGGAGTCAGCATCAATAAGTCGTTGCAAGCTAACGCCTTTGCCCGAATGTTGTGCTTCCCATAGACGATATAGCCATATTAAGGCATGGGTCATAGGGTCTAGTGCCTCACCTCGACGCCTAAGGTGAGACATGGATAATGCATAACTGATTTCCGCCCCAATTAAAGTAACCACCCATACCCAATAAATCCATATAAAAAATATCGGCACGATGGCAAACGCACCATACAGCAGTTGGTAGGTACTGTATCGTGATAAATACCAGGCAAAGCCTTGCTTGGCCGTTTCAAACAAAATCGCGGCAGTCAGGCCACCCCATAAACCATTGGCAATTTTAGTTTTGCAATTTGGGACAACGATGTATAAAAAGCTAAATCCCACAAAGGATAGAAGAAATGGTAAACCAGTCCATAGAAAGATTGGCGGTTTGTGTGCTTGGAGATAAGGCATACTAAGTACGTATGAACTAGCGACCATGCTCAAGCCTAGCAATACAGGAGAGAGTGATAGAATTGTCCAATAGAGTAAAAATGCAGACACCCCCCCTCTTGGGGAAGAGACTCGCCAGATCTGGTTCATTGCATTTTCAATGGTGACCAACAGTAAGATGGCAGTTATGACTAAAAAGGTAACACCGGTAGTTGATAATTGGCTAACTTGATTAGTAAATTGGGCCAAATACGTTTGCAGCGCTTTTCCTGTGGCCGGGACGAAGTTGGTAAAAATAAAATCTTGTATCGGCTCTCGAAAGGATTCAAACACGGGGAAAGTTGATAGGATGGATAAACCCACGGACATTAAAGGTACCAACGCAAGTAACGTGGTGAATGCTAGGGCTGACGCACGATAGGTGCAGTCATCTTCAAAAAAGTGATAAATCACAAAACGGATGAAGCGAGTGCTATCGGCAAATTTTTGTAAGACGATGTTATTAATGGTCATTGGATCAAATTTTTGTGATAATGCGTTGGTATAATTATCATACCTGTTTTGATTGAGAATGAAAATTTCTCAAGTATAATTCTTGAGAATCTTATGCCTTGGAGGTAGTACCATGAGCAAGCCTTATATACTTGTTTTGTATTATTCAAGATCGGGCTCTACCAAAGCGCTCGCTCAGTATGTTGCGAGAGGTGTTGCAAGTGTTGATGGGATAGAAGCGAGAATAAGAACCGTTCCCCCTGTCTCAACGACGTGCGAAGCAGTGGATCCGCCTATACCCGATGAAGGAGCTCCCTACGTCACTTTGAACGACCTTAAACAGTGTGCTGGTTTAGCGTTGGGGAGTCCTACCCGATTTGGCAACATGGCAGCCCCTTTAAAATACTTTGTCGACTCAACCTCGTCGCTTTGGATGTCTGGGGATTTAATCAATAAACCAGCCTGCTTTTTTACCTCAACAGCCTCCTTGCACGGCGGCCAAGAATCGACGCTGTTAAGTATGATGAACCCATTCATTCACCAAGGCATGATTGTTGTTGGCCTACCCTATAGCGAAGCGGCGCTAAATGAGACACAATCCGGAGGCACGCCTTATGGCCCGACACATGTGGCGGGTTCCGACAATAAAAAAACGTTTACTGAACATGAAATAACCTTAGCAAAGGCGATGGGTGAGCGAATTGCAAGTATTGCTTTAAAGTTAGCTAATTAGGAGTTGTGATGCGGGTGATGACATTTAATGCTAACGGGATTCGGTCTGCTGCCAAGAAAGGGTTTTACGACTGGTTTAGTCAGCAAGATATTGATCTATTATGTATTCAAGAAACGAAAGCACAGTTGGATCAAATAAACAGTGACCCGAGCTTTTTCCCACCAGGGTATGTTTGTCATTATGCCAGTGCTGAAAAAAAAGGGTATAGTGGCACTGCCCTCTATAGCCGTCAAAAGCCTCAAAAAATCATCGATACGGTTGAGTATGATATTTTCGATGAAGAAGGGCGCTATATCCAATTCGATTTTGATAAATTTTCAATTGTTTCATTGTATTTACCCTCGGGCACAAGTGGCGATCATCGGCAGTCGGTAAAAATGGCAACGCTTTATTTTTTTGCCACCCATTTGCAAGCACTAAAAAATGAAAAGCGTTCTTTAATCATTTGTGGTGATTTTAATATTGCCCACAAAGAAATTGATTTAAAAAACTGGAAAGCGAACCAAAAAAATTCTGGATTTTTGCCCGAAGAAAGAGCGTGGATGGATTATCTGTATCATACGCTAGGATTCGTCGATGCATTTCGGGTGGTGAATCAACAACCTGAGCAATATACATGGTGGACGTATCGTGCTGGTGCCTTTGCACGCAATGTTGGCTGGCGAATCGATTACCAAGTCATTACGCCAGATTTAGCGCACGATGTAAAACACGCATCGATATACCGTGAACAACAATTCTCGGATCATGCGCCCTTAACTATGGAATATCAAGGAGAATGGCATGCTGAATTTAGCTAGTTGGAATGTGAATTCGCTGAAAGTTCGTCTACCTCATGTCCTTGATTGGCTTGCAGATAAGCAAACTGACATTCTTGCTCTGCAAGAAACGAAGCTTATCGATGAAAACTTTCCACACGCTGTCATTGAAGAGAAAGGCTATTATGTTTGTTTTAGCGGACAAAAAACATACAATGGCGTTGCCATATTGAGCCGATTTCCGATGCATGATGTGGAAACAGATGTACCGGGTCTTATTGATCCACAACGGCGGATTTTAGCCGCTACCATTAACAATATACGGGTGATTAATTTATATGTACCCAATGGTGCGAGCCTTGATTCCGATAAATATAGCTATAAGCTCGATTGGTTAAAACATGTCTCGCAGTATGTCCACGATCAGTTAGAAAAATATGACTATCTCGCTGTTGTAGGCGACTTTAATATTGCGCCTTCCGATTTGGATGTTCATGATCCCAAAGAATGGGTCGAATGTGTCTTGGTGAGTCAGAAAGAAAGAGAGGCGTTTGCAAATTTGCTTAATATGGGGTTAGTGGATAGTTTCCGACATCAAAATCCGGATAGTCCCACATACAGCTGGTGGGATTACCGTGCTGCAAGTTTTCGGCGTAATCGAGGTCTTCGCATCGATCATATTCTAACTAGCCCACTTTTAACTGAAAAACTGAAGGAAACTGGCATCGATAAAGAACCTCGAAAATGGGAACAGCCCTCCGATCACGCGCCGGTATGGGCTAGTTTTAATTTTCCGTAGGTGGAAATGGACAATTCCTACAGTTCGCAAAAACAAAAGTTATCAATAATGCCCATAGCAGGTCTTTACTTTCTAGGGAGAGAAATTGTAAAGTAAGTAGGACGTCCTAGTTCCATCAATAACACTAGGTAGCAGGAGTATATTGATTTCTTTTAACTTTGACTGGCTGATTATCAGGTATGCAGATCTAATTGTTTAGCGAGTTGATTTTAACAAACCATTTAACATAGAGAATGATGGACAATATGAAAAAAATAATAGGGATTGCTCTTACTACTTGGGCGTTATCAGTTTCTGCCAACGTGATTCAGTTTTTATCTGGGCTAAGCTTTAATAATCCCGCGTTATTAACCCAAGTCAAGCAAAACGAGTTTGTTCTAGGAACAACGATTGTTGGTGTAAATGGAAAATTTAAAGGCAGTCAGTTAAATTTGATGACCTTTACGCCTGCTTTTGGCGAAAGCCGAACACATGCAACCAGTTTTGTTCCCTACGGTCGTGCTGCTCAACGAATCAATGATAAATGGGTTTTTAGCTTTGATGTCACTGAGCCGTTTAACTCAAATTTGCAATGGGATCGCTATGCGGTTACTCGCTACGCGGCGGTTGATACCATTTTGCATGATTTTGATTTCAGTCCGAAACTTGCCGTGCAATTTAATGATAAGTTACAGCTAGGCGCGGGTATCAATTTTAGTGTGCTATACAACCACCTTGCTAGTTGGGTCATGCCGACTCCAGGAGGCGATGCGCTATTAGCCAATTCGTCTTCAAGCGTGGGTTATGGATTTAATGCGGGATTAAATTATTTGATTACACCCATGAACCAGTTAGGATTTACCTATTATTCCCGTATTAGACAGCGTACTGAAGGGTATAGTCAACTTGGAATGGTCTATTCGGCGCCGATGCAATTTCATTTTAATTTCCCAGAAACGATGCTGTTAAGCTATTTGCATATTTTTAACCAAAAATGGCTGATGAATTTGCAATTAATCCGCACCAGCTGGAGCGCAAACCAAGTATTAACGTTTAGTAACACAGCTTCTGTTATAAATACCTTTAATTTCCAGATGCAATTTAAAGATGCATACGCCGGCATGATTGTGATTCGTCATCAATTTAATGATAAGTGGGCAATGAGCTTATTTGGCATGGTCGATGATGGCCCTGAGCGTGATCATTTAAGACCGTTAAACTTCCCTTCGGATGTCCAGTACGTAGGTGCCGTGGGTGCAGAATATTTCTTTAGCAAAAACACCATGGTGCAAGTGTTAGCCGGTGGTCTTTATTCTAATACGATGCTTGGTAATACCATCACCATTCCTGGGGTGGGGACGCGACCGTTTACGCAGGGTCGGGTTAAATTTGGCGCGCCGTTTGTTGATTTGCGCGTGAAGATCACAGCGTAGGACTGCGAAACATTTTTTTGATTTGTCTAATAATAGAACAAAAATTAAGTGTTTCTTAAGGAATTTCTGGTATAATAGCACTTTTGATTGAGTATTCCATTTTAAAGGGCTGGATTTAATGACTCAAAAAAAGCATTCCTTATCCGTATTTAGCTTGACGATGATTACGGTTGGCTCCGTTGATAGTATCCGTAATTTACCGGCAACGGCCTTGTTTGGAAGCCAATTGATTTTTTTCTTTGTGCTGGGTGCTTTATTTTTCTTAATCCCTACAGCACTTGTATCCGCAGAGCTATCGTCGAGTTGGTCTAAGCAGGGTGGTATCTATGCCTGGGTGAAGGCTGCTTTTGGACCAAAAGCAGGATTTATGGCCATCTGGCTACAATGGATTGAAAATGTGATCTGGTACCCGACCATCTTATCGTTTGTTGCGGGCACGGTTGGTTATTTAATTAATCCTCAACTCGTGAATAACCCGGTATTCCTAACCAGTGTCATCGTTGTTTCTTTTTGGGGAGCCACGTTATTAAATTGCAAAGGGATGCGATCTTCGGCAACGTTTAGCAACATTTGCGCGATTAGTGGCTTATTGTTACCGATGGCGTTGATTATTGGCTTAGGCGCGGTATGGATTGCAGGTGGCCATCCATTGCAAATCGAATTTAATACAGCAAGCCTTTCGCCACATTGGTCTGATAAATCCATGTGGGTTTCCTTGACTGCTGTGATGATGTCATTTTGTGGAATAGAAATTGCCACCGTCCATGCCAATGATGTTGATAATCCTCAAGCATCTTTCCCGAAAGCATTGACATACTCGGTTGCCATCATTTTGACAACACTGGTCCTTGGATCTCTAGCAATTGCTATTGTATTGCCCCATGATCAGATTAATTTAGTGGCTGGTATCATGCAGGCGTTTGATGCATTTTTTTCACAATATCACTTAAATCAAATTATGCCGCTTATTGCATTGATGTTAATTTTGGGCGGTCTTGGTAGTGTGAGTAATTGGATCATTGCACCTACCAAAGGATTGTTGTTAGCTGCGAAAGATGGCCACTTACCAGCTTATTTACAAAAGACCAATCGTCACAACGCCCCTGTTGCCCTATTAGTTGGCCAAGCAATGATTGTGACACTCCTCTCTGCCATGTTTTTATTAATGCCCAGTGTGAATGGTTCCTACTGGATATTAACGGCACTTGCAGCGATGTTATATATGCTGATGTATGTGATGATGTTTGCTGCCGCACTGAAATTACGGCTAAGCAATCCCGAAAAGCAAGGTAGTTTTCGTGTTCCGGGTGGAACTGTTGGTCTAGTGGCCGTGTCACTCATTGGATTAACCGGTTGTATCGCCACATTAATTGTCGGTTTTCTCCCACCCGCAGACATCAATGTTGGATCGACGTTACGTTATGAAATGACACTCAGTATCGGTTTGCTTCTCATGCTAGCAATACCATTGATCATTAGTGCACGTCGAGAAGCGCCAATGGTAGATTTGATTTCTGAAGTGTAAAATATACCCGTGATCATTCAAAATGCGAGGATCACGGGTATCGATCGGTTGCTTTAGTGAATGAATGACATTGGTCTATTATGATCCACACCACAAGACGAAAATTGACTGGTTATGACAAGCGATCCACTAATTAAGCAAATTGAAGATAGGCTACCCGAACTTGCCTGGAAAACCAGTTTGTTGCCTCATCGTATGAATTTGAGCACGTTGCCTAAAAGCTTATTTTCCTTGTCTGTTGAAAATCACCCGTCTGATTGTGTCCATGAAATTAAACGTGACTTAAGACGGCTCCATGGATTAGCAAACCATAGCCAGGAATATCGTTATTTGGCAAAGCGTGTGCAACAAAAGATCGAAGTGTTGGTTAGGCTTTGCCAAATCCAGCTACAAAAGCAGAGTAAAAAAACGGTGTCTGCCCAATTGATGATGCGATTATGCCATCGAAAGCAGTGGATAGTTGAAATTGAAAAAGATATCGAGGAATTAAAAGAGCAATACACCCATCTTCAATCGCAATGGAAAGCATGTAACGACACACAAATCAAGCTGACGATGCAGGCGGATTTAGGTATGCTCGAAAAGAAAATTACCTTATTACAAGAAAAAATACAACGTACCGTATAGACAGTATTATCCGGTTTTAATATGACGGCCGCCTTGTCTTTTTAAAAGTTCCGAAAATTCATCCGCGCTCATCGGTTTACCAAGATAAAAGCCTTGCCCCATATCACATTGATAGAGGCGTAAGTAGCGAACATGGTCATTGTCCTCAATGCCTCCCGCCAGTACAGGCAGATTTAGGGTATGGCCCATGGCAACGATTGCTTTTACGATGGCTCCCTCGTTTTCTTCATCCTTGCAATCGAAAACAAATGATTTATCGATTTTTAACTTTGTCACTGGGAACTGTTTAAGGTAATTCAGACCGGAATATCCCGTACCAAAATTATCAATACTGACACCGATTTGCAACTGGCGAAGCTGGGTTAAGATATCAAACGTATGCTTTTTATTTTCCATAATGATATTTTCTGTCAGCTCTAGCTCGAGCAAATTAGGAGGGTAATTCAGCTTTTTAAGGATTTTTTTAATGATATTTACAAAATCATCCCGCTTGAACTGAATTGGCGAAATATTGACTGACATGGTGATTGGTTTTAAGCCCTGTGTTTGCCACTGCAGATTTTGACGACAGGCTTCTTCAATAACCCAATTTCCAATGTCATTGAATAGGCCTGATTGTTCAGCAATACGAAGAAACTCGCTGGGGTATAACAGGCCATCTCGTGGGTGTTGCCAACGAATTAAACTCTCACAACCAATGATTTCTAAGGTGCTTAGATCAATGAACGGTTGATATACCAATGTAAACTGACCTTTTTTAAGCGCGTTACGTAAATCCATTTGATAGGAGAGTGTTTTTTGAGCATAAGCCCGAATCGAATCGTCAAATAATTTAATACTATTTTTACCTTGGCTTTTGGCAGCATACATTGCCATGTCGGCATGTTTTAATAGCGTGCTTGAATCCGTCCCATCATAAGGATAAATGCACACGCCAATACTGGTTGTTGCGACAACTTCATGGTCGGAAAAATAAATGGGCTTGGTTACTTCTTCTAATAAATGATGAGCCATATTAATAATATTGGCTTTGTCGTTGGCAAAAAATAAAATAACAAATTCATCACCACCGATTCGGGCAACCGTATCACTTTTTCGGATGCATTTCTTTAAACGCTTTGCAATGGTTTTAAGGATTAGGTCGCCATTGTCATGCCCTAGATTATCATTAATCATTTTGAAATTATCAATGTCTAAAAACATGACAATTAAATTACTGTGAAACCTATCGGCATAGAGCATGCCTTTGCCAATTCTATCCAAGAGTAATGAGCGATTGGGTAAATCCGTTAAGGTATCGTGGCTTGCTTGATAGGCAAGCTGATATTCCATTTTTTTGCGAATACTCATATCGCTAAAGCTCCATACCCGTCCATTAATTTCTTCACGGACAATATGGGGTTGTGAATACCATTCAAATATGCGGCCATCATTTAAGGTAAATTCACCGTTATTGATGAGATCGGGTTGTTCATTGATTTGACTCATCATGGCGAGAAAGTCACTTGGCTGAGCCACTTTCGTTTCAACAAGGTGGAAGAAAAAACCCGTTCTTCCTTCTTCAACTATATCCTCTGAAATAGACCACATGTCGATAAATTTTTGGTTAACATATTCAATTTGGCCAAGATTATCGACCACTAATATTCCATCTGCTGTCGATTCCAATGTCGATTTAGTGATAGCTAAATACTTTTCGAGTTCACTGGTTCTTTCTTCGACGCGCTTTTCTAAAATTTGGTTTAAACTATCTAAGTCGATATTTTGAAAGCGTAACCTGGCTGATTCTCTTAAGCTATAATTTGCAAGGTAGCAGCATAATACCATGACTCCGAAATAGACAATGGAACATAGACCCAGGTAAAAGAAGATACCACCTTGGGTGAAAAACCAATAGGCTAAGGGTATAAACGCCGGGGTTAAAAAGGACAAATAGACGGATATGATTGGGTTAAAAAATGGATTCGCTCCTGCCGTCATGCCCAAAATAATTCCCACAATATAGATTTGCAATGGCGATATTTCCGCCGGGAGCATGGATAGGGCAACGAATCCCCACGCCACTCCCGAAAAAAAAGTGCCAATACCATACAAAAATACCCACATGCGGGTGTTGACGAATGACCGTTTAAATTGATAAAGGGTGACCACCAAGGCCCAATAAAAAGAGACACTAAGTAAATACCCAAACCAAATTGTCAGTGTGGAGGATGGTTGCACACTTCGATAACCAATGACAAATAGTGTCGCAACTAAAAGCTGTGCAATAATGGCATAAGGAAGCTGTTTAAATAAAAGACGACAAAGTTCGTTGGTCACTTTATTGGTGATCGCACGGGTGTTATTGACTTTAATGTCAGCGCTATTAATAGTATTTTGCATGCGAGATTCTTGCTTGACACTTAATCCATTTCGTTCACTTTGTAATTATAGACTATAAAGGTGGTTATATTATATCTATAGTTGATAAAAATAATAAAATATATATAATTATTGCCCACGTATTTATTGGTTGTTTGTACTATTATGCTATTTTCATCTGAACAGAAAATCCTCCTTTCTAAATTAGAGTTTACACCAGAGCAAATTAATGGTGAGTTGTCGGAATTAGATAAAGAAGGGCTTTGTAAAGCGTTAAACACGAAAAAAAGACAAATTTCTCTGAAATATCATCCGGATAAGAACAAGGGTGATAAGACATCCACAACAAAATATTTAGAGGCAATTGAAGCTTATATGCAATTGATCAATATGGAGGGGATTCAGCCTAGTATTTTTGACACGCTTGCGCCAATTGATTTTGAAATACCATTGGATTGCATCGATTTTCGCATGGAAGAGCAAATTGATGCGCATTTTGAAAAAATATTAGCAGAATTTCTATCCCTTCCGGATGAAGAAGATAAGCAGCGTTTCGTTAGACAACATCAGTCGTTTTTACAGTTTGTTAATTGGCTAAATAAGAATCGTTCTATAATTGATCATAATCGTGTTGAAGCATTTCGCCAAGTAATCGAATCTCCATCGCTATATAGTTCAATCTATCTTAAGTGGAATGAGTTGATCATCAAGCTATTTGCCGAAGAAAATTTAGATGATATTACCTACCGAGAAGCCATTGTATTTGGGCATTACAGTCATATTCTGGCAACTAGGAAACTCCTATCGCCAATAAAGTGGCTGAGCTTATTGGTTTGCGGCTTATACAATGCTGTGACAACGGCCATGCTACATAATGTCAATAAATTATTTCGCAGCATGCATCAAGATGTGCTTGCAATATCCTCTTCTTGGCATCGGGTGTTTCCATTATTGCTAAAAATTGCTGGGTTTATCGCCTTGATAACTGTTCCAATGCTGTTCATGCCATGGTCCTATGCAATGATATTGCTTTCTCTGCCCTTATTGACCAGGGTGCTTTTTTTTCTAGGCAATCCAATCAACCAAATTATCAGACCGGTTTCTGATTATTTCAATATCTCATCTCTCTATGTTGGCATTGCTGCGGCAATATTAGGAATATTGAGCTGTTTGGCTATGACAATGCTTGCAACATTTACCTCAGTAATAACAATCTTAGTGACGTTGTCAGTTGTATTGACTATTCTTGACCAAATTGCAACATTGGTGCTCGCAAAAAATCTATACGACATATCACCTAGTTTAGGATGTCTGTTCGGCGGTATTGTGGGCTTATCCATGGTAATCGATTTATTGAGAGGCGCTAACATACTTCCACCTGCAGTTGAAACACTCCCTGACGCTTTATTGGTATTCCTTTCAAGCCTGAGCAATTTGGGTGTGGATACATTAGCTTGTATTTCCTTAATCAATTTAAAGGAAATACAAAGTGAATTGTTTTCAACGTTACCTTATCCTCAGCAGAAGGCTCCCGATTGTGTTAAACAAGTTGTGAACGATGCCGCAAAACAAGCATTATGGTCTCACTCATTGTTTAATACCTGTGAAAATGCTGAAGTCCAAAATGGTCAGAAACCGTTGCCATCAGGAAATGACAAGGGTTTTTCGGGTCAACATCAGCAAGGCAATGATTATTCTAGTGACCAATTGCTTCTGGCTTAGGTTGTATACCCAATTAGCAGTTTGACGTTGATTGGGTATAAATCAGGCATGAAGCGTGTTTATCGAAGCCCTGTAGAAATGACTCGGAATGTCAATTCAGCGACAAAATTGATAATAAACTAAAGGCTCTGAACAACTTTGTGAGCATTTTTTGCTGCAAGCGCTTTGCGATTGATGTGCTTTTATCACGCCGAGTGATTGCCAGCGATGCAAAATTGGTTCAAGCGCTGAGTAGTCGATGATAAAGTGCCGGCATATTTGTTGGCTACTGACTTGACCGTGTTTTTGAATATAATCACGAACTTGTAACAACATAATGCTCTCCTTTTGCCTGATTTTTCCTTGATTTTATTCGCATCCAGTTGATATATAGAGCAATCATAGCAAACATCGCGCAAACCCAAGCTATTGATGACTCAGGATGTTTCGCGATGGTTGCGAGTTGATAAAAGACAACGGCAACAGCATAAGCCAGGACAAATGACCAGGTAATGGAAAACCACATCCAGGCACGGCTAGCTTCTTGACGAACGGCTGCCATGGTTGATACGCATGGAACATAAAGTAATACAAATAGCAGATAGGCATAGGCACCCACAGCACCATCAAACCGTTTCGCCATTTCGCCATAAGCAACCTGGGAAACCTCATTATCCGGTGCGCTGGCAAGGATTGGGTTGGCGATAGCCTGGGCTAAGGAAGATAAATTATCAATCACAGAATAAACTGCCTCTTTTAATGACGCCCATAAATTAAAGTCAGGACCACCCAGATGGGCAACATTTCCCATCTGGGCATACAAGGCGTTTAATGTACCGACAACGACTTCTTTTGCCAATGTTCCACTGATAAGTCCCACCGTTGCTGGCCAGTTCTCAGGTTGAATGCCCATGGGTGAAAAAAGGGGTGTCAGCCATTGGGCAAACCAGGACAAAATCGATTGACGACTCGCATCACCAACAATAATCTGCCCATCAATGGACAGCGCATTTAATCCGCCGAGGATGACACAGATAGGAATAATTAATCGCCCAGCCCTTTTGATAAAGAACATTAATCGAATTTTCATTTGTTTGAGTAAGCTAATTAAGGTGGGTCGATGGTAGGTAGGGAGTTCCAAAATTAAGGGAGAAGCAGTGCCTTTCAAATGGGTTTTCCGTAACAATAATCCCGTCAGAACCGCCATAATAATGCCTAAAAGGTATAATGAAAAAACAACATTTTGACCACCCGTCGGAAAGAAAGCCGCGACAAAGACGGCGTATATTGCAAGCCGTGCGCTACAGGACATAAATGGGCTCATGAGGATGGTTAATAAGCGATCTCGTTCATTATCCAATGTTCTGGCGGCCATAATCGCAGGAACATTGCATCCAAACCCAACAATCATTGGCACAAACGATTTTCCTGGCAGGCCAAGAAAGCGCATAAGTCTATCGACGACAAATGCGGCTCTTGCCATATAGCCAGAGCTTTCAAGGGCGGCAAGAAAGAAAAACATGGCAGCAATAACGGGTATAAAGGTAACGGTCGTATTGATGCCTTTGCCAGCACCATTGGCCAATAAAGCAATTAACCATAGCGGTGAGTGAAGCTGCTGTAACACCCAAGCGGTACCGTCGACAAAAATTGCCTCACTGGCGATATCAAAAAAAGATTGAAAAGCGCCGCCGATATTGATAGCAAATAAAAACATGACATACATGACGGCCAAAAAGATTGGGAAAGCTAACCATTTATTGAGGACAAATTTGTCGAGGCGTGCAGTTAATTGGTTACTAGCATCTGCCGGTCTTGATTGGACAGACTGCGTGATTTTGTGAACAATTGTGTAGCGTTGGTCGGCAGCTATTAAGTCAAGGTCTTGCTTTTTGAGAACATCCACTTGGTCAAATTGGCTTAGCCATTGATGATCGCCTTCCACTGCCCGACAAGCCATAAAGTTACTTTGAGCTGTTGAATACCCATTCCCCGCGAAATAGTGCTTTAATTGAATTAAAGCCTGTTGGATGGTGTCAGGCCAATGAATGGTTAGATAGGACTTCACATTGCCAGGGTTGATTAATTGTTGTTTTAAGGCATCAATCCCGACATGTTTGTGCGCTTGAATAGGTACGACGGGACAACCTAATTGTGTTGCAAGTGCTTTTTCATCAATGTTGATTCGTTGTTGCTTGGCTAAATCGGTCATGTTCAGGGCAACGATGATGGGCTTCTCCAACTCTAATAGTTGACTGGTTAAATATAAATGTCGCTCAAGATGGCAAGCATCAACCACGTTAATAATGAAATCGGCTTGCAGTTCGATGATGGCTTTGGCAGCAATCTGTGCGTCTTGACTGCTTCCATCATTAGGGGCAGACAAAGAATAGATACCGGGTAGGTCGGTGATTGTGATTGATTGATTGGCAACGACAAAGGTGCCTTCTTTTTTATCAACGGTTACCCCTGGCCAATTTCCAATGCGTTGATTTTGCCCCGTCAGGGTATTGAACAACGTTGTTTTTCCGCAATTGGGATTGCCAACTAAAAGCCCTTTCATTCAATTCGCTCCCACTGTAATTCATTGACTTCATCTAAGCGTAAGCTGATGGTTGTGTGACGTATATTGACCTGAATAGGACAGCCAAGCGGTGCCTTGCGTACGACAGTTATGACAGCGCCAGGGGTTAGTCCCATCGAAAGCAATCGTTGACGATACGCAGGAGAAATATTGGAAAAACTAGTTAAACGAGCACACTCGCCATCGTGGAACTCACGCAACGTCGGCATTCTTTCTCCTCATTAATACAACACCCATTATAGCATGAAACGATATTAATAATCATTCTCATTTAATCTTTTTTAACAACCACATCGTTGTACCAGACATTGTTTTAAAAGCCCCGCCATTGCGAGTTTTGCGAAGCAATCCAGTTCGATCTCTGAACAAAAATCTGTTCTGGATTGCTTCACTACGTTCGCAAAGACGGCCATTTTATAAAATAGCCGGAACAATGCAACCCCATCCATTACATACCATTTTCCATGCTGGTTATCGCTTCTTCCTCAGAAATGAGAGAGCTAAGATCCCGTAAAAAACCAAGCTTTTGGCTGTTGAAATGCGATGGGTCGGTATGTGATTTGTCCTTAGTCACCGATAAAGATGATTGAAGGTGACTTTCCAACGCCGACATGCCCAGTTTCGATAAATGCTGTGATGATTGGACAACGAGGTCCTCAGTTTTTGCGCCATCCTCGCTTGCAACAGGGATGTTAAATTTATGGCAAGATTCTTGCCAGCTTGGGGTTGCACTGTAGTGATAGTCCCATAACGCAGCTAAATAAAACATCGGGGAAAAAAGCAAATATAAAATTCGTGTCGGTACGTCATTATCATGACTGTGTCCTTCCGCTTCTTTCAGATGTGTTTTGAGTAACCCTGCATTGGATTGGGTATGGTGTTTATCTTTACCAAAACCAAGAAAATAGTGAGCATCCTCAAATCCTTCGCATATTAAGCCAACGAGGAATGATAAAATTTGGGGGACGCCGGGCAGTCTATCGGATGTCAGTGCAATGCTAATTAAGTGACCAAAAAATAGGAGAATTCTTAAGGGGGTGAATGTCAGTTTAAGAATCAAGCGGGCAGGGTTGAATCTTTGCCACAGTGTTTCATTGGTAATGAGCTGATTAAACGCATCAGCAAATCTTTGGGTGAATGGCGTTGTCGGCGGATAATCAAGCATATCATCGACCATCTCAAATGATTCTGCCGTATTTTGAAAATTAAAGAATAATGCGGCGAGGCCATTGGTCACTGGAAAAACCATCAATAACGACGAAGGAATTTTGGCCATCCACCGAAATAATGGTGGCGTGTTTTTAATCACAGTCCACCAAGTCCCTGCTGTGCATATCGTGAGCGCCAGTGCCAGGGCGAAAAGCAGCATGGCTACCACGCTAACTAACACGGAGCGAATAGACGGTTTATCGATTAAATTATGTTTAAATTTGTTAAGCCATTGTTGAAACGTCTCATTATCAATCATGTCCGTGATAGCGTTAAAAGTAAGTAACGAATAAGCGACGCCAGCAACTAAAGATGCTGCAGTAATGCTAAGGGTTAGTATTAAAGGGGACGCAACCATGAACAATGGCATGGAAGACAATGCTCCCAGCAAGAGATACGTGGTGCCAAACGACATACTAACGCCTGCCACGCCAGCAAATATCGCAGTTAAATAATAATAAAATTGGCGTTTCTTTGCTTTTTCTAACCATTCCGATTGGTGATGGTTTTTTAACCAGGAAACCAGTTCTTTTTCATAAGTATTAGCAGGTGTCTTTTTTTCAAAAAGCAACAACGCAAACCACTTTTCCATTTTACGAAGTGATTTATTCAACGCTTTTTTGCGTTGACTGTCTTCAAAGTTTAGAAGGCCTTTATGCTTGTACTTATCCATTAATATAAGCATCTTCATATAATCTTGAAAAAACAAAGGAGCCGTCTTTCCGGGTTCACTCGGCGCATACTCCGACAAGTATTGCCTTGCTAACTTACGATGCATGAAATTCCCTTTGAAACCGAGCTTATCTAGGGCTCCTTTGATATTTCGTTGGTAAATCTCCCCTTCATAGGCAACGGAAAAACAAAAAAATACACTGGCTACAGGGACAATCGGCCATAATGCCATGGCACCCGTAAAGCTAAGAAAGCCAAGAATCAAACTAGCACCGATGGTTAATGACCCAACAAGGAGGTAATAAGGTATTTTTTTTGTCTTCATTGTTTTAGTTAATATCAAATTGACAGAAGATGAAATTTACAATAAATGAGAATCATTATCAATACTGCCGGCGAAAAATAAAATATGATTTATAATTAATGTATAAAACACAGGACGTTTCAATTATGTTCGGAAAGAACAAAGACAAAAACATAATGGCGGTTTGGCTGGTGGTTATTAGCATTTTTTTTGTAGCCATGTCGGTCAGTCTTTATTTGCTATTCCCCAATGCACGCGTTTTACTCGCATTAATCTATTTTTTGATTTTCTTTAGCATGGTCATATTGGTCATTGGCTATTTTTACAATCAAGTGAAACAAGTTAATCTTGACAGAAAAATTCTCGCGTCATTTCCAGAAACAAATTCTGACCCTGTCATCGCGATCACCACCGAGGGCGATATTTTGTATGCAAATTCTGCTGCTTATCGTACCTGCCAAACGTTTTTTGGAACTGATGATATCTCAGTATTAATTCCCCAAGTTGTCAAAAACCGTTTACCCATGAAAGAAAATATTATCCAAGTGCGTTATCAATTTAACAAAGTGGCATTTGAGTACAATTTGAGTTGGTTACCTCAATTTAATCGCTACCATGGCTATTTGCAGGAAATTTCACACCGCATGGGATATG
This sequence comes from Pseudomonadota bacterium, assembly GCA_020051095.1. Lineage (GTDB taxonomy): Bacteria > Pseudomonadota > Gammaproteobacteria > Legionellales > Legionellaceae > JAFIFT01. The sequence goes on along the minus strand of JAGVJN010000042.1, from coordinate 46,712 downwards.
AAAAGCAATTGTTTAATTTGGCTTATTTTGATCCCATTACCCAATTGCCAAATCGCGCCATGTTTGAAAAGAAACTAGATGAGCTATTTATCAATACAAAATCCAACCCTTCCGCTTTAGCTTTAGTCGATATTGATCATCTCCAGCGTATCATCTCAATCACGGGACATAAAGCGGCTGACGAAGGAATTAAGCATATATGCCACCGTTGGGATGAACAGTTGCAAGCGACGTTCGACGAACAAGCGCCGACAATTTACCGGTTGGGGGGCGGCTATTTTGCGGTGTTATTTAATGGGAATACCGAGCATAGCTTTAACCAGGTGCATAAATGGCTCCATGATATTCAGAAAATATTGAACAAACCAATTGAAATTGCCAACCATATATTTTATCTGACTTGTTGCATCGGTATAGTGTTTACAGACGAGTTGCATGAAAAAACACAGCACAATTTGATCCGATTTGCCGACCTTGCCCTGATGGAAGCAAAAAGTAGAGGGGATAATTCGATGTTCATGTTTGAACCGAAAATTGAAAAAGAGCAGCATCGGCGTATTATTATCGAACATGAGCTTCGCCAAGCAATTATTAATCATGACTTCATTTTACATTATCAAGGAAAATATCATCTAAAAAATAATTGCTTGGTTGGTTGCGAAGCGCTTTTGCGCTGGGAAGATGGTGATAATTTAATGATGCCTGATTCATTCATTGACATCGCTGAGCATAGCGGCTTAATTATCCAATTAACCCCTTGGCTGATTGAACAAGCCTGTTTGCATGCCCAATCGTTGTTTCAAAAATTTGGTGAATATATTTCCGTGGCAATTAATCTGTCAACACAACAATTTTTATCATACAATTTAGTGGATACCTTTCAACATTATTTACAACAATACAAACTGCCAGGAAAAGCCTTATGCATTGAAATCACGGAAACCTCAGCACTTAAAAATTTTGACACCGCCATCAAGCAATTAAATATCTTAAATACAATGGGCATTATTATCGCCCTCGATGATTTTGGCACAGGGTTTTCATCGCTAGGCTATTTGCAACGGTTACCCATTCAATTACTAAAAATCGATAGGCGTTTTATTTCAGAACTCGATAAAGATCAACATAATCAAATGTTAGTCAGAGCCATCATCACACTCGCGCATCAATTTGGCATCGAGGTCGTAGCCGAAGGGGTTGAGAGTGAAGCAGAAAAAGAATGCTTAATCGAGATGGGATGTGACCAAGTTCAAGGCTACTTATACAATAAACCCATGTCATCCACCAAATTCATCCAATCGCTCGAACAGCGCCAATTTGGGACTTAAAATTGAGAGACAACCGCAAATATCTCATTGTATCACCCGCATAGATGAGTTACATATATACACCATGATTAAATTGTGACATAATATGCGTCATTTTATATAATTTTGTGACGCTAAGGGCTGCTGATGGGCTTATTTTTTTGGGATTCCAGTAACGACTCGATAAAAACAGATTATTTTCCTCCACTCTTTGGACTCCTGGGAGTATATCCTAGGAAACTATGTTTTGATATCGATATAGAAACATGTGACAAAGCAAGTTTTAAAGAGCTAAGAACACTCCTTTACCATCATAATATTAATGAAATAGCTTTGCGATTAATGATTAAAAGAACGAATGAACACGATATTCTTCTTAGTGAAGAAACTAATAATCATTATGCCCAAACACTTGGTGCATTGATTAAAACACTCCCAGAGTTAAAGGCCGTTTATATACATGTTCCTTCACCTACAAAATGTTATTCTGATGATCCTACCTGCGATCATGAACCGATTGTAAACTTTATGAAAAATGAAAATGAACGGTTTATCAATTTAATGAAAAAGGAACTTGAAACTAGCCCTGGTCAACCCAAGCTTATTATTAGTGATAAAGTAGATTTTTGCCTTGGTGTTGATACCCTCGATGGATTAAAACCACAAGCATATGAAAACAGAAGCTCTCAATGGCAAAACGTTTATCGAATCATATCAAATTTACCCTTATTAGGTTTTATCCCAAAATTCATCAATTGGATTGTTTATCTGTTAAAGGGTGATACTTTGGGCAGCCAATTTGACCAATATCTCCAAAGTGTTGATAAGGTGATTCAGACTTCTGAAGAGGATGCTAGCCGGAACGTTCAAATGAAGAGGTTAGAAGCAGCTGAAAGGAAAAAATGGCTAAATGACTCCTATAATGAGAAGCGTTTGCAAACTCAACAAACAGAAGAAGTATCCAGTCCATCAAGTTCTCCAACATGCAGAAGGGACTATTCTCCAAAGCAATTCTTCGATAACGACCCTAGTATAGGACTGACTGAGAACTCACCATCTGCCCAACCATAAGAGATAATGATCTGTCTAGATCAATTATGAGAAGTAGATATTAGCGGTGATTTGAATATTCGATAAGATACAAGAATAGATCAATGTGCTTCATCCCAGTTTTGCCCTGAACCAATGGATACGACCAGTGGCACAGATAATTCAACGGTGTGCTCCATGTGCTGGCGAATTTCCTTATTCGCTTTCTCTAAGCTATCGATTGATACTTCAAAAACCAATTCGTCATGCACTTGCATGATCATTGATGCATAAGAGGGGCTTTGCGTTTGTTGCCAATTGGCAATGGAGAGCATGGCTTTTTTGATAATATCCGCTGCAGTGCCTTGCATGGGGGCGTTGATGGCAGTCCTTTCGGCTGCTTTGCGGCGCATGCCATTTCGGCTGTTGATTTCGGGTAAATACAAGCGTCGCCCAAAGATTGTTTCGACATAGCCTAGGTCATGCGCTTTGGCTCTTGTTTCATCCATGTAACGTTTGACACCGGGATAGCGTTTAAAATAGGTTTCAATATAGTGTTGCGCTTCTTGTCGGTCAACATCAATTTGTCTGGCTAAACCAAAAGATGACATGCCATAGATTAAACCAAAATTCACCGCTTTTGCTTTGCGCCGGTGATCCGATGTGACTTGGTCAAGTGGTATATGAAAGATTTCACTGGCAGTGGCTGCGTGGATGTCCCACCCTTGCTTAAAGGCATTTAATAAACTCTCATCTTTGGACAAATGTGCCATGATGCGTAATTCAATCTGGGAATAATCGGCAGCAACCAAAAGTTTGCCTGGCGGGGCAATGAATGCTTGACGAATTGCACGGCCTTCTTCGCTGCGAACGGGGATATTTTGTAAATTGGGTTCACTCGACGATAAGCGGCCCGTTGCAGTCACCGCTTGGTTATAGGAAGTATGGACGCGATGGGTTTTTGGGTTAACCCGTTTGGGGAGCGCGTCAATATAAGTGGATACTAACTTAGATAAACTTCGATAGGCTAGAATGACTGCAGGTAGCCGATACTCATGGCCGAGCTCTTGCAGTACGGATTCAGCGGTAGACGCTTGGCCTTTGGGTGTTTTGCTGATGATGGGTAATTTTAGTTCATCAAATAAAATTTCTTGCAATTGCTTAGGTGAGTTTAAATTAAAAGGATGGCCGGCTAATTCGACAGCTTCTACTTCAAGTGCTTCGATTTGTTTTTTTAGGCGATGGCCTTGCTTTTCAAGCACATCTAAGTCAATGGAAACCCCTTTTCGTTCCATTTCAGCGAGTACGGTTAATAGAGGCATTTCAATATCAAGCAACACCGATTTCAATTTGTCGTCTAATTTTGCACTTAATACCTGATGCAATTGCAAGGTGATATCCGCATCTTCTGCTGCATAGGGGGCGGCTTTGTCCACAGAAATTTGGTCAAAACGCAGTTGTTTTACCCCTTTTCCAGCAATGTCTTCAAAGCTGATTGTTTTATGGCCAAGGTATTTTAACGATAAACTATCCATATCATGGCGCGATGCACTACTGTCAATGATATAGGACTCGAGCATCGTGTCATAAGCAATACCTTGAAGGGTGATGTCATAATTTTTCATCACGTTGTAATCGTACTTGAGATTTTGTCCCACCTTTTTAATGGTTTTATCCTCAAGGATTGGTTTTAGGGCGGCTAATACGTCATCTCGATTCAGTTGAGGTTGATAATCAATATGGGCTAGAGGAATATAAAAAGCCTCCCCGGTTTGAATAGCGAAGGACATGCCGACTAATTCCGCATTAATCGCGGCTAAATCCGTTGTTTCTGTGTCAAATGAGAACAAGTTGGCGTGTTGTAGACGAGTTAACAAGCTATCAAAAGCGGTTTTATCATGGATGATATGATAGTTAGCGTTTTGAGAAATGGTTTCTTCCGAAGCATTATCTGCCTGTTGTTCGAGCATGGATTTAAGCCATGTTTTAAATTCAAATTCTTTGAGCATTTCTATGAGCTTTGCTTCATCGGCTTGGCCAGGCGTCAGATCATCTATGTCAAAAGGTAAATTAACATCGCATTTGATGGTCACTAGCTGCTTTGACAAAGGTAGCTTGGGAATGCTTTCTCGCAAGTATTCGCCAATTTTGCCACCAATCTCATCGGCATGTGCGATTAAATTATCCAAGCTTTCATATTCTCCTAGCCACTTAGCAGCGGTTTTAGGACCGCATTTAGGGACGCCGGGTATATTATCAACGTTATCGCCTACCAACGTTAGATAATCAATCATTTGATTGGCTTTGACGCCAAATTTTTCAATCACACCTGCCTCATCAAGCATTTTATCGGTCATTGTATTGATAAGCGTCACTTGATGATTCACTAACTGAGCAATGTCTTTATCCCCGGTGGAGATGACCACATTAATTCCTTTTGATTTTGCTTGGGATGCCAATGTCCCTATGACATCATCGGCTTCAACGCCCGGTTCCATGATTAATGGTAACCCCATCGCACTTAGCAAATCGTATAAAGGTTGAAACTGGCTGGATAATTCGTCCGGCATAGGGGGGCGATTGGCTTTATATTGTGGATAGAGATCATCGCGAAAGGTCTTTCCTTTTGCATCAAATATGACAGCAATTTTTTCGGGTTGATAATCTTTAATCAACCGTTTCACCATATTGGCGACCCCATAAATTGCCCCTGTGGGTTGGCCTTTTGAGTTTGTCAGTGGTGGTAACGCATGAAAGGCACGAAAAAAATAAGACGATCCATCGACTAAAATCAAAGGGCTTGACGCCATGGCTAAACCTCCATTTGCTCCATTGCCTGGGCGAGTTTTTTCAGTTGTTCTTCGAGTTGTTCGATTTTTTTCCGCATTGCTGGAATGCGTTTATTTTCCATTTCTTGATTAATGAATTTATCTTTAGGTCGTGCAGGATTACCAAGATAGACTTGATTCGCTTTGAGAATTTTATTCGGAGCAACGCCTGTGCGGGCACCTAAGGTGACGCCATCTTCAATGGTAACGTGGTCACTGACACCGACATTGGCAGCAAAGACAACATTATTGCCTGTGTTACAGCTGCCTGCTATCCCAGTAAAAGCACATAAAATATTGTTTTTTCCAAGTTTAACGGAGTGAGCAACCTGTACTAAATTATCAATTTTGCTTCCTTGTCCGATGACGGTCGCGCCTAAGGTAGCTCGATCAATCACGGTGTTAGCGCCAATTTCAACATGGTCTTCAATGGCAACATGACCAACGTGCGGGATTTTCTCGTGCTTACCCTCATGAAAACGATAGCCAAACCCATCACAGCCAATAACACTGGATGCATGGACAATGACTTCATTGTGCAATCGACACTGATTATATATGGTGACATGGGGATGAATGACGCAATGATTACCTAATACGACTTGTTGCCCTATGGATGCGTGGGCGTGAATAATACATTTATCGCCAATAACTGACCCAGAACCAATTGTAACATAGGGACCAATGTGCACAAGCTTGCCGATACTGACATTATCAGCTATGACAGCCGTGGGATGGATGCCTGGCTCTTCTTCTAAGGTCGGATAAACGTAGGCAATGATCTGAGTAAAAGCATGAAATGGATCAGAAACTTGTATGCAAGGTTTGATGGAAGATTGACAATTATTATTGACTAGGATGGCCGCTGCTTCAGACTTTTCCACTAAGGCAACGGCGTTTGCATCTTTAGCGTAGACCAACGTATTCACTTGAATTTCATCAAGCGGTGATATGCCCAACAATTCAGTGGTCGCATCACCAATAACCGTTCCTCCTAAATATTCTGCTAATTGTGCTAACGTTATGGCCATATATTTTCTCAGGTATAAAGTATAAATCAGGCGATTATACCGGATTTTTATTTATATTTGTATTAGGGAGTGTCCTCATCCCATTTAAATCCAGTACTATCACTGGAAAAATCGCTGTAAAATGAGTGCCGCATTCGCCCCTCCGAAGGCAAAGTGGTTGGATAAGGCAATGTCTATCTGTTTATGTCTTGCTTGATGGGGAATGTAGTCAAGGTCGCATTGCTCATCCGGGTTATCAAGATTTATCGTTGGCGGTAGGATGCCATTTTCGATGGCCAAACACGTTGTGATAATTTCTAAGACGCCTGCGGCTCCTATGGCATGACCTGTCATACTTTTCTGCGCTGTAATGGGAATTTGGTAGGCTCGATTCCCAAACACATGCTTGATTGTTTGTGTTTCTGTCAGGTCATTTAATTTGGTAGCAGTCCCATGCGCGTTTATATATTGGATGTCGTTGGGGCTAACTCTTGCTTGGTTTAAGGCGGCTTCGATGGCGGCTGCTTGTCCTTCCGATTTGGGTGCGGTAATGTGATGTGCATCACAACTCTGACCAAAGCCAATGATTTCAGCATAAATATGCGCGCCCCTGGCGCGAGCTTGCTCCAACTCCTCTAATATCATAACGCCAGCGCCATCTGCTATCACCATCCCGTCCCGATTCGCATCAAAAGGGCGGCAGCTTTTTTGAGGATGTTCATTTTGGGTAGACATCACCTTTAACCGACACCATGCGCCTAAAACACTGGCCCAAAGGAGTGATTCAGAACCCCCACAGATAGCGGTACTGATTTTACCCCGTTGAATATTCTCAAAGCCAACACCAATTGCTTCAGCGGAAGAAATACAGGCATTGGATAGGGTCATGTTTGGACCCTGGATATCATATAACATGGCAAGATGGTTGGTTATTGAGTTGGGCATTCCTTTTATGACAGACATGGGTGGAATTTTTTTCCAGCCATGAAGAAAGTAGTCTTTGAAACCGGATTCGATTTCGGGCGTGCCACCCCAGCCGGTACCCATATATATACCCGCCGATTGACGAATCGATGTATCCAATTTGGCTTGTTGCAATGCCTGTTCCAAGCAATAAATGGCATATTGTGCAACCCGAGTAAATCGTTGGCGCTTTTCAATGTGGGGCAATTGTTCATCCGTAATGGGGCCTATTTCACCGCCGATACGTGTCGGGTAATTTGAAACATCAATTTGGGTTAAATGCTTAATGCCAGATTGTCCTGATATAGCTGCTTGCCAAAAGGATGGAATATCCTGTCCAATGGATGATAAAATGCCCATGCCTGTCACGACGACACGTTTATGCATGCTTCCCTCTTTCTTCTTAAATATTCCTAAAATAGTGCATAAAACGCTAACTTCTTTGATATGAATCGTTTTTTGCGTTTTAAGTAAATCCTTAACGCTTAATCTTGAGCGTTGATGCTAGGGTAGCGGGAAAGGGGCGGTGATGCAAGCAATAATCAATATTAACAGGCGCATGGGACAAAAAAAACTCTGTATCGGACAATTTCTTAAAAGCACTGTCGTTGCGAGCTTTGCGAAGCAATCCAGTTCGATCTCCGAACAGAAATCTGTTCTGCATTACTTCACTACGTTCGCAAAGACGGCTTTTTTTTAGGAGTTGTCCGGTACAAAGTAAAAAACCTGATCGAGGACACACCTAGCATTTATTCTTGAGCATGTTTAACGCTATACCAATCACTGTGTCCTGGCGCAAACGCATTTTGGTGAATTTGGAATAAACGTCGAATTCGATTCTGCTTAACCATTTTGGGCCAGCAATAATCTTCGGTAAACGGTTTATTATAACGATCGAATACTTCGGCAAATTTTAAACGCATAGCATCAGAATCGGTCCATACAACGGCAGATATATCTGGATAGACTGACCAAATACAGTCAAGTAAGGCTGGGCCATTGCAATAAATGCCATCCCCAGCTTGCAAGTCACCATCTAAAACTACCCAATCAGGCTGCCTGGTTTCGATGGCGGAGAGTGCAGCTTGAGAATTATGAACGATGGAGATGCTCACGTCAGCGTTTACTAAGCTTAGCAATCTACTTAAACAGTAGGCTCCAAATGCATTATCATCAACGATTAAAATATTCATAAAACTCCCTCGATATTTGTTGGCAGTATATCGAAGAAACCTTAACAAAAGCTTAAGAATTCGGAATAAAAAGAGCTCAATTTTTATCAAAAAGTACAGCAATGAGGAAAAGTGATTTTTATATTTTCTCAAGGCTTGGGTGTTGCTCTAAATTGGTTAGCGAATTCCTATGGTCAGAATTGGTTGAGAAGGAGATCAAAAAAAGCCGGGCTAAGCCCGGCTTTTACAGTCATCCTGGACATCCTGTCCTTGATCTTCCTTAATCCAATCAAATCCGTATGATTTCAAGTTCCTTTTGCTGGATTACTTCTTGTAATCTCAGTTCCAAGATATCAACTCCTTTTTGTGATTGCAATACCAAAAAATAAGCATTGTAGATAGATTTTTTCGAAAAGATTTTAAAATTATTATAAAATACAATGAGATAACTTTTTATGCTATCAATGGTTGCCAACAAAAAAGCTATTTTCGTCAATTTTTTTGAGATATTTCTTACAAATCGTTGGGTAAATTGTCTTCATTTATTTACAATAAATACTATGGTATGACAAATTGACTGGATATGATGGCAATCTTACATAGCAGAATCCATTCGTTGAACAATTTTCCTAAGGGATGGTATGTGAAACGCGAGGATGAATTATCGGGTGCTATTCGAGGCAATAAGTTGCGAAAGTATCAAAGTATCATTCCCTATTTATCAAGTAATAACATTCAACGATTAATCATTATTGCTGGTCCTCAATCTAATAATTTATTAGCTGCCTTGCAAATAGCAAGGGAGCATCGACTTGATGTCACCGCTTTATTATTAAAACCCTGGAGTCATTTAAACCAAGGCAATTTTAGTGCTTCTCGATTATTTCTCAACGAGCAGGACATTTGTTGGATTGACCGTGATCAATGGTTGGCGGTGGACGATTATGCCAAACGCCTCCAATCAGAAAGTAAACAGCGCTGTTTTGTTCTTTGTGAAGGGGCTGCTGTGGCGCAAGCCTTCGAGGGAGCAATGACGTTAGGTGATGATATCCTGCGAAATGAAGAAGAAGCAGGCATTCAATTTAATCATATTGTCATGGATGCTGGAACCGGGTTTTCAGCAATAGCGTTAGCCCATTGGCTAAAACAGCACCACCACCCTGCCCAACTCCAGGTGATATTAATGGCGGATGATGAGCTGATTTTCCGCCAGAAAGCTTTGCAATGGTTAGGTTACAAGCCGGATAACATGATTTGCCATTATCCGCATACTGCGAAAGCGTTTGGTGCAGTCAATCAGGCTACAAAAGAGGAAGTGAGGCGAACAGCCATTGAAGAAGGGTTTTTGTTAGACCCGATATACTCAGCAAAACTGTTTTTAACAGTCAGACAAAAGCCGCTACAACAAACGATGCAGGGAAATGTTTTGCTTATCCATTCGGGGTGAGTTCTAAAGTCTTACGCAAAAACAAATATAGTTTTACGTGAACGTTTGCGTTACCGTCTGCGTTACCGAATGGTCCAACATCTCGGTTCCTGGACCCTCCGCATAAAGCGGAGGGCGACGTTCAGGGGTTATTTCTATGCTTTCATAACCAAAATGATTTCATAGATAGATCCTATTTTTTATTGCGAAATAACCGGTATTTGAGTTTTTCTTCAATCAAGCTATTTCGGTAACGCAGACGGTAACGCAAACGTTCACATATTGCTCAGCGAACTACCATGCCTATTCTAATGCCTTTTTAATAGCCATATCACACGCATCCCAGACACCTTTGGCGTCTTCATAATGATTGGCATCAATGGTAGGTAAAACCATGCACTCAATCGAAAGACCTCGGTTAATTTGCACATTCAACCAACCTTTCCCTTGGGTGATAATATCATCACTGCCTTTGATGCATAGGGGTATGACCAATGCTTGATGCTCTTTTGCCATATGAAACAATGATTTTTTATACTGGGCTAGGCGTTTACTTTCTGCACCTTTTTTGAGAGCAGCCCAATAATACCCACCCTTAGCCATTGCTTGATTAACTCGCTCGAGATCTTTTTCTAGTTGTTCCCCAGGTTTATCATCAATCGGTAAGTGGTTGAACGTCATTAAAATCCATCGAAAACCGGGCAAAGGGAGGGTTAAAACATCCGATGAATAGAGCATGCGGGTATTGGTATTAATCGCTCGAAATAACGCGGGAATATCTAATAGACTGGGGTGATTACTGATATAGATCACAGGTCTACCCATTGATTCAACATTGGCATTGCCGCGGATATCAAGACGCGTATCGATCATGCTAAACAATTTGCATGTCGTATTATGATATAAAATGTCTCTGGCACGTTGTTGCTCGTCATGGCTAACTGCTCGTTTAGCTCGGTATATCGCGGGCAGATAAAAACTGTAGAAGCGTATAAAATAATATGCAAGGATAATAACGTTCACAAGTTTGCGTAACATCACTGTCTCCAATCGTTGGGGAAAGTCCCCAAATCCCTTCAAAATTCCTGCTTTTTATGCAGAAACACCTCAATAACAGTCCATAACCAATTTTTTGGCTTAAATAGTTTTCGTTTTGCTAATCCCTGACCGATAAAATAATTAAATAAATAGCGAAAGCGAGCCCCCTCATAACATAGTTTTATAAATAGCTTTTTCTCATACTGATATTGATAGATAAACGCATTTAAACTTCCAAGCGATGGTTGTCCTATTTTCTGTAAAAGATCATTGGTATATTCTTTAATCTTCTCGTCCTCACAATAAATTCCAGCCGCATCGGCATGTTGATTTAAAATTACCCATAGAACCGAAAATAGGACCAGTGCCGATTGGGTGTGTTCGCTTGTTTTTTTTCGGGGATTAAAAAACAACAATCGTAAGTAAGGATAAAATTTTTCAACAACCTTAAGATCTAATGCGCCATTGGCAATTTGTAGGTTAATAAATTCAATCAGCTGATGAAAATCGGGATCTGTACTTTCTTTGAGAAAATGCCCAAAATGGGTCAGATCAATATTTTCGATATTATCGATTGGATTAAATAACATCGTTGTCATATCGCACAATTTCGCCAGATGCGTCACCAATTCTTTTGCCTCATGACCCTGGTCAAACCAAGCAATGGTTCGTTTTTCCTCAACGGGAAGCCAATCAAATGCTTGACTAAATGGCTGAGTATTCATGACATGAATTTGTTTATTCAAGTATTGGTTATGACACAACTCAAATGGCTTTGGGGCCATGGCAGGATGGGAAGCGGCATAGTGAAGTGCTGCTATCGCATCAGCCTGCTTGATGTCCTGGTAATTTTTTTTAAGCCAAAGCACGGTCATATCAGGTAGCTGACTATTTTCAAGTAATTGATGCCAATTGCGTTGTCGATAAAACGTTTGCTTGGCTTTTGTCAGTAATTGGTCATGATCGTTTTGTGTAATGATTTGTGATTCCAACCCATATTGCAGGGTTTTGCGTATATTGACTAGCGCGTCACTGGCTGGTAGATAATCTGCTTCGGCAGGGTAGTGTACCACGGTGACTTCATCGTCACTGTCTATCAACCCTTGTTGATACCAATGAAAGATTTCACCAATGCCAATCATGCCATATGAATGAAGTTCACAAGCACGAAGGACGCCAATACTTGAGGCGCCAATGACTTCTATCCCATGTTGCATCGCCAATAAAATTTCTTTATGCCAGACGGATGCTTTGTGCTCAAAAAAGCCGTCAATAATTATCAATCGCTTTGCGCCGATGCGCATGGCCTTTATGACATCGCCACATTGAATGGGATCATGCCAATAGGCGTCCGGTAAAAGCGATTTTACTTGGGTTTGATTAATCGTTGGGCCTGAATAGACAATCGTTAATTGATTTGTCATACGACCTCACTTGTGTGGATAAAATGACTGGCTTCATCTAATGATAACGTAGGAATCAGGGCCCTCACCACGGCAAATGGACAATCATCCGGGGTTAGTCGGTAGACAATGACCTGACCATGGCCATTGGTGACCAATCTATCTAATATTAAATTGAGCATTTCTGTCATGGTGTTGGGCATGGTATTGATTTCTTGTAACAGGCAATTAGGCGCCACTTTCGGCGTCGTGCGATATAATAACTGGGGGCTAAAGAGATGGATGGGGATATCATCTCTTGCGCCGGAGATGTATGTCAATCGTGCCTGGGCCGCTTCGGTGATTGCCCGTAGAAATGCCACCTGGGCGGATAAGTGACAACCATGTCCCACGATACCAAGTGACAATCGATTCGCATTGGCTTTATCCGTGATCACTGCCTTATAAATCGGCATGGAGAGTCGCTGATTGGTGACATCGGTCACAACAAGTTTTGCCTGTTCTTGAATGGTGTTCACCATTTGTTGGCAGGTTGGGTCGGTTAATTTTTCTAAATCAACGATGCGATCGGAGGTTGTTTCAAACATATCGCGTTCTATTAACTCAAAAAGTGCATGACACAACGCTTCTTCGTATGTGTTTCCCGAAGCAAGCCCATTCGAACTTGGCCATAGCGCTAATGACGTCAGGTTATTTTGGCTTTTATCCAGACCAATCATATCGCGCGGGAAATAGATGGGTTGCTGATTGATGAGATCATAGCCTTTTAGCCAGTCGATAGAGGTTTCTAATAAATCCACTTTGATTAATGTTTTGCTAATCGTATCTAAAGGGTATAACGGATAGGTTTTACTCAAAACTTGAAAGGATCCATGTAGATCGGCGGGAGGAAGGTGTTCGATGCAATGAAATTCGATGGCTTCCATGATGGCGGATACTTTTGCCAGCGCGTGACTGACCCCTTTGCCTTGACTGCATGATAAAGAGCGGCTATTAGGCCGATAAGCAACATAAGTCGGAATGCCAAGGGTATCAAGGCCTGTGATGTGTGCGATACGAGTAATATCATAGTGGGATGCAAGCGGTTCAATGATTGCGAGAGTCTGCAACGGTTTTGCAGAACGGTAGGTTCCAATGAGATCAAACATCAAATTGCCGCCGCGCCCACAGCACCAACAACTGCTTCGGCGGCCACGGCTTCTTCCGGGAGTGCCGCAATCTCTAACCCTGCGGCACCCGCTAACTCTTCCGGCAAAGCGGCTCCTTCAGCCCCAACCAAACCACCTGCTCCCTCAACCACGGCGCTAGTCACTTCAGGCGCTGCATCAGCGGCAACTTCACCCACCCCGTCAACAACGGCATCGCCAAGGCCATCCTCGACACCATCTTCCAGTGCATTTTCAGCCCCTTCTTCTCCCATGGATTCTAAATTGTCTGAACCTTCGCTTTCTGTTTCCTGCTTGCTTTCTGATTTTTCGGCTTCTTTTCTATCGTCTTTTTGGTCTTGCTTTTTATCTTTCTTATCGTCTTGGTCATCGATATTAAAGCCTTTGAGTTCCTCGACAACTTTCTTGGCTTCGACTTCAGACATACCCGATGATTGCGATTGTTTAACTTCTTGGCCGACACGATTGAGTTTGTCAATTTCATCCATAATTTTTTGTTGTTGTTCAAGATTGGATGTATCGCCGCCTGCTGCTTTGAGTTCAGTGACTTTGTTGCTGATGAATTGAGAAATTGATTTGACTTGTTCAGGGTCAAAAAAACTGCGGTCATGGCGTATGTCATCCATTTTTGCTAAAACTTGATGCGTTTGTTCTGCCGTCAAGCCATCTTGCCCCTGACTATCGATGGTTTGCACAATCTCATCAATGGCTTGTTTTTCCTGGTCATTGGGCCGGGAACTTTTGACATCAGTTAAAATGCGCTTTAATGTTTGGCAGTCTTTGTTGCTAAGGCCTTGATCGATGGGCATTGAGTCAAGTTTACTGACCAATACATCGAGCCGTTTATTCCCCAATTCAGCCCGTTGGATAATCGCTGCCACCTTGGCAGGTTCCATCGGCTCTTTCGAATCAGGGTCAATGATTTTTTTATAATGGTCTCGACCATTGGTTTTAACCATGGAATCCATTTTTTGATAAGTCGAGTCGGGATCAAAATATTGGTTATATTTTTGCGCATAAGTCATTTGAGTTAATTCTGGAGGCATGTTAGTCGTCCCTATCGATACTTTCAATAACTATAGTATAGGCAATCGCGGCTTACTTTTCACCTAATTAAGACTTACGAAAAGGCCCAATCACTTCGTTCGTTAAGCTGAAAACTGGGGTGTTTGTTGCGGTGAGGGAGCGGCTTGTATTTGCCTGTCATCAACAGCAAATAGACCTAACTGACTTGCTTTATCCACCAAAGCTTGAGGCTTGTTTGGATGCTGTTTGTTCATTGTTCGATTGAGATAGTAAAAAACGCCGGTTGCAGCAACCATCAGCAATGCCGCGACAGCCGGTATGATTGGCACCGCACTAAAGAACACTGAAATGGTTAATAACCCTAAAATTAAAATTGTGGTTGAGTTAAGCACATTTAACGCAAGGTTTTTGATTTCAAAATGGATGCGAGCATCGAGTTGAGTTAGATAGCCTTCAATTTCAAGCTTGTCATCCGCATCGAGCGCATCATTTTTTAGCAAAGCAAGATAGTGGTTTTTTAAAGCGAGTAACGGTTTAACAGTCACTATCAATTTGGCCACACGCGAAATAACTTCACAAATTTGCTGTCCCATCATCATCGGCATTGCCCAATGAGATAGGGGGCCAATGAGAACAAAGCAGATACTGAAGTTGACGACACACCATACTAAATCATCAGCTAATTGGAAGCCTCGTTGATTTAATTGCAGGCTTAAGCGATCCCGCCAGTGCAATTGTTTCTCAGGCTCTTGCATCCAAGCTCCTGGAAATACATGTTTGCCAATTATGCAAAGATTGCTGATAGTCCTAGGAATGAATAGTAAAAAAAAGAGATAGTTGAGTATGGGAGAGGTGGCATTATCGATGGAGTCAATAACTGAACTCGCCCGAAGGGTCGCCATTAGGCGGTTAACTTCAAGAACGAACCGGCGGGAGCGTTGAGTAATTTGGCGAAGCATATTATAAAAATTTGTCTGCCGGGAAATGGTTTGGGATAGGCTCCCCTCGGGCTTCAAGCCGGGGATCGCTAAGTTGTTTTTTGGAAAGGTATACCCTAGGGAAGCTAACAGTTTCCTTAAGTTTAGAATTTGCTGTTGGTAGTAGGCGGCCTCTAGTTGATCGACAAGGTAATGGTAAGAACAGTATTCAAGGGTTTCTGCTAAGATAAGTGCGGTGATTAATTTATTTTGATGACGCGGTATATCCAGTTGCGATTGAATGAGCTCAGCCAATTGTGATTGTAATACGTCATATTCGAGTTTAACGTACCGTATGTTTTTCAACACGGATAAAACGAAATCAGGGTTTTGTTTGCTAAGCTGGCGATCAAATATCCAAGTATGATCATCGTTTTGATCAACCGGTTTAGGAAATTGTGCATAGTGCAATTGCATTTGCATGGATACTGTCGACATAAATTCGCCTTAATAGGGGCTTTTTACGCAGTCCTGATTTGCTTGTTTTAACATGTCCGGCTTGGGATTAATTAATTACCTGATAAAAGTGCATTTGGTTGGACAATTTCCTGTAATTTTTTTTGTAGTTGTTGGTCAGTATCCTTCTTTAATAGCACTTCAACTTCCGGTGAATAATCTTTAAAGCTGACTTTACCAGTTCGCACATCATAGTTTGCGCCAACAATAGCAATTTCATCCTGATTAATTTTGTCCTTCAATATATCACTTTGGCTGTAAATTTGCCATAAGGTATTGGCAATATTTAATTCAGTGACTTGCTGAACAAAAGAATCATTACTGCTATCACGACTTTCATCCATCGACGTAGCTGCTTTCACAGAAGGCTTTATCTTTTCCAGTAATTGGGTGATATGGCCAGTTTTTACATTATCGCAAGCCGACATAATAGCCCCGCAGCGGGTATGACCTAACACAACCACGAGCTTTGCCCCGGCCACGCCACAGGCAAATTCGATACTGGCTAACACATCACTACTGATGACATTTCCGGCAACGCGTACACAAAATAAATCACCGAAGGTCATATCGAAAATTGTTTCCACAGGCACTCGGGAGTCAATGCATCCAAGAATAACGGCGATGGGATGCTGTGTCTTAGACGTGTGAGTCACTTCCATTTTGGGATTTCGGTGAATGCGGATGTCGTTGATGAAGCGATAATTTCCTTCCTTAAGTACTTTAAGCACTTGGGCAGGGGTTAAATTGGCTTGAACATCATAGGTTGTGACGTCGATAAAGTTAATTTGATCCTGAACATCATACACTTCTTTAAAGCCAGTCAGGTTAATTGCAATATTCTTTTCTTTTGCTTCATTTGCTTGGAAATCAGTTAATAATTCAATGATTTCTTTATCCATGTATTGCGTATAGCGGGCATCAATGATGAGTTGGGAGTTTGAAGGTAAGGTGTCAAGCTCTGCATAGAATGATGCTTTATTTAAGAAGGTAACTTGTTGTGGCAACATGAGTCGATAAATAATGCCGGTTGGGTAGGTTTCTTTAATAATATTTAACCGCGCCTGGCTGCTGGATTTCAAAATGTAGAAAAAGCTAATCGCTAGCCCGATAATAATGCCCGCGAGCAAATTAAAGATAATGATGCCGACAATGGTTGCAATGAAAGGAATAAATCGGTCTAACCCTTGTTGATAGATGGCTTTATAAATAGCCGGTTTACTTAATTTATAACCCGTATGAATCAAGATAGCAGCAAGCGCTGCTAACGGAATTTTATTCAACCAACGGGGAATCAACAATACCGCTGCTAGTAAAAAAGTACCATGAAGGATCGTGGATAATTTGCTATGCGCCCCCGAATCGATGTTAACCGACGTGCGAACAATCACCGATGTAATGGGCAGTCCGCCAATTAGCCCTGCCGATATATTACCAATGCCTTGGGCAACCAGTTCGCGGTCTTTGGAGGAGTGTCGTTTCCTTGGGTCTAGTTTTTCACCTGCTTTGATATTAAGGAGGGTTTCTAAGGAGGCGACGATAGCAATCACCAAGGCATAAAAATATATTTTTGCATTACCCAATGCACTCCAATTAGGAAATTGTAATTGGGAGATTAAATCGGAATAGCCATTATACTGAGGGATATTGACGAGTTGGAGTTGATCTTGCACTAATGATTCAAAATATTGACCAAAAAAACCATTTAAAAAAATAGCCGCCAAAACCACTATGATCGGCGAAGGAATCGCTTTCAAAATTTTATTTTTAGTGAAATCAAAAAAGAGCAAAATTGACATCGATGCGACTGAAATAACAATGGCGCCAAATGATAAGTGAGAAACAATATGTTGCAAGGAAGTAAAGGAAATTCCATCAGCCGCCTCTTTTAACACACTTTTCAAACTAGCCACTTCTAATGGATGAGAGAATGCCAAGGGAAGTTGTTTAATAATCAATAATATTCCAATTGCGCACAGTAACCCTTGCACCACATTAGAGGGTATGTATTCAGCAACAAACCCGGCCCTGAGGATACCAATCAATACTTGGATAAATCCAGCAAAAACGACAGCGAGCAAAAAGGTTTGGAAATCACCCAGTTGCGCAATGGCTGTTAAAACAACGGCGGCCATCCCAGCCGCTGGACCACTCACTGAGACATGGGAGCCGCTGATTATTCCGACGACAATCCCCCCGATTATCCCAGAAATGATTCCTGAGAATAGTGGCGCGCCGGACGCTAAGGCAATCCCTAAACACAAGGGAATAGCGACGAGGAATACGACAATTGATGAAACAACATCAAATTTTACATCATGCATCCGGAATGTGCGTTGTTGCCCCACAGGAAGTGCGGATATTTTATGCATAAAATCCTCTTTTTAGACACAATCGGAGTTATATTAACACAGGCAGGTCTTTATGTTAACAACATTTCCAAATTATTTTAACATACTTGTTACAAAACTTTTCATTTTCGCCAAAACTGGGGCATGAATAACACTAAAATTGAAAAGATCTCAAGCCTACCTGCTAACATGGCAAACATCAATACCCATTTACTTGCAGAAGATAAGTTAGCGAAATTTAAGGCAATATCACCTATTCCCGCCCCAGCGTTGGCAAGTGAGGCAGTGGTGCAGGCAAAGGACGTCACTAAATCATTGCCTAAGCCAATGAGGACTAAAAGGATTAGGATAAATAAAGCGATGAAAACGGATATAAATCCCCACATGGACTGTAACACCGGATCCGCTAAACTGTGGCGGCCAAATTTTATGTTAATGACTGCGTTTGGATGGATGAGCCGTTTCATTTCACGCATGCTTTGCTTACCTAACAAAAGTGCCCTCATGACTTTAATGCCACCACTGGTCGAACCGGCACAACCACCAATGATTGCAAGAAACGTAATAAGGTAAGGAACCAACGAGGGCCAAGTATCGATGGATGAGGATAAAAATCCAGTGGTTGTTGCTAACGAAATGACATTAAATAAGCTTTTAATTAAAGCAGGATGGGGCTCATCGAAAAAACCATAGATGAGCAATAGCAAGGTGACTAGGATGCTGCCACCGAGTAGGATGAATGTATAAACGCGAAATTCTTCATCTTGCCAGTAGTGGTTTAAGTGTCCTTTTTTCAATGCAGTGAAATGGAGTGCGAAGTTTGTACCCCCAAGAAACATAAATAAGCAGGCGACCAATTCGATGCTATCTTGTTGATAGTAGGCAAAGCTTTGATCATGCATGGAGAATCCACCGGTTGAAACGGTAGAAAAGCTTTCGCCTAACGCATCAAACCAATCCATCCCGGCCCACCAATAGCTGAGAAAACAGAGTAATGTGAGTACTAGGTAAGTATACCACAGCGCTTTGGCAGTTTGGGCAATGCGGGGCGTTAATTTACTGTCTTTCATTGGCCCCGGTGTTTCAGCTCGGTATAGCTGCATTCCCCCAACGCCTAACATGGGTAAAATAGCAACGGCTAAAACAATAATACCCATGCCCCCCAAAAACTGTAATTGTTGTCGATAAAATAATATGGCGTGGGGTAATCCATCGAGATGGGTGATAATGCTGGCACCTGTCGTGGTAAAGCCAGAAACGGATTCAAAAAATGCATCCGTTAAGGCATGGGTGGATGAACTTAAGGCGAATAAAAAGGGTAAAGCGGCAAAAAGACATAATACTGACCAAAAGAGGGCAACAAGTAAAAAGCCATCCCGGTTTTTTAAAACATAATGGGCATGGCGGCAAGATAGCCATAAGACAAAGCCTGTCAGGAAAGTACAGCCTGCTGCCAAAATAAAGGGACCCCAAAAGTGTTCATGATAAAACAGATTAATGATTAGGGGCGTTAACATCGTTAGGCTAAATAACATCAATAAAATGCCTAAAATGCGCAAAATCGTTCTGAATTGCACCCGCTATTCCTCCGGTTGAATCAGCTGCGTTGATGAAATATAACCCATTTTGTGTTGATAATCCGTCGATTGCATTTCATGAAGCCTGCTGATTGTCCTTTTAAAATCACGTGCCATTTCTCCCCCCGTGTAAAGGGAATCAATATCGACTTCGGCACTGACAATGATACGACGATTTTGATCATAAAGTACATCAATAAGCTGTATCCATAGTATCGCCTGTCTGGTATCGTTTGGCCCCATTTGCCGCACTTTACTAATCACAAAGGTTGAGAACCGTCGACTTAATTCTAAGAAATCGAGCTGACTTCTTGGGACTTGGCAAATCTGCTCGAATTCAAACCAGATGATATTGTCGGCTTGTTTCACACAGTGGATTTCGCGGTTTTGGACAATCAGGCATTGCTTGGCTTGGGGATTGACCGCTAACAAATCAAATTGTTTGACTAACAATTCCTGATGGGCTTGTGAAAGGGGGTGCATGTAAGTTTCGATATGGATAGTCCGCCCTGTGCGATAATCGCGTTGGGCGATGAGGGTTTTAATGTCACAGTGTTTCTTGATTGCCTCAATGGCTGGGATAAATCGTTGGCGCTGAACGCCTTTTAAATATAAGTTATCCGGTGTGGTATTGGACGTTGCCACGAATATTAGACCATTAGCAAAAAATTCATCCAGCAGTTCCGCTAATATCATGGCATGAGCGACATCATCCACGGCAAATTCGTCAAAACATAGTAAGCGGGTTTCTTTGGCGAATGATTTGATGACTTTGCGCAATGGATCCATTTGCCCTTGTCGTTGCCTTAATTGTTGATCAACCAGCTGCATGAAATGCAAAAAATGAAACCGTTTCCCATAGCCTTTCGGTAAATGTTGAAAAAATAAATCGACTAAAAATGTCTTTCCCGTCCCAACTGGGCCAACAATATATAAGCCCCGAGTTCGGGGTTTTTGCTGCCAAGGCCACCATGACCAAGCACGGTTTTGATGGATATCTGTGAGAATGGTTTGCAAATGTTCCAATACCGCCAACTGGGCTGCATCAAACTCAATTTCACCCTGGCTAACTGCGTGTTGATAGCGTTCTACCAGGGCATTCATTGGATGAGGACTCGTTGAAATAGGGGCTCAAGTGTCTGCCTTAATTTGACTAATTGACCATGGAAAAAATGCCCCGTGTCTGCAAACCGGTGCATCGGTATCGGCGGCGTATGATTTTTAGCGAAATTTTCAACAGCAGAAAACGGAACCACCTCATCGGCATCCCCCATGATAATTTCCCAAGGCGAAGGTGCTGGCGTGAAAGACAAGAAGTTATGGCGTTCCACAGGGGGAGCGATAGAAAGAAGTAAGCGGTGGGGACATTGGCATGCTGCTCGATAGCTGACATAAGAACCAAAGGAGAAACCTGCAAAGATAAACTCACAGGCGGGATTATCCTGTTCAACTTGGCGTACTAACTTGATTAAGTCTTCGCTTTCGCCGATGCCATTATCGAATTCACCTTGTGAATGGCCAACGCCACGAAAATTAAAACGCAAACTTGCCATACCTATTTCTTTTGCCGCACGCGCTAACGTCGTCACTACCTTATTGGTCATACTGCCGCCTTGGAGGGAGTGAGGGTGGCCAAGAAACAATAATATATTGGGATGGGCATCGGAAGGCACCGTTAACATGGCTTCTAAATTGCCAACCACCCCGGATAAGCTAAGCGGGTGTTCCCCGGGGGATTGCATGGCGAGATGAATTTGGCTATTCATGATAATTTGCTTGTTAGAAATTTTGAATGGAGTATAGTATATACCCGTGATCGCTGAAAAGGCGAGGATTTATATGCCACGTAGCGATCACAGGTATTTGACATCGCGCTGACATTTGCAGCGACGAAAGATTACAAATGCAAGATTTAACCATCATTTTGAGGACTTGATCATGAGACAGGTACCCTTTTCCGGTAAACGAAAGCCAAAAACCATCCATTATTTCCAACAGCAGAAAGATAATCACACACCCTTATGTTTAGTCACTTGTTATGACTACCCCAGCGCCGTTATCGTAGCCAATACGGATATCGATGCCGTATTAGTCGGAGATTCGGTTGCCATGGTTGTTCATGGGTATGACACCACCGTTATGGCGACCATGCCAATGATGGTGATGCACACGCGGGCCGTGGCAAGAGGGTTAGGATCCCAACTGCTCATTGCGGATCTTCCCTTTTTAAGCTATCGACAGTCGCTTGCTGATACGGTTGACGCCTGTCGGCAATTGATGCAAGCAGGCGCCCATGCGATTAAATTAGAAGGGGCGGATATCGATGCATTAACCAGTATTTCTCATCTGGTCAAAAGTGGCATCCCCATCATGGGGCATATTGGTTTAACCCCTCAATCGGTTCATCAGCTCGGTGGACATCGTGTGCAGGGAAAAAGTGAAAAAGAGGCAATGCATCTTATCGAGCAAGCAAAGGCGTTAGTTGAAGTTGGCTGCTTTGCGCTCGTATTAGAGTGTGTTCCCGAGGATTTGGCCTACAAAATTCAACAAACCGTCTCAATTCCCCTCATCGGCATTGGCGCGGGCCCTGGGTGTGATGGTCAAATTTTAGTATGGCATGATCTATTAGGGCTGCAAAATCAAAATAAACCGAAATTTGTTAAAGAATATGTTCAAGCCGGCGAATTCATTCAATCGGGCTTGGAACAATTTTGTCATGACGTTCGTAAGAGTCAATTCCCGTTGGAGGAGCACAGCTATGCAGGTGGTTAAGTTCATTTCTCACTGGCAGTCAATTCAGCCACAATTAAACACTGGAAAATGCATTGGCTTTGTCCCAACCATGGGGAATCTACATGACGGTCATAGTCAATTAATCAAACAGAGCATCCAGGAAAACGATATCACGGTTGTCAGTATTTTTGTCAATGACAAACAATTTAATGATCGCAACGATTTTGCCAATTATCCCCGCACAATTGAAGAGGATTTAAGCCGTTTGCAGCAATTAGGCGTTGATTTTTGTCTTTTGCCATCCACAGAAGACATCTATGCCGATGGTTACTTGTTTCAAGTGAATTCAACAGCCGAGCAAAATCGCTGTGAGGATCGTTTTCGGCCGGGCCATTTTACCGGTGTTTTAACCGTTGTGATGAAATTACTCCAATTAGTCCGACCCGATAGGGCTTATTTTGGCGAAAAAGATTACCAGCAATTACAGTTAATAAAGGGCATGGTAAACGCCTTTTTTATGCCAGTTGACGTGATAGGCGTGCCAACTTATCGTGAAGCGGATGGTTTGCCATTTAGCTCTCGTAATACCCGTTTGTCTGTTCAAGGCAGAGAAAAGGCAAGCCAATTTGCAAAAATTTTTGCGATGGAAGTCGCCATTGACGTGCATCGACAGCGTTTTCTTGATGCTGGGTTTGAGGTTGAATATCTTGAGGAATTAGGTGACCGTCGGTTAGTTGCTGTTAACATCGATGGTGTTCGATTAATTGATAATCGACCAAACAATTAAACGCCCACTTAAGATTCTGGAAAACATGACAGCATTGTAAAAACTGACTACAATTAGAGTTAACCGGATGAAATGAGATAACTGTATGGCCGACAATGAAACGCCCCCTTCGACTGAAGAAATCGTTGATCCATCGATCGATCAATTGCTTGATGTGTCTTTGAATGCCTTGTCTGGCGATGAGCTAACGGCGGCCGTGTATTTTCTTTGGCAAGAGTGGGCTGATTTTGGTATGCATGTTATTTCGCCTAGCATTGAGTCATACCATGCGCCAGTAATCCATAAGCCAGAAAAGATTTCCGATAATGAATATGAATTTGTGTATGATATCTGTGATTGGGGGAATATCCTCGTCACATCGAAAGGCGTGATGGGGTTTAGCCAAGGGCGTTCCATGTGTCGCTTGAATTATACGATTGAGAAAATGATTTATTTATTGATTGAGCGATTACGAACCGGAGGCGTTGATCCCCAAACCGAAGTGGAAATCGCCCTTGAAGGCCATTTGCTTGCACAACGATATGCTTTTTCATCGGTCATTAACCTGGAAGAAAATGTCGTCGTCGTCAACTTTGATCCCGGTCGATGGGGTGAGGTCTATCTTGAGACATTATCCCGCTTGAGCGAGCGTGGTTATGGCTATCCCGCTGGCTCACCGAGAGATATATTTCGTGCAAGTCACTCAGGCAGCCAGGGGAAAACAAACCCAAGATAATCCAGGCTCAGTTTGTCTTGGAAACACGGTAGTTCACGCTTAATTCTGTAAGTACTTAATAATCCCACAATATTTCTTCAATTGATTTTCACGTTTTTGAGCATTGAATAGGCAAAATAAGCTAACAGGCAGAAACAGAAAATAGCGAATTAATAAACGAATCCACAAGCGTTTTGCATTGCAAAATTGATAGTGCATTCGCCAGGCTTTCATGCCAAGGGTTTGACCGGAAAGTTTTGTCATGCCCCACAAATAGCAAAAGGCAACGGTTAAGAGAAAAGCAACATAGCGTTTATCGCCGGGAGGCACAGCTTGGCCATGGTTGAAAACGATGATTGGAAAGCTAAAGAGAATCATAAAACTGAGTATAATGAGCCCATCATAGAACGTGGCTAATAGTGTTCGCATATAAACCCATGATCATTCATTATTTTTCATCGAGCCTTGAAGTGTTTGTTTTTCCTGGGTGACGGACTCTAATGACTCAATGTATATTTCGCTTAAATCAACCCCATATATTTGATCGCTCGCTAACGAATCCCAAAGCCCTTCTTCATAGGCAACCACACTTGTTAATAATTCACCTAATTCGCCACTTCTGTCAAGAATGGCCGCTCGAACATCCTCATCTAAGGCCGTTTTTTCCATGATTTTAGGCATGGGCATATCAAGTAGGCTGTCAAGAACCGACAATAAGCCTGCTGTATACGCGCTTTTTTGTTCTATTTTACCCTGCTTTTCAGCAATTTTTTTTGCCATGGTCGCCCTAATCAATCCGGATTCAACGACCTCAATTGGCTTGGAGGAGATATTATTCATCGACAATACCATGACCCAATGCTTTAGGTTTTTTAACCCCAGTCTGACCACTGCTTGATCGATGGAATCAACGGACTGAACGCCTGAGAATGCCACTGAATTGGCAACCCGAAGTACTTGAAAACTCAGAAGGGGATCTGCTCGAATTAGTTTAATCACCATGTTTAAATCAACATCGTCTTGCTGTAGCCTATTAATTAACTCAATGACGGTGAGCTTATTAGAAGCAGTATTATCGCAATTTTGTTCATTGGGTTTCATGATAAAATCACCACAGAAAAAATCCATGGACATCGATTTGCACCGGTCAAAATTTTGTGGTTGTAATAATCCATAGCCAATGACTTTTCGATGATTTGATTTACTGTATTCAACCACGCGAGTCACATCCGCTTGACTCATCAAAAACTCACTCAGCGCAATATATTCAGCAAAATTTAACCAGGCCAATTGTTGAGGTGTTTCAACCAACAAAGCGATGGAGTGTGGGGATTCCTTAATTTCCTCTAGGGGTAGTGATTCGCCAACATCTTTAGCCCTCACTTTAAAAATAACCGGATTTTCAAACGAATGATCACCCAATTCAAAAATTGGCTTTAGGATATAAGGAACAAATAACGGTTGATTGGTATCAGAGGCATGAATGAGATTAACTAATTCTTTTTCCAGTTTCATTTGATCATCAATCGTTTCCTTAATGATCACTTCGGTGGCGACATTTTTTAATTGTTGGTCGTAGATGGGTCTCTTTATTATCATTCTAACTTCCTAGTTAGCCTATCATTCTTAACTATAGTCAAAATTTAGAAATTTATCCGGCAAGAAAATAGGAAGTTTCCAAGTTAGGACCCAGATAGTTTAATGATCGACTTCTTCCGTGGCTTGTTCTTTATTACGGCTAATGCCCAATTTTTCTTTGAGGCGTGCAACCGCATTGGGATCAAATTGACGTACCTGTTTGTGTTTGACCACGACCGAAGCGGCTTGTTGCGGTGCTTTTCGTTGTTCTCTTTCAGGGAAATAGTCGACATCACGATCATCGTATTGATTGCGCTGGTCATGCCCGGATGTATAGGAACGTTTATGCGAAGTGCTCGAGGCATTAGAACCATATTCAAATGCACTGCGATTGTGATCGATGGATAGAGGCTGGGATGTATAACTAGAGCGAGGACTATGGCTTGCAGCAACTTTCGCAGCCAATTGTTTGCGCGCATTGCGTGCTGCTTTTTCAACACGTTTACGAATTTTGAGAGAGGCTTTTTCAGCTTCTTCTTCAGTGACAGGGGCCACAGACTCACCTTGTAAATCAACACGCATTTCTTTTGCTTTTAAACAGGTTAGATAATCAATGCGGCGGGTAAAAACAACCACGGCTTCACGTAATTTGCTTTTTGAAATCCCTGCTTTTTGAGCCGCATCCGCGTGAGCAAGCACATCATCCATAATGCCAACTTTTAAAGGTCGTATACGTAGACTATTATCAAAAGCTTCAGGAAATTGTGCTTTCAACCAATTCAAAGCAGCGTACCGGGCCACCTTGGATAAATTTTGTTGTTTTTGATTAAGCACAGCGGTGCGGGGATGGAGCGGTTGTCTTCTCATGCAAGGTTACCTAACTTATTTACCATTTAATTAAAAGCAACAACAACGTGATAGTTATTTACACTAATAGCAAGAGGGTCATTCGGCGTATTGCGTTGTTGGTTGCCAGTTCAAATCAATTCGAAGTCGCTAATTTACAATATTTTGTAGGGGGATGCAACCTTCTATTGGGGTCTTAAATTGTTGGGCACAAAAAATCCGTGTATCTAACGTGCCCGTTAGCGTACCCGTGCCCGTGCCCGGTTTTTAAGGAATAAACGAGCTTTTTGAATTTTTCGAGATTCATCCAGCATTTCGCATTATATAGGATAAAACTAATTTTATTTCCCGTCTTCCACTGCACGTCCCTACCTCTCTCATCACCTTTGAAGTTTAAAGGCTATCGTTTATACTAGAATTATAATAATTACAATCTGTTTTAGATTAGGTATTACTCCTAGCTAAAAAAGGAGCGAGGACTATGAAAAAATTCTTTTTATACCTGATTGCCGTATTTTTCCCATGGGTTGCCATGCTATTAAGCGATAATCCGGCTGGGGCAGTTGTGGCTTTAGTAATGCAGGTTACGGTTATTGGTTGGCCATTTGCAGCGCATATGGCAATTGGGTCTGTGCGAGAATATTATGAATTTGATGCGAAAATAAAATCCAAATCCAGCCAAGAGCAAAACTCACAATCTCAATCCGAAAGTGAATCGGAGTAATTTTCCCCTCAAATCATATCGTTAAATAAGGACTCACCGTGTCTTCAAAAATTCGTATTATTGTCAATGGCGCTAATGGCAAAATGGGGGCCTTAGCGTGTGAAACGCTGGCTAATGATTCCCAATTTGACTTAGTTGCGCAAGCTGGTCGCCAGGATAATTTAGGCCAGTTAATCAACGCTCACCAGGCCGATGTGGTGTTGGATTTAACCAGGGCTGATTGCGCATGGGATAATGCACAAATCATTATTCAACAGGGCGCAAGACCCGTCATTGGCACCTCCGGATTAACCGATGAGCAAATCAATCAACTAAAAAAGCAATGCCAAGCGTTAAATCTAGGGGCTTTAATCGTGCCAAATTTTTCCTTAGGCGCGGTGTTAATGATGCATTTTGCCAAACTAGCTGCCGCACACTTTAGTGAAGTTGAAATCATCGAAGCCCATCACCAACAAAAACTCGATGCGCCTTCAGGTACAGCCATTAAAACAGCCGAAATGATTGCAATTGCCCGCAAGGTCAATCCCAATCAACTCGATTTAAAAGAATTAGTCCCAGGGGCACGAGGAGGGCTAAGCCACCAAATCCCCATCCACTCCCTTCGTTTACCAGGCATCATTGCCAGGCAAACCGTCGAATTTGGTGGGGTAGGTGAAACGTTAACCATCACCCACAACAGCATCGACCGACAATGCTTTATGCCAGGGGTGGTATTGGCTTGTCAGTCAGTGATGAATTTAGATGGCTTGATGTATGGCTTAGAGTCTATTTTGCTTAATTAGAGGGCCGGTTAATTTATCATAAGAGGCGGGTACTCAAACCGCCATCAATCACATAGTTTGCGCCTGTGACATAGCGAGAGGCATTATTACTGGCTAAAAATAAGATAATTGCATCTAAATCAGATGGATCAGCGATAAAATGAAGTGGAATGATTTTGGTCAAAGTTTCCCGTGATGCATCGATACTTTCTTTTGTAGCAGAGGTATAAATTAAACCCGGGGAGATGCTATTGATGCGTATTCCATGAGGTGATAGTTCCGCCACTAATTGCTTAGATAGTTGGATTATCGCCGCTTTGGATGCACAGTAGGCTGAAAAACCCTCTACAGGAACACAATCACCATTCATACTGGCAATATTAATGATGCTACCTTTTATTTTTTTTTCAATCATATTGGCAACCACCAGCTGAGTCATCATCCAAGTGACTTTCGTGTTGACTTCAAAATGCTTATCCCAAAGGTCTGGGTTAAACTCGGTCAATAAAGTCTTTTCACGAAATCGTGCGCTATTGATTAAAATGTCAATGGGTTTATTGGCGGTAATTTGTTGGATTAATGCCGTCATAGGTGCCACTGAAGTTAGATCAATTTGATGGAACTCAAACGATCCTGCTAAAAAGTTTATCTCAGTTTCGAGCGCGGGTGTTTCAGTATTGACTATATCCAAACTAATAACATGGGCGCCAACACCAGCTAAGGTGGTGGTTAATTGGCGGCCTATATCCGAAGACCCCCCAGTAATAATGGCTGTTTTACCTGTTAAGTC
Source organism: Pseudomonadota bacterium (assembly GCA_020051095.1). Classification (GTDB taxonomy): domain Bacteria; phylum Pseudomonadota; class Gammaproteobacteria; order Legionellales; family Legionellaceae; genus JAFIFT01. The sequence goes on along the minus strand of JAGVJN010000042.1, from coordinate 18,070 downwards.
AAAAAGTTGTTTTAATTTATCGCCCATGAACGGAATCTTTAAAATTCTTTTAATAAACTATAGCATCAATATGACGTTGATGCCGAATCGATAAGCGGTCTATCGGAAATGGGTTTTTCTTGAACGTAAATGGAAAGGCCATGGAAATAGATTGCATAACATTAGCTGGGTGTATTAGGCTACTTCGAATCAAGTAACAAGAGCAGCAGCTTCTGGTGCGACTTCTATTACGGTGCTTGCTACTTCGCTAGTTCCTTCTACTCCACCTAGATTCGCACCTTGAATTGAATCCTTCATCCCCAAAGAATCCATTAAATTCGTGGGAGTGCTACTGCTCATATCGGTCATTTCAATATCATTTGATGTGTCTTCCTTTGAGGATGATTTGGGAGATGGCCCAGAAGATGAATCAAACATATTCATTGCCGACTTTAGCCCATCCCCCAGAGAGCTTAACCCTTGTTTGGCAGCGTCGGATACTGTGTTCACAGCGCCTTTCACGCCATCTGCTGTAAATTGGTCTGCAGAGCCGGCCAAGCTGGCTGCCATGTTTTGTATCGATTTTAGCAACTTCATCCAAGGAAGTTCATTTTCATCCCATTCGCCACTTAATAAACTGTTACCGACATCTTCACCAACCTTAGACGCTGCATCCACCCCTTTATCCGCCATATCTGTAGCAGTATCAGTCGCCTTACTGGCACCTTTTGTTACGTCATCCACAGCATCTGTTGGGGACGCGTTATTTTCAGGTGTGGGTGGAGTTGGTGTATTTGCACCTGAACCCATTAATGGATTGTTGTCTGTTGCATCTGTCCTAGGTAAATCTTTTGGGTCTGCCATGTTATACCCCAATTTTGTATTACTTATAATTAATTATAGACCACATCACCTTAAGATTTGCTGAACAAGTGCGAACTATTAAAGGAATTTTTTCATTTAAATACTATAAAACAATAAGATAGGGTGGGGGCTTGCCAGTTAATTCGACATGATATAGCCATTGAGAGTAAAAAATAGACTCTTTTAAGTGACAATGCGTACAAATTGAACTAATATTTACCATAAAGGTAATGACTCTTCTGGCTGAACCAAAATCAAGTTGATACTAGATAGGGGTCGCGTTGGTAGGTGGTGTGTATACTGCTTAGGCAGTTGGTGCTGAAGCTTCTCACAGGCCCGAATGATGAAGAGAAGTTAGGGCTCAGTATGCAGGGAGTCATTATCTGCCATCTTCCATTTAAAGGGGGGCAAGAGAATGAAACTAAAACAGGGAATTGTCATTGCCATCGTCGCACTTTCCGCAAGTGCTTGCACACTAACTACGGTGACAACAACAACCGTACCAGCAGTGAATTATAGTTATTACTCGGGCATTTATGGATACACGCCCTATTCAACCACGTATGGCTTTAGTTATGGACCTGGTATTGGCTATTCGACCCGCTCTTGGTATGGGTATAGCTTTGGATTCTAAATAACTTTACCCACATTCCATGAAAACTCGCATTTCATGGAATGTGAGTATATCTGGCACAAGCCCCCTCAAAAGGGGGCTATTCTTTCGCTCTAGAAACGTATTCCCCACTGCGGGTGTCGACTTTGATAAGCTCCCCGATTTGCACAAACAAAGGCACTCGAACCACAGCCCCTGTTTCTAAAGTTGCAGGTTTTCCACCGCCGCCAGAGGTATCCCCTTTTAGACCGGGATCGGTTTCGGTAATTTCTAAGATGACGAAATTAGGTGGCGCAACTTGGATTGGGCTGCCATTCCATAGGGTGACCACACAGATATCTTGTTCTTTAAGCCATTGGCTTGCATCCCCCACGCACTCGTTGGTGACTCCGTGCTGCTCAAACGTATCAGATACCATAAAATGCCATAACTCACCGTCGTTATATAAATATTGCATTTCGACATCGACTACATCAGCCCCTTCAACCGTTTCACCTGATTTGTAGGTACGCTCGACCACACGGTTGGTTTTTAAATTGCGAATTTTAACACGGGTAAAGGCTTGCCCCTTGCCGGGTTTGACAAATTCGCATTCGACAATGCTACAGGGAGCACCGTCAATCATAATTTTTAGACCGTTTTTGAATTCATTGGTGCTATAAGTTGCCATGATCTCTCCGAGTTTCGTAATATATTTCGATTTTTTTCAGGGTAAGGACAGGTTTTAATGAAGGCCTTATTGTGTTTTGGTTACTTTTTGGTTAAATTCGCCATCTTATCAAGTTAATGAGACGAAAGCGAGCGATGACAGTACGTTGGCAGCAAATTCTAGCGCAAGGGTTTGGGAATGCCAAGGCTTTGTTAACTTATTTGGGTTTACCAACTGAGTTGGCGGACGATGAGGCGGCTTATCAATTTCCCACACGTGTCCCGAAAGGATTCGCAGATAGAATGGTTTTTGGTGATGCCAATGACCCCTTGTTAAAACAAGTATTAGCCGTTGCCAATGAAAATGACAGCGTCATTGGTTATGAGGCTGACCCGCTGGCAGAAAAGGAACAAAATCCCCTCCCAGGCTTAATTCATAAGTATCACGGCCGGGTTTTGATAACCCTTGCAGGGGCATGCGCTATTAATTGCCGATATTGCTTTCGCAGACATTTTCCTTACCATCAAAACATCCTTAGTAAAGAAAAGTTAAAAAAGCTGTTAGACTATATTGCCCACGATCCCAGTATCCAGGAGGTTATTTTAAGTGGTGGCGACCCCTTATTGATTTCGGATGATAATTTATCCGCGTTATTTGGCCAACTTGAGGCAATTCCCCATGTGAGCACGATTCGGATACATTCTCGAATACCGATTGTATTACCCGAGCGTATGACAACCCAATTGTTAGACCGATTCCATCAAAGTCGCTGCCAGGTGGTTTTGGTGGTTCACTGTAATCACCCCAATGAGCTTATTCCCTCATTAAAACCAGTATTTCAATTGCTACGGCAAAAGGGCGTGCATCTATTCAATCAAGCGGTTCTTTTGCATCAAATCAATGATAAGGTGGATACGTTAATTGCGCTTTGCCAACAGCTCTTTAGCTACGGAATCTTACCCTATTATCTGCATACTTTAGACAAAGTCGCTGGGGCTGCTCATTTTGATATCAAACGGGAAGAGGCATTGGCTTTACATCAAGCGTTACAAGCGCATTTGCCCGGTTATTTAGTGCCTAAATTGGTGACAGAAAAAGCAGGTGTTCGCCATAAAATATGGTTAACCAGCCAGGCGAAATTGGCCGAGGTCGCCTACCCTGTCACTGACTAAATTTTGCAATCAATCGCTCTTGGGCGTTGTCCTTGCCTTTGCTTAAACGACGATAATTGCCATCTGGCAGCATTTCCCAGGTATTTTTTTCATCCGTGCAATAGTTGACTAATATCTCTTCATCGATTCGTTGTTGAATTTGTGGATCAAAAATGGGGAATAATATTTCAATGCGATGATACAAATTGCGTTCCATCAAATCGGCGCTGGATAAGAAATAATAAGTCATGTCATGGATGCGAAAATAAAACACCCGATGATGTTCAAGAAAGCGCCCCGCATAGGAGATGACACGAATATTATCCGACACGCCAGGTATTCCCGGTTTTAAACAGCAAATTGAACGAACAATTAAGGTAATTTTTACCTTGGCTTTCGATGCCTGATATAACGCATCAATGGTGGGCTTGTCATTAATGCCATTCACTTTGATAATAATTTCGCATTTTTGGCCCTTTTTGGCAGCATTAATGCATCTCTTAATTTGAAAGAGCAATTGTTCTTGTAAGGTAAACGGTGAATTAAATAATTTTTTCAACTTGATGGTTTTGCCAAGGCCGGTTAATTGTTGGAAGATAAATTGCACATCGGTGGTGATGTCTTGATCGGACGTTAGTAAGCCTAAGTCCGTGTATTCGTGCGCAATTTTTTCGTGATAATTGCCCGTCCCTAAATGGACATAGCGTTTTACTTCGCCTTCATGTCTTCTCACCACCAAGGCCATTTTGGCATGACTTTTATGACCTAACACACCATATAACACCAACACACCCGCTTCATGTAGCCTTGATGCAAGTTTGAGGTTTGATTCTTCATTAAATCGCGCTCTTAGCTCAATGATCGCGGTGACTTCTTTCCCGGTTCTTGCGGCATGCACTAAGGCATCCACAATGGCGGAATTAGAATCCACGCGATACAGGGTTTGTTTGATAGCAAGAACCTCGGGATCTTTGGAGGCTTTTTGAATGAAGTCAACCACCAGATCAAAACTTTGATAAGGCAAGTGTATCAAGATGTCTTCGTCGTTTAAAATATCGAACATATTTTTGTGAAGGCTATGAAAAGGGGGGTATTTGGGGGTGAATTTGGGGTATTTGAGATCCTCGCGATGGATATGCTGCAAGGCTTGTGAAAAACGCTGTAAATTGACAGGACCATCGCAAAAATAGGTATCTTTTTTCGTGAGTTGATATTTTCGTTGTAAGAAATGCAAAATCTCTTCGGGGCAGTTTTTGTCTAATTCTAACCGCACCACATCCCCGTAATGACGAGAGTAAAGCTCTCTTTGCAAGGCAAGGGCCAGATCTTCAATTTCTTCTTCATGCAAATAAACATCGCTATTTCGTGTTAAGCGCACTTGATAACAGCCTGTAATCTTCATGCCGGGGAAAAGCGCATAGGCATAATATTCAAACAAGGAGGCAAGATACACAAATTCTGTTTTTCCATCGGCAGACAGATGGTGAGGCACGGGGATGACACGAGGTAAGGATCTCGGGGCATGCACCAAGGCATAATCAATTTGGCGGTTAAACGCATCGGTCCCTTTCAGGGTGATAAAAAAGTTGAGACTTTTATTAATCAAACGAGGGAATGGGTGGGCTAAATCGAGCGCGATGGGGCTGACCAGCGGCAATATATGCTGATAAAAATAGTCTTTAGACCACTGATGAATGGCTTTATTCCAATCTTTCGGCTCAATAATGGTGATCCCTTCGCTGGTAAGAGCAGGCAATATTTTATCATTATAGGTTGCATAAACTTGCTTAATCAGGTCATGCAGACGGATAGAGAGCTCATCGAAAATCTCGCCGGGTTTTAATCCGTCAATATCAACCTTATCAGGATTTTGCTTCATCAAACGCTTAAGCTCCGCAATTCGTACTTCGAAAAATTCGTCCAAATTGGAGCTGCAGATGCATAAAAACCGCATTCTTTCTAAAAGAGGGACTTCCGCGTCGCAGGCCAACTCAAGAATGCGCTCGTTGAATTTTAATAGAGAAAACTCTCTGTTAATGTAGGGTATATCTTGGCTATGGTCACTTTTCATGATTCACTATCCCTAATAGTTCGCCTAAAAACGTGACATAGCTTTTCGCTTTTAGGGGCAAATTTAAATGGCTATTTAAATCATCGACCAATTCACCACAACGACTCTCAATACATAGGCTAGAAAACGTTTGCTCTTGAACACGTATTTTGGATAACTCAAGCAGACATTTTGGTTTTTGATGGATGATGAGTTGTAGCGCCATTTTATCAACGGCAATGGTTTCGTAGTTCCTTTTGGGTAATTCATCGCCTGTTAATGTTTCTTTTTTTTCAAATGCGATTCGGTCGTTGGTTTGGATAATCATTTCTTTAAAGACAAAAAGGTCTTTGCGTTGTTTAATATTCAAGGGATTGTTTCTATCCAGCCAATAAATATCATGATGGATTTTACAAGCGCCATTTCCCCAATTTAATTGGCTTTCATGGAAATTGAGTTGGATAACTTGCTCAATGGGCCAGAAATAACGAATTTCCCATTTATGGCTATCTTTTTGCCAGTCACCGCTAGGCGACCACTGTTCACCTGATAGATCAAATTGCCAAATAAACCGAGACATGATGATAGTGTTTCCTTTTCCTCTATCCCTCAGGGTTGGGCCTTGACCCAACATTCTCTCCAGTATCTCACATAATTAAAATAAATCCACGTGACGATGCCAAATTCTGTGATTTGCAGTATGATGGGAAGATACCCAATGAATTAATATTGAATCGAACCATTTTTTGGGTATTTTTTCGACAATGGCTTGACATATTTTTCAACGTCAGCTGGTCTAGGGAATGTTCCTAACATTTAATAATAAAAATAGGGAATCATCATGGCTTTGTTATTGTTTGTAATCTACCTTGTCTTTTCGATGCTGGTGCTGAGCCGCAACTTGCAGGCGATCGTTTGGGAAGTTGGTTCAGGTATCTATTTGATTCTGGCAACGTTTGTTGTTGGCATATCTTGGCTGCCAGGTTTAGTGGTTTGGCTGGCGATTATTGCCATAGCGGTTGTTATTCGGGTTGACCCGGTGCGAGAGTATATTGCCGATATTGCCTACAAACGGGCAAAAAAATCCATACCTAAATTATCAAAGACTGAAGAAACGGCCTTAAATGCCGGTGATACTTGGCTTGAAAAAGATATTTTTATCGGCGAACCAGACTGGGATCGTTTGGCTTCTGTGAACACGGATTTAAGCAAAGAGGAAAAAGCGTTTATCGATAACGAAACCCAAGTGCTCTGTGGCATGATTGATGAATGGGCTATTTCTCAAGAAAAAGATATGCCGGAATCCGTTTGGCAATACATCAAAGAAAAAGGATTCTTAGGGTTAGTCATTGATAAAAAATATGGCGGCAAAGGGTTTTCAGCGCGCGCCCACTCCGATGTGGTCATGAAAATTGCAACCCGCAGCGCAACAGCTGCAGTCACTGTGATGGTTCCTAATTCATTGGGGCCTGGCGAATTATTGAGTTTTTATGGCACAGAAAAACAAAAATCGTATTATTTACCCCGCTTAGCCAAAGGCGAGGAAATTCCTTGTTTTGCCTTAACTGAACCGGGCGCTGGCAGCGATGCCACCTCGATTAAATCGGAAGCAGTAGTGGTTGAAAAGACGGTCGATGGTAAAAAGCTAATGGGGCTTGATTTAACCTTAAACAAGCGCTGGATAACACTCGCACCCGTGGCAACGTTGATTGGACTTGCCGTTAACTTGCGTGACCCCAAAGGGTTGTTAAAAGGCAAAGGCCAAGAAGGCATTACCTGCTTATTAATCGCGCGCGATACCAAAAATTTAGAGATAGGCAACCGGCATTTGCCAGGAAATCAACCCTTCATGAATGGCACCATTCGTGGGGAGAATATCTTTGTGCCGATTGATTCAATCATTGGTGGTCAAGAGCAAGCTGGGAATGGTTGGCAAATGCTGGTGGAATGTCTATCCATAGGCCGTTCTATTTCCTTACCTGCGCTGGCAACGGCTTCTTCCTCAGTGTCTTATATGACCACGGGCGCTTTTTCCCGCATCAGACGTCAATTCAATATTGAAATTGCTCAATTTGAAGGGATTGAAGAAAAACTGGCAGAAATTGCTGGATGGACCTATTTGGTCAATGCAACCCGATTATTAACGGTGGCGGCCGTTCAGGAGCACAAAAAACCATCGGTTGCTTCTGCTATCACCAAATACTTCAATACGGAGTTATATCGTAAAGTAGTCAATTCAGCCATGGACGTGCATGCAGGCCGTGCCGTGGTAGTGGGGCCACGTAATTATTTAGTGGATCATTACCAATCCATTCCCATTTCAATTACCGTTGAAGGGGCGAACATTATGACACGCAATCTCTTGATCTTTGGTCAAGGGTCTATGGCTTGTCACCCGTATGTTCGCGATGAATTTTATGCGGTGTCCCATGAGGACAAGTCGGCTTTCCAAAATTTAATTTGGCAGCATATTCAATATACCCTGCGCAACACGGCCAAAGCCTTCTTATCGACTTGGTCAAGTGGGCGGTTGATTGGCACACCGGGTGGGTCAATGAAGCGTTATTACCAACAAATTGCCAGACTAAGTCATGCCTTTGCATGGTTGGCTGATTTGTCGTTAATCGTTCTTGGCGGTAGCTTAAAGCGTAAAGAACGGTTATCCGCGCGCTTGGCAGACGCGATGTCTCATTTGTATATGGGGATGGCCGCTTTACGATTATATGAAGCAGAAGGTCAAAATCCAGACTTTCAGCTCCATGCGCAATGGGCGGTGCAATATTGTTTATACCAAGCACAAAAAGCCATGATTGAATTTTGCCAGAATTTCCCTAATCGCTTTTTAGGTATGGTGATGCGCCTATGGACATTTCCCTTTGGTCAGACATTGCGTTATCCCAAAGATAAAATCGACAGCCAATTAGCTCAAAAAATGGCAAACTACAATGACTTTCGCAGTTTCATCCAGCAGTTTGTGTATCTGAGTGGGGATAGCAAGCAACCCGTTGATCGCATGGAATATGCCTTAAAATTGCTGGTTGAGCATCAACCGCTTTATCAAAAAGTGGGGCTGAAAGGACTCAAATTTGCTGCACTGAAAGATAAATTACAGGAGTTGGTAAAAAATGGAAAACTTAGCCAAACGGAGATGGATGCGTTAGTAGAAGTCGAGCATGCGCGTTGGGATGCCATCCAAGTCGATGAATTCAAGTTTGACGATATGAAGAAAAAACGATTTGATTCCGTGGTGGATAAACTCCATAACCCACTCGATTAATCTCATCTTGTCTCCTATGCCAGCCTTTTCAATATATTTACGAAAGGCTGGCGTTCACCTCAAATCAGTCCTGTGATATCTGCTATAATGTTCAGTAAGAAGTCATTTTGAGTATATTGCTGATAAAATCAGCTTGCGCGGGGAGAAAAACGATGCCAGAGTTTGATGATATTGAGCCAGATGAAAATGATGAGTTAAAAGATACTGAAGGAGCCCAAGTTGGTGCTGACGAAGACGATCAGGCTTTTCTCGACGAGTTTGAAGGTATGATATCCGGCTTAGGCCCCAGTGACGACCCCAATCCCAATGCCCCAAAGAGTGATTCTATGCCCGAAATCGATCCAAGTTCGATGGATGGTCTCTTGGAAGAAGTTTATGCGCTTCCCACAGAAGCTGCTCAGCCACTTGATGCTGTTCAAGGCCAGGTGACCGATGATGAAGAAGACGTTGTGTCAGAGGGGGCTGATATGGCGAGTAATGCTTCCAGACAAACAGCAGATATGGCTGCCGATGGTATTGAACAAGCTGGACGAGCCACAGTCGCCCCTTTAACTGCCATGGATGATGGGCTAGATCAATCAGGAACTCAAGCCCTAGAAGAAGCCCAAGAAATGGGCCCTGATGCAAATCTTGATGCCTTTGATCAAGGTGTCAAATCCGGGAAAGAGCTCTATGGGAATTTAGCTAAAGATTTTTCTGGCATGGGAAGGGATGTTGAACAAACAGCCGGTCAAGTAACCGGGTTTACATCGGAAGCGGTGAGAGGGTTGGGTGATACCGCCGGCGATACTATTGAAAATGCTGGACAAACATTAAATAATGCAGCGGAAACAGGTAAAAAGGAAGAACAAAGCGTTGAAAGCAGTTTACCAACACCGACATCAATAACACCTAAACCGGGATAGCGAGACAACATTTTTCATGTGGTTCATTCATTGGATTGAAAATTTATGATAGCTTCGCTATAACTGTATAAAACAATGCGATATTGAAAGATTATGAAAGGAAAATATAAAACAACCACGGTTGGCATGGATAACGTCCAATTAATGCCAGATAAAGACGCGCTGTTGAAAATGTTAGACACCATTTCAACGCCGGAGGCCGCTTATTTTGCCCAAGTCCGTGTGGCTAAGCGTTTGGGAAATCTTGAGGCAGCCTTGCCAGTTATCAAAAAGTTCGTTGATTTTGCATCGAGTGTGTCAGAAGTTTCAAGACGGCAAACTTCTGGTCGAGAATGGAATGGCGGAAGTGAACCGCTAACAGATTTCAAAAGTCTACAAGAATTTTTAGCCGATAAATCCTTAGACAATATTAAAGCATTGTTCAAACAGGCGGGATTGCTTGATGAGAATGGCGAATTAAAAGGCGAGTTGGAGTTAGACTTTGCTGTGAATGAGAAATCCCAATTTGTTCGTGGCTATAAACTAAATGGCAAACCGTTGGACAATAAAACGCTGGTCGAGGAGCTGGATAACGTGTTTAAAGCGCGGCTTGCTGAAAAAGGCATATTTTATAAAAACGGCCAGCTTTATGAAGTGGATGACAAAGGGAAAATTAAACAAAATGACAAAGGCGAAGAGATGTTGATGAATAGGGAGGAGATTTTTAAACGAGTGCAAGATGTGAAAGACGGGTTTGGCGCGTTTATGAAATCGAAAGGACTACAAACCAATGTCGTTAGACGTGCTTTCCCATCCGGTCCTCCCGTTAGTGAAGCAGATAGGAAACAAATGGTTGAAGATTCGCTTAAAAAAGGTATTAAAACGGAAGGGATGGCGGATGAAGAAGGTGTGGATGTTCATCCCGACGAAACCCCATCTGGGCCAGCTTCGACCAGTGGTGGCTAACAACGATCGTTAGATTTTAACATCATCGTTTGCGCAGCTTTCAGTCCTTGTAGGCAACCAATATCCATCCATTTCCCCTTATGCAGTTGTGCTGTCAAACAGTGATTGTCAGCCAATTGTCGTAAAATAGGAGTGACTGAATAGCGTCCTATCGGGTGCTGATAAAACATGGCTGGGTGATAACAAGCAATTCCAGCATAGGTATAACGTTTGGGATTATTCGAAGCTAAACCCGAGGGCGAAAGATCAAAGTCCCCTTTTCCCGGCATCTGGTTTTTTTCCACCAGAACAATATGGGCTTTTTCAGGGGAAATGCTTGGCAAACAAGCATAATCAAAATCGGTGACAATATCGGCATTGACAGCCACAAACGGTTCATCTCCCAACAAGGGTAGTGCATTTCGTATGCCACCACCGGTTTCTAATCCTCCAACCGGTTCAGGCGATAACAAGACCTCCATCCCTTGGCTATGAAAATTTTTCACATAGTCACGAATTAAACTGCCTAAATAGGCATGGTTAACCACGATTTTGTGAAAACCGCTGTCTGCTAAATGTTTCAGATGGATGCCTAATAATGGCAGACTATGGATGTCTGTAAGGCATTTGGGCTTTTCCCAGGTCAAAGGTCGTAAGCGCTCACCTCGGCCTGCTGCTAAGATCATCGCCGTTTTCATGGTAATTTCACTCGCTCACTGAAAAACTGTTGCAAAGCAGGGTATTTCCCTGTTTCGGATAACGCATGGGTTATATAGTTCATAATCCTCGGCATGTCGGCTAAATAGCGATCTTTTCCATCACGTAGATAGAGTCGTGAAAAGGTGCCAAGCACGCGCAAATGGCGTTGCAAGCCACACAAATGATAGTCTAACATAAATTGGTCGAAACTTATGTTTTCGTGAAAAGCACTCTGTTTAAAATAATAGTGACACCATTGTTGTTGCTGATCAGAAGGCCAATCGATGTAACAATCTTTGAGAAGTGAAACGACATCATAGGTATAAGGACCAATAACTGCGTCTTGGAAATCGATGATGCTGAGTTTAATGGGATGGTTACTAATGGCCATAATATTGCGGGAATGGTAATCCCGATGAACAAAACAAGATGCTTGATTTGCGACCTCTTGGGCAAGGTTGGTGAAAATCTCTGTTAATTGAGTGATTTCTTGTTGGTGAAGATCTAATGCTAGGTATTTAAGACAGAACCAATCAATAAAAAGGTGCAGTTCGGTTAAAAGGCGATTGCTATCATAATGACTTAAACTCGATTGCTCAGTGGGAATGGACTGCATGGTTACCAGCAAATCGAGAGCGTGTTGATATAATTCGTTTGCAGAGTCTTTTGTTAGCAAGTCTAAAAACAAGGCATCGCCTAAATCTTCCATCAAGATAAACCCCATTTCATTGGTTGCTGCCTCAATGCGAGGCACATGGAGTCCATGCGAATTTAACAAGTGATCGATGGCTAAAAAGGCGGTGATTGGTTCGCGCTCTGGTGGGGCATCCATGACGACCCAGGATTTTCCTTGATGATTAATGCGATAGTAGCGGCGAAAACTTGCATCGCCGGCGAGCAGCGACAGGGTGAATTGCTGCGTAGGCAGTCGCTCAGACAACCAAGATTGTAGTGCGCTTTCTCGTGTAGACATGGTATACTTCTTCTCATTTTATGTGTTATCGATGTTCTATGTCATCTTATCTCAAGGACCTATGCCAACGATAGGGTTGGCAGGTATAGAACATCTGATCGGTTAATTATACCCAGTTAACGCCAATACGGTGGTATTGAGAGGTTTTGGGTATATCAGGTAGGATTACCCTGATTGTGTTCGATCATAAGGCATTTTGACGTTGGTGAAAATCGTAAAATTAAGAAAAATAAAAACAGATAAGGATTATTGGCGTCGATTCACGTTGATGCTATTTGCTATCGTTACCCTACTAGCTGGCATCCTGGCAAAAAGCGGGTTTGCTGGTATGGCTGGGGGGGCACCTGTTTCTGTGGTTGCGAATGAAACGATCAAGGCTTGCGTGTGGTTATCGAATCCTGCGTTAACCACTAGCGAAAGGCAACAAATTGCGCGCTGTTTGCACTGGCAAACAGAACCCTATGGCATTTGCCCAGGTCGCTACACGCCCTTACCGATTGTTAATCTTCCCCCGGGCAAAATTGAGATTCAAGCCAATCACGTTTCGTTTGCCAGTGCCGGTGAATCAAAGCTTCAAGGTGATGTGCAAGTTGAGCAGTCAGACAGAGTTGTCACAGCTGATACGGCTTATATCTACCGAAATAAGCGCACTAATCAGGTGGATAAAATCATCTTGCTGAATCATGTGACTTATCGAGAGCCAGACCGACTGATGCTGGCAAATCGAGCGACCATTTTTGTATCCTCACGTTCAGGAATCGTTGAACAAGTCCTATATCGGTTTAATTTAAACCGCATTGCCGCAGTTTTGCCCGCATGGGGTCGTGCCAAAAAAGTCATACGCAAAGGCAATAAGGACCTGATTCTTCATGACGCAACCTATACGACTTGTGCTCCAACTGACAATGCTTGGGAAATTCAAGCAAACAAAATCAGTTTGGATAATACCAAACATAAAGGTGTCGCTCGCCAAGCTCGATTACGGGTTAAGGATAAAACGGTCGCCTACTTTCCTTATTTAAGTTTTCCCACCAGTAATGATCGGCAATCCGGGTTTTTAATTCCCATCAAAGGATACACCAATTTGGGTGGATATGATTTGGCCATCCCTTATTACTGGAACATTGCGCCCAATTATGATGCAACCATTGTCCCTCATATTTACACGTTGCGTGGTTTGATGATTGGTGGCGAGTTCCGCTATTTAAATGACTATTCAAGAAGCTATATTACAGGGAATATCCTGCCAAATGACCGCGCCTTTAAAAAATTTAAAAATGACAATATCAATACCTACCAAGGTATAAGGTTTGATAGTGATACGCGATGGAATGGCACGGTACGTAACAACACGCTGATTACTCCCAATCTAAGATTTCATTTAGATGTCAATCAGGTTTCCGACGATTATTATCTAGAGGATTTTAACTCCAACTTATCCATGGCCACTGCCAGGCAATTGTTGCGTCAAGCCGATTTAACCTATAACACAGAGCATTGGTTATGGCGTACGGCCATTCAATCCTACCAGACCCTAAATCCCTTTAACCAAACGCCAATCAATTTAATATATCAAAGACTACCCCAGCTTCTTGGACAAGGCCATTATGGGGATTTACCGCTTGATAGTATGTTGGATGTGAATGCCCAGTTTGACTATTTTGTATGGCCAGACCGTTCTCGCAAAACCGTGGAAGGTGGTCGAACCTATTTCAATCCAGTCTGGACCGTTCCATTCAATCAGACTTGGGGCTATATCAGACCAACATTTGATGCCGTGCAGCGAAATTATCAGCTCGCGAATAGCCCGATGCCCATTGATAACAAAATTAGTAGCACCATTGGTCGAGCAGGCGTGGATGGTGGACTGTTTTTTGATCGATACTACGATGCCTATGGGCAAAGCTGGATGCAAACCATTGAGCCGAGGTTATATTATCTCTATGTACCGGCACAAGATCAGTCAGCCATTCCCGTGTTTGATTCCGGAAATATGATTTTCACCTATAATCAATTGTTTCGGATTAACCGTTTTTCAGGCAACGATCGCATAGGTGATGCCAATCAATTATCCTATGCCCTGTCAACCCGCTTTATTAACCAAGGGACAGGAACCGAAGTTGCCCAATTATCGGCAGGACAAATACGCTATTTTCGCAATCGAACGGTGCCACTATGCTATCCCGGGGATATTGATTGCATCAATAACCAACAAGCACTTGGATTTCTTGATCCAACCAGCCGCAATTCGCCAGCTGTTGTGCGCGGCGTTGTTCGGTTAATGTCGCGATTGTCGATGACCGGTGATTATGCCTGGGATCCAGCAACGCGCTCTACCGACAATACCCACATCAATATGCATTATGAGATGGGTGTCAATCAGTTATTTAATATAGGTTATACTTATTTAGTTAACGGTGATACAACTCAGATTGCTAATGGTCTGCCACAAAATAATGCCTTAAATCAGATATCAACTTCATTTGCTTGGCCTCTCACTGATTACTGGAGCGTGTTGGGTGCTTATAGTTTTAACTTAAGTAAACACTATGAAATGATGTCATTAGCAGGCGTGCAATATGACTCTTGTTGTTGGGCATTTCGCGTGACAGCGGGTCGCAATTTCTATAGTTTAAATCAACAACTACGTCCCCAATATAATAATAACGTGTATTTCCAGATTTTATTTAAGGGGCTGGGTTCATTAGCGACATCCGATCCAACAGGTGCCATCCAGACGTATGTGCTAGGGTATCAGGATCTATTTAGGTCGGCGCAATTGCGCTGATGGTGAATGATATTATTTTTTGCAAATTGTCTTTTAAGCGATCGTTAGGCTTGCATATAATGAAACCTTTGACGTACCATTACGCATAATCACAGGTATATAGCCAAGTTTAAACCACCTAGCGTGACTTGGATTCCATTTGAGGGTAATAGTTATGTGGTATTTTATAAAACGAATAAGCTTGATAGGGTCTTTATTATTGGTTGTCACATCCTTGTCAGCGAATACGCTGGATAAGATGGTTGCGGTTGTCAATGATGGCGTTATTACCCAAAGCCAATTAGAGGATAGGGTCGCTGAAATTGAGCAGCAATTGCGAATACAAGGCCAAGAAATTCCACAGCGGTCGATTTTAGAAAAGCAAGTTTTACAGCAACTGATTCTTACCAATTTGCAATTGCAACTGGCGAAAATGAACAATATTGAAGTCGATAGCACAGAGGTCAATCAAGCGATAACGCAAATCGCTAAAAAAAATAATTCAACACTCTCCCAGTTTCGCCAAATGATGGAACAAAAAGGAATCGATTGGAAAGCGTATCGCAATAGCATCAAAACGGAGTTAACGTTAATGCGTTTGCAACAAAAGGCTGTTGCCAAAGATGTGGCTATTTCCGAAGAGCAAGTCAATGACTATTTGAAAACCTCCAAATCGGCAGACATGAGCAATCAGGCCTACCATTTAAAAAATTTGGTCATTCCTTTAGATGATGAGCCTAGTAGTGAACAATTAGCGAAAGCCGAAAAATTAGCGCAAAATATCCAACAAGCTTTGTTAAAAGATCCTGATTTCTCAAAGATTGTTGCTAATCAAAAAGCGGATGACTTTTTGTTAGAACAAAATGATTTAGGGACACGGCATTTGCCTGAAATACCCGAACTTTATGCAAAATATGTCGCAAAGATGAGAGTCGGCCAGATACTTGGACCTATTCGAGCGGGTAATGGACTCCAGTTTATCAAACTTTTATCAATAAAAGGGAATGACCCACATCACAACGTATTAAAAACGCATGTTCGTCATATTTTGATTAAAAAAACGCCTGATATCACAGAAACTGAGGCTGAAAATAAAGCAATAAGCCTTTATCAACGATTAAAATCAGGCCAAGATTTTGCAAGATTGGCAAAAGCCTACTCGGCGGATACTGTGTCGGGTGGTAAAGGGGGCGATTTAGGATGGATATCACCTGGAGAAACCGTACCACCCTTTGAAGAAGCCATGAATAAACTTAATCTTAACGAGGTAGGTAAGCCCGTAAAAACAGGGTTTGGCTGGCACATTATCCAAGTACTGGAACGTAAAAATGTCGATGATACGGAGACTTGGCGCAAACAGCAGGTGCGTCAGTTCTTGCATCAGCGCAAAATGATGGACGCTGTTCAGAATTGGCAACAAAATTTAAAATCCCAAGCGTATGTGAAAATCTTGGACAAGTCTTTAGCATGAACCCAATCGTAGTCACCTCCGGTGAACCATCCGGGATTGGCCCCGATATCTGCTTGTCCCTCATGTCAGCCAATCTACCGGTTGTGGTGTTGGCTGATATGGATTTGTTAAATGCACGAAAGCAACAGTTAAATATTAACGTCGATTTGATGCCTTATCAGGGTGAATCCATCGACGAAATGGATCCCAAGAAATTATATGTCTACCATCAAGCCGTTTCTGCAAAAGTCACCCCAGGCGTCTTAGAGCCAGCCAACAGTGGCTATGTATTGCGGTTGATTGAAACAGCGGCTGCATTATGTATGCAAGATCAAATGAGCGCAATGGTCACAGCGCCAGTTCATAAAGCAATAATCAATGAGGCGGGGATAGATTTTACAGGACACACGGAATATTTGGCCAATTTATGTTCCACAGAACAGGTCGTTATGATGTTAGCATGTGAGACAATGCGTGTTGCTTTAGTGACCACTCACCTCCCCTTAGCGAAAGTAGCAAAAGCGATTACGCCATCGCTGTTAACGAATGTGATTGAAATTATTGATAAAGCCATGCGTGAATTATTTAGTATTGAAAAGCCAATGATCGTTTTATCCGGTTTGAATCCCCATGCGGGTGAAAATGGCTACTTGGGGCGAGAAGAAATTGATGTGATTGAGCCAGTCATTCAACAATTATCCGCAAAAGGCCTGCATTTGTCAGGTCCTATTCCAGCGGATACTTTATTTTGCACGCCTGAATATGCCAACGCAGATGTCTACTTAACCATGTACCATGATCAAGGCCTTCCTGTAATCAAATATGCTGGGTTCCATCACACAGCCAATGTGACACTTGGCCTGCCAATCATTCGTACTTCGGTGGATCATGGGACTGCCCTTCCCTTGGCTGGCACAGGAAAAGCTAGCCCCGATAGCTTAATTTATGCAACCCAATATGCTTGGAAGCTTGTTCAAGCTCGTCGAAAGGAGGTATGACATGAAACTTAGTCTAATCGCTGCGGTGGATCGGAACATGGGCATTGGAAAAGGCAATCAACTTTTATGTCACCTACCCAATGATTTAAAACGATTTAAACAAATGACAATGGGGAAACCGATCGTCATGGGGAGAAAGACATTTCAATCAATCGGAAAACCTTTGCCTGGAAGAAGAAATATCGTTATATCCCGGACAGAATCAGCCTTAAATGGTGTGGATGTCTATGTGAGTATTGACGAGGCATTGTCAAGTTGTGAAACAGATGAGGAAGTGATGATCATTGGAGGTGCCACATTGTATCAACAACTCATAGCCCAAGCAGATAGGCTCTATCTTACCCATATCCATGCGTCCTTCGATGCAGACACGTTTTTCCCAGCCATTGATCCCAATCAATGGCAAGTTGTCAGTTGCCAATATATTCCTAATGATGAACAAAATCCCTACCCGTTTGAATTAAAAACCTATCAAAAAAAATAGTCAATGTTCAGTGGGATTAAACAACGAAGGCGATAAATTCCTCATTTATTGTCTATCAATGATTAAAGTGGATTTCATAAAAATAGTTGAAAAAATCATTTGACAAAGGGTAAAAAATCCGTAGAATGCACCCTACGCCGATTGGGCGAGTTCCTTAAGAAAATAAAGACAAACTGTGTGGGCACTTGTAAAGTGCGACGAAGTACAAAGATATAAAGTAAAGTCAGTTAAACTGACGCTATAGGATTCAACTGAAGAGTTTGATCCTGGCTCAGATTGAACGCTGG